>JBKOVG010000022.1:0-9698 GCA_046723845.1 Candidatus Methylomirabilota bacterium | reverse complement strand
CTTCTGGGGAGATTCTCGAAGGCGGCGACCACAATTTCGTGGCTCGCTAGAGTGGCCACGCGGAATGCGACTCAGCGTGGCTCGGGAAGGGTGCCTCCGACCCCGCCCGGCGCATTGCCGGCACGCAACCGTCAGAAGGCGATCACCTAGAGGTTGAACTTCCGTTTGGCCATCGCCCGATCCCACTTCGTCTCGTAGGCATCGTCGAAGAGGATCCCCTCGTCCGACGGCACGGTGATCCAGTAGCCGCCCTTGATCTCATCTTCGAGCTGTCCCGGTCCCCATCCCGCGAAGCCCACGCTGAAGTGGGTGCGGCGCGGTCCCTTGCCGGCGGCGATCGCGCCGAGGATCTCCGGCTGTGAGGTGACGGCGAGCCCGTCGGCAAGCAGGGTGGTTTCCGGGCCGCGATAGTCGTCGGAGTGAAGCACGGAGATGCGCGTCGCCTCCACGGGCCCGCCCACGTGGAGCTTCACGCTGCCCTTGGCGCCCGCATCCGGCAGGCCGGCCTGCTTGAGGAGCACGGCGAGGGGAATGTCCCCGAGGGGCCGGTTCATGATCAGACCCATGGCGCCGCGCGCGTCGTGGACGAGCATGAACACCACCGTGCGCTTGAAGCGCGGATCGTCGAGCGAGGGCAACGCCACGAGCAGCTGACCGGAGAGGCTCGTGCCGGCCGCGGGTGCGCCGGCGGGAGCGGCTGTCTCCACCGCGGCGAGGAAGAGGAGGGCGGCGATGAGCACCGCACGCCCCGCGCACGCGCTCGTCTTCACGTCCCACCTCCGCGGCCCTGGGTAGATTCGTGGCACAGTATAGTCGATGGCCTGGCCCGCCGGCCTCCGCGCCTTCCGCTATCGCGACTTCCGCCTCTTCTGGTCCGGTCAGCTCGTCTCCCTCGTGGGCACGTGGATGCAGAGCGTGGGGCAGTCGTGGGTCGTGCTCGAGCTCACGGGCTCGCCCTTCAAGCTCGGCACCATCACCGCGCTCCAGTTCGGCCCCATGCTCTTTCTCTCCTTCCTCGCGGGAGCGCTCGCCGATCGCGTGCGCAAGCGGCGGCTCCTCCTCCTCACCCAGAGCGCCCTCATGCTCCAGGCCTTCGCGCTGGCTGCGCTGGCGTGGACGGGCCACATCCAGTACTGGAACATCGCGGTGCTCGCCTTGGTGTACGGCGTGGCCAACACCCTCGACCTGCCCGCGCGCCAGTCCTTCGTGGTGCAGATCGTGGGCAAGAACGATCTCATCAACGCCATCGCCCTCAACTCCGCGGTGTTCAACGGGGCGCGGGTGGTCGGGCCCGCAGTGGCCGGCCTCCTCGTGGCGCGCTACGGCGTGGCCATCGCCTTCCTCATGAACGGGCTCAGCTTTCTCGGCGTCATCGCCGCCCTCTTCGCCATCCACAACGAGGGCGAGCCGCGGCCGCGCTCGGTCGACAGCCTGGCCCAGGAGATCCTCCAGGGGCTGGGCTATGCCTGGGCCACGCCGCTCATCATGCTCATCCTCGCCTACATGCTGGTGACGAGCCTCTTCGTGGTGAACTTCGGGGTGGTCGTCCCGCTCGTGGCGCGGGACGTGCTGCACGAGGGAGCCCACGGCTTCGGTCTCCTCATGACCTGTCTCGGGGTGGGCGCGGTCGTCGGCTCCACCGCCCTCGCGCTCATGGGGAGGGGGCGGGCCCCGGTGTGGCTGCTCGCCGGCGCCGCCCTGGTGGACGCCGTCGGCCTCGTCGTGCTCGGCCTCTCGCGCCGCTTCGGGATCGACTGCGCGCTGCTCGCCGTGATGGGCTTCGCCATGATCGTGTTCATGGCGAGCTCGAACACCACGCTGCAGGTCACCGTGCCCGACGCGCTGCGCGGGCGCCTGATGGGACTCTACGCCTTCGTCTTCGTGGGCATGAATCCCTTCGGCGCGCTCTTCATCGGCGCGGTGGCGGAGAAGTGGGGCGTGCCTGCGGCGTGCCTGGCCGGCGGCGGTCTCGGCGCCGCGTGCCTGCTCGCCCTCACGCTGCTCTGGGGCCGCCGCGCCTCCGAGCCGCCGCCGGTGACGGAGACGGACGCTGGGCTAGTCCCGCCGCCCCGGGTATAATCCACCCCCCAGGAGCCCACCCTCAATGGCCATCGAGACCACGCTGACCTCCGACACCATTCCCGTGCGGGAGACGCATCGCTTCGACGTGGATGCCCTCGAGCGCTACCTCACCGTGCGCATCCCGGGCTTCCGCGGTCCTGTCGCCGTGAGCCAGTTCCAGGGCGGCCAGTCCAATCCCACCTACCGGCTCTCCACGCCGGGCCACGAGTACGTCCTGCGCCGCAAGCCACCGGGCAAGCTCTTGCCCTCCGCGCACGCCGTGGATCGCGAGTACCGCATCCTCACCGCGCTCGGCCAGACCGACGTGCCCGTGCCGAAGACATGGGTGCTCTGCGAGGACCCCGAGATCATCGGGACGATGTTCTACGTGATGGACTGGGTGGGCGGCCGCATCATGGTCGATCCGCTCCTGCCCGGCTGCGCGCCGGCCGAGCGCGCGGCCATCTACGACTCCATGAACGACGTGCTCTCGCGGCTCCACCGCCAGGACTGGAAGGCGCTGGGGCTAGCGGACTTCGGCAGGCCGGGAAGCTACTTCACGCGGCAGATCCACCGCTGGACCCAGCAGTATCGCGCCTCGGAGACGGAGCGCATCGAGGCCATGGAGCACCTGCTCGTCTGGCTGCCCGAGCACATTCCCGCCGACGATCAGACCACGATCGTCCACGGCGATTTCCGCCTGGGCAACGTCATCATGCATCCCACGGAGTCGCGGGTGCTCGCCGTGCTGGATTGGGAGCTGGCCACCCTCGGTCATCCCCTGGCCGACCTCGCCTACAACGCCATGCCCTATCATCTGCGCCCCGACATCCTGGGCGGCGTGCTGGGCGAGGACCTGAAGGCCCTCGGCATCCCGAGCGAGGAGGACTATCTCGCCTCGTACTGCCGTCGCACCGGGCGCTCGAGCATCCCGGACTGGAGCTTCTACGTGGCCTTTGCCATGTTCCGCCTGGCCGCCATCGCCCAGGGCATCATGGGGCGCGTGCTCGCGGGCACGGCCAACGACGCGGCGGCCCGCTCCCGCGGCGAGCGCGCGCGTCCCATGGCGGAGGCGGGCTGGGCCCTCGTGGAGGCGCGCAAGTAGGAGGAGCACCATGAAGCCATTCGTCATCAACCGCTACGGGCGCATCGTCTTCCCCTTCAACTTCTTCCCCGAGCTGGACTTCTCCGCCTTCCAGACGCTGGAGCAGTTCGCCGCCGTCATCAAGCGTGACTTCGAGGAGAAGGCGCCCAACGAGACGGACATCGTCCAGCGGGTGGAGTCGAGCGGCTACAAGGCTCGCTTCGAGATCCTGCGCGATCTCGCCCTGCATCTCTTCTGGGTCAACCGCTACGCGATGACCATGTACGAGAAGCGCCCTACCCGATGGCGGGACGTGGCGCGGCATCGCGACGACGTCTTCCTGCCCGTGTTCGAGGCGCAGGACGGCAGCGAGATGGCAGCGGGCATCGAGGGGGCGTACCGGCGGCTGCCTGCCACCTGGGACGAGGGGACGGAGGACAAGATCTGCCGCATCCTCCTCGACATCTTCCGCCACAAGAAGTGGGCGGGCGGGGAGCTGCCCGCCATCAAGCCCACCGTGGGGGAGATCCTCGCCAACCCCCGGAACCTCACCTTCCATCTCCTCGCCTACGATCCGGACTATCCGGGCTATGGCTACGACGACATCATCGAGTTCAACCACCGCGTGCCCGAGCTGGAAGCGCTGATGCGGCAGACCATGATCCTCCACAACCAGTACCGCTGGGACCGCACCAAGCTCCGCCTCACCGAGGTGGGCAAGCTCCACGACGACGACTACGTGGTGGTCTTCCATCCGCGGAGCGACGACGTGCTGCAGTTCATCCGGCGCGTGAAGGGCGTGCACCGCGTGCGGCCGCGCAAGCCCTTGCCCGCGGAGTCGCGGCGTCCCGTGCTGCCCTATCCCCCCGTACAGGTTGGCAGGCGCTTCAAGGTCATGCCGCGGCTGGAGGCGGTGGCCGTGTACAAGGGCGAGCGGCCGTGCACCAACGACGACCTCATCCGCAACGCTGCCTACTGCTGGTCGCCCATGACGGTGGAGGAGATCCGGAAGAAGACGGGCATCGAGGAGCGCGTGTATACCGAGCTCGACCTCGATCACATGGCCCTCCTCGCCGCCCAGGGCGCGCTCGCCAAGTCCGGGCACCGGCCGGAGGAGATCGGGGCCGTGCTCTTCTGCTCGTGCACGAGCGTGAAGATGATGCCGTCGCTCGCCACCTGGCTGTCCGGGCAGCTCGGCGTCTTCCAGACGCATGCCTCCTGCGACATCGTCGCGGCCTGCGCCGGGCTGCCCTATGGCCTCTCCGAGGCGGTGCGCCTCCTCCAGGAAGTGGAGCGTCCCATCCTCGTGGTCTGCGGGGAGAAGTTCTCCGACAAGATCGGCACCGTGCGTACCTCGCGCATGATCTTCGGCGACGGCGCCGCCGCCCTCGTCATCGGGCCCGCCCCCGCCGGCGCCCCGCCCGACGTGGAGGTGCTGCAGACCTACGCGAGCGGGCCCATGTCGGAGGTGGACTCGATCATCTGGCCCAACCCCGAGTTCGACAACAACATCACGGTGTACGGACCGGAGGTGCGCGCGCTAGTCAAGCGCTATCTCGGCCAGATGCTGGGTGAGCTCCGCGCGCTACCGCATCCGGAGGGGAAGGCGGGTGCCTCGCTCCTCGACGCGGTGGATCTCGTGGTGCCGCACCAGGCGAACAAGACCATGGTGGTGAGCATCGCGGAGGCGGCGGGCGTGTCCGCGGACCGTCTCTACTTCAACATCGACAAGGTGGGCAACACCTCCTCCGCGAGCATTCCCATCGCGCTCCACGACGCGGTCCGGGAAGGCGTGATCGCGCGCCCCATGCGCATCTTCGCTCCGGGGTTCGGGGCGGGGGCGGTGGGCGGCTACGCCGTGCTCCGCGTCGACCCCGCCGTGGTTGCCTGATCGCCTCCCGGCGATGAGCGACTACCGTGAGGTCCGCTACGAGGTGGACGAGCACACCGCCACCATCACCTTCAACCGGCCCGAGCAGCGCAATCCCATCTCCGTGGAGATGCTGGACGAGGTGGGGCGAGCGGTGCGCGTCGCCCAGGAGGACGACGACGTCCGCGTCCTCGTGATCACCGGCGCCGGTCGGGCCTTCTGCTCCGGCGGCGACGTGAAGAGTATGGCGCGGGTGGCGGCCTCCGGTGGCTCCGCCGTCGCCGCCCGTCAGGAGCAGGTCGGCCTCATCCAGGAGACCCAGCTCCTCCTCCGCCGCTTCCCCAAGGTGCTCATCGCCGCCGTGAACGGCGCCGCCTACGGCGCCGGGCTCGATCTGGCCTGCGCCGCCGACTTCCGGCTGGCCGCCGACACCGCCCGCTTCTGCGAGGTCTACGTGCGGCTCGGCCTCGCCCCGGGCGGGGGCGGGGCGTGGCTCCTCCCGCGCATCGTCGGGCTCACCAACGCGCTGGACATGGTCCTGAGCGGCGAGCCCATCGACGCCGCGACGGCGCTCCGCTACGGACTCGTGAGCCGGGTGGTGCCGGCCGAGGAGCTGTCCGGCGCCACCCGTGAGTTCGCAGAGCGCTTCGCGCTGTCGGCGCCGCGGGGTGTGCAGGTGGCCAAGCGTGCTGTCCTGCGCGGGCTCGAGATGTCCTTCGAGGCAGCGCTGGACTTCATCCGCCCGCAGGTGGGAATCCTGCGGCAGACCGAGGACCACAAGGAAGGCCTGCGCGCGCTCCGGGAGCGACGCCTGCCCCGCTTCGAAGGTCGTTGAGGCGGAGAGAGGGAAAGGACATGACCATGGGTCTCGATCTCGTGATCCGCAACGGGACGATCGTGGACGGCTCGGGCGCGCCACGCTATCAGGGCGATGTCGCCGTGCGGCAGGGCCGCATCGTCGAGATCGGGCGCGTGTCCTCCGCGGCAGAGCGGGTCATCGATGCCGACGGCCTCATCGTCTCGCCCGGCTTCGTCGATGGCCACACCCACATGGACGCCCAGGTCGCGTGGGACCCCATCGGGAGCTGTTCCTGCTGGCACGGCGTCACCACCGTGATCATGGGCAACTGCGGCTTCGCGCTGGCGCCGTGCCGGCCCGAGGAGCGCGAGTGGTTCGCCCGCTGCCTCACCGCGGTCGAGGACATTCCCACGGAGGCGATGCTGGCCGGCATCGACTGGACGTGGGAAACGTTCCCCGAGTACCTGGCAACGGTCGACCGGCTGCCCAAGGCCATCAACTACGGCGCCTACCTCGGCCATTCCGCCCTGCGCATGTACGTCATGGGCAAGCGCGCGCTCCACGAGACGGCGACGGAGGAGGACCTCGAGCGCATGGTGGCCGCGGTCAAGGAAGCGCTCCGCGCCGGGGCCATGGGCTTCTCCAGCTCCCGGGCGCACACGCATGTCACGCCGGACAACACACCCGTGGCCAGCCGCATCGCCGACTGGACCGAGATCGATCGTCTCGTCGGCGCCATGGGCGAGCTCGGCGCGGGTATCTTCCAGGTCGGGCCCGACATCTCGGGCGGGCTGGCCCAGCGCACGTTCCTCGCGCGGCTCAAGCGAGTGGCGCTCGAGAGCAGGCGGCCGGTGATGTTCGGCACCATCTCGAGCCGTCAGGGCAACGACCCGAATCCGTGGACCTATCAGCTCGAGTACCTGGACGAATGCGCCGCGGCGGGCGCGCGCGTGTGGGGGCAGACCACCACGCGCTCGATCAACGCCATCTTCTCGCTCAAGTCCTATCTGCCCTTCGACGTCCTGCCCGCGTGGCGCGAGCTCCGCCGCCTGCCGCTGTCCGAGCAGAAGCGCCGTCTCGCCGATCCCGAGACGCGCCGGCGGCTGGTCGCGGAGGAGGCGACGATGAAGCCGCGCGACAACGTGCTCCAGGGGGGCGGGGCCGCCACCACCGATCCACGAAAGCCGGACTACGACAACCTCTACGCGATGAAGGACGTGGAGTGGAACGATCCGACGGTAGCCCAGCTCGCGGCGGCGCGGGGGCAGCACCCCGTGGAGGTGATGATCGATCTCGCCCTCGCGAACGACGACCAGGTATTCGTGCAGCCGCTCGTCAACGAGCATCCCGATCAGGTGCTGAGCATGCTGCGGCATCCGCGCACCCTGGCGACCTTCTCGGACTCGGGCGCGCACGTCTGCCAGGAGATGGGCTCGTCGCTCCAGACGCACATGCTGAGCTACTGGGTGCGCGCGAAGCAGGCCTTCACGCTGGAGGAAGCGGTGCGCAAGCTGTCCTTCGACAATGCCTCCGCCTGGGGTCTCGCCGACCGCGGCCTGCTGCGGGAAGGCTACCGGGCCGACCTCGTGCTGTTCGACGCCGAGCGCGTGAAGCCCGCCATGCCCACGGTGGAGACCGACCTGCCCGGGGGCGCCCGGCGTCTTGTGCAGAAGGCAGAGGGCATCGCCGCGACCATCGTCAACGGCGAGGTCACCCTCGAGCATGGCCAGCCCACCGGCCGGCTGCCCGGCGTCCTGCTCCGCGGGCCGGGCGCAGCGCGGTGACGACGGCTCTATCGAACGCGTCGCTCCGGCGCGCGGAGGCTGTTCCCGTCGCGGAGAGCGACGTCCATCGCCGGCGTCGTCCGTCACCTTCCTGATGAAGGTTAGCCTCGACCAACGCTGTCTGCAGTTCGATACATAGAGACACCACATTCCGCTTGACAGCTTCGGGCGTGCGCCTCGTCGAGGCGGTGTCGGTCCTCGGCAAGTGCCATCCTCACCGAGTGCGCAGCCTCATAGCTTCACGTTGAATGCGGCCGGAGCGAAAAGTCATTCCTCGCGACGAGATCGCCGGCCTCGCGTGCTCCCAGGAGGTGCGAAACCCGAGGTGTAGAGTCGCTCCAGTAGAAGGAGGGCTCTCCATGCATGCTCACTCGACCTCTCAGCGCTACCAGGAGCTCGATCGCCTCGGCGACGAGATCGCCGAGCTCTCCGCCCATCTCGACGCCGCCACCGCGCGCCTGCTCGACCTGATCCGCGAGTTCGATGCCCGCGGCGGGTGGAACTCAGGGTTCTCCTCCTGCGCCGCCTGGCTCTCCTGGCGGGTGGGCCTGGATCTGGGCGCCGCCCGCGAGCGCGTGCGGGTGGCGCGTGCCCTCGGGGTGCTGCCGCTCCTCGCCCAGGCCCTCGCCAGCGGGGAGCTCTCGTACGCCAAGGTACGCGCCCTTACCCGGGTGGCCACGCTGGAGACCGAGGCGCGGCTGCTGGCCGTGGGGCGCGCGGGGACGGCTGCGCACGTGGAGCGCATCGTGCGCGGCTGGCGGCGGGTCGATCGGAAGGCGGAGGAGCAGGAGGCGGCGAAGCGGCACGCCGGCCGGGCGCTCCACGTCCGGCGCGACGAGGACGGCATGGTCGTGGTCAGCGGGCGGCTCGAGCCCGAGGTGGGGGAGTTGCTCGTGCAGGCCCTCGCCGTCGCCCGGGAGACGCTCTACCAGAGGGCGCGTAAGGCCGGAAACGTCTCCGCGGAAGCGCCCACCATGGCCCAGCAGCAGGCGGATGCCCTCGCCCTGGTCGCGGAGACCGAGCTGCACCAAGGGATGGATCCCGGGGCGCCCGGCGAGCGCTATCAGGTGGTGGTGCACGTCGACGCCCCGGCATTGGCCGATCCGGACCAGCCGGGGCAGTCCATGCTGGAGGGCGGCACGCACGTTTCCGCGGAAACGTCCCGGCGCCTGGCGTGCGATGCCAGCCGGGTGATGATGCGCCATGATGCGGACGGCCGGGTGGTTGAGATGGGGGCCCGGACCCGGACGATTCCCCCCGCGCTCAGACGGGCGCTCCAGCATCGGGACCGGGGCTGTCGCTTCGCGAGGACCGCTGGACGCTCTTCGTGCCCACGGAGATCCGCGGAGCGACCCTCGGCATCATCGGCTACGGCAGCATCGGGCGCGAGCTCGCCCGCATCGCGAAGACGGCGTTCGGGATGAGCATCCTCGCGTGCAAGCGCCGTCCCGCGGAGCGAGTCGACGCGGGATACACGCTGCCCGGCACGGGCGATCCCGAGGGCCGGCTACCCGATGCGTGGTTCGCTCCCCCGCAGCTCTCGGAACTCCTCGCGCGGTCGGACGCCGTGGTCATGTGCGCGCCGCTCACCCCGGAAACCACGGAAATGATCGGCGCCGTCGCCCTCCGGGCCATGAAGCCGAGTGCGTACTTCATCAACGTCGGACGCGGGGCCACCGTGGACGAGACGGCGCTCGCCCAGGCCCTTCGCGAGCGGCGCCTGGCGGGCGCGGCCATCGACGTCTTCGCCCAGGAACCGCCCCTCGCCGGGCATCCCTTCTACGCACTCGACAACGTCATCGTCTCCCCGCACGTGTCGGGCTTTCTCCCGAGCTACGACGACAAGTGCGCCGCGCTCTTCGCGGAGAATCTCCGCCGCTATCTGGCGGGCGCGCCGCTCCTCAATCTGGTCGATCGCGCCACGGGCTACTAGTGGTGCGGTCACCGATCCGTCTCGACGCGGCGGCGGGGGGCGCCGGCGGCAGCTGGTACGTGCTCCTGGAGGGGCTCGCCCGGCTCGTGCGCGAGATCCATCCGTGGATCGAGCTGCACGTGGTGGAGGGCGGAGGCGTGATGAACCACGTCGACGTGGGTATGGGC
>JBKOVG010000086.1:0-3893 GCA_046723845.1 Candidatus Methylomirabilota bacterium | reverse complement strand
TGATCTTCATGGGCTTAGTGGCCGAGATGCTCAAGAGCGTCGCGCAGTGGAGCGCTAGGGATTCCAATCAACCCGTCGAACGGCCGGTCCAGCTCCAGGATCAGGAAGATCGCACCTGAAACCGATAGGACGCAGACCAACAAGGTAGCGATGACGGTTGGGTTGGGGGGCGCAAAGAGCCCGAAGCTGACGAAGATAATGGCGAGCCAGAAGATCAGCACGGCCAAGACTACCTTGGGAATCGAGCTACCCGTCCTCTGCTCGACCTCCAACCAGCGCGTCTGCCTGAGACTGACACTGATAGTCAGTGTCTGGCTCTTGAGCAAGCGCTGATCTTCGTTCTGGGGCGAGAGTCGGTAGATCTTGTCATAGAGAGCTTCGGACGGCGCCCCTGGCTCCAATTGCGCAGCTCGGGAACGGTTCTCTGGCCACATCTGATGGAGCGCGCGGACAACGGAGCGCCGAAGAAGATCACGGGCTTCCTTCGTCTCCGGGCCATAGTTGGCCATGAGGCGGTCGAGCACGATGATATTGGAGGAGATCTGCGTCAACTCGTTTCTTTGTATGTCGTACGAACCCTTTGCCGAGGCGATCAGCAGACCGAGGACGAGGGCAGCCATCGTCGCGATCAGCCCCATCCCCAGCTTCATGAAATCTTTTGAATCCGCACTCAGATGATGCTCGGGCAGAGAGGCGCGAAGGAACATGCCCAGCAGCGCACCTCCGAGGACGCACGCGAACGCGATGAAACTGGCTGCCGTGGCACTCACAATCCATTTCTCCTGGCGATCGCTGCCTCGCGCATCGTTGCCCCAGGCCCCTCCAGACGCAGGCGGGCGAGCGCGAGGCCACCGCGCTGCCACCCCAGTCGCTGCTACCCTAGCGGCCCGCCTCGCTCTGGCTGAAGCTAGTGCTCCTTGTCATGCCTCTACTCCTCCGCGGCTTCCACGGTCTCCACGACATCGGACCCGGCCTGGGCGCTCATTTCGAGACCAGGACCCTGCCCGTGGAGGTGTCGATGTGGAAGATCCAGAACGCTGATACGTCCTCGAGGTTGACCGAGGCGACGAGCCCGGTCCCCGGCGCGAAGAGGTACCAGGCCGTGTACGTGACATCTGCCGGCCCCACTTTTCCGGTGTACGCGAAGCGGATGAGGATCGACTTGAAGGAGCCCGCCGGGACCGTCACCTGATACGTGCCGACGTAGGTGTAGGTGGCGTTCAGGCTGCCGCCCCAGTCCTTCTTGGTCGGATCGTCGAGATAGTTCACGGCCACCGTCTGGCTGAAGCTTCGCGATTCGCCAGGCTTCATGCCCTTCAGCACGAACGGATTGGCCGGGTAGGTCACGACGACAACGCCCTTGTCGCTGTCAGCCACCGCCGGCATCAGGAGGTCGCCGCCGGGGGTGGAGTTGATGAAGGCGGCCAGGGTCGGAGTGAGCTGGTAGCGCCACGCTGGTGTGCCGATGGGGCGCTGGGATTGCTTCAGACCGAGGTTCTGGGTGTTCCCGGAATTGGAGCCCGACGTCACCTGGAAAACGAACGTCGTGTCTGCCAGCGGGAAGTACGTCGTGGCGTCGGCGATCGGGTCACTCGGCAGGGGGGCGCCCACCACGCCCGGGCCGAGATACTTGGCAAGTGCCTGCTGATCGGAGGCCGGCAACGGGATGACCACACTTTGCCCCCTGGCCGTCGGAGCCCACAGGGCGACGAAGAGAGTGGCGGCGAGGCCGGCAAGCCAGAGCGCGTGTACGTTCACCCTGGATCGACCGAACGCGTAGGACG
Organism: Candidatus Methylomirabilota bacterium; assembly: GCA_046723845.1. Classification (GTDB taxonomy): domain Bacteria; phylum Methylomirabilota; class Methylomirabilia; order Rokubacteriales; family CSP1-6; genus AR37. The sequence goes on along the minus strand of JBKOVG010000086.1, from coordinate 2,109 downwards.
TGGCACCCATGGTCCTGTCCTCCCCTACGGCAGCGCGCACTGGCCGAAGATGACGAATCCCTCGCCATCGCCGGCGACCGCGGCCGACATGTGTCCGGTGCTCTCGTGGATGAGCACGCTCCAGCCTCGCTCACCCTCGGCGCCGCTCAAGATCATCTTGCCGTTCGTATGATCGACGTTCCTGATCGCCGACTCCGCGCCTTGCTGGCCCGTGTTCGCCTGGAGGTTCTTGAGCTTCTTGCCCGCCGCGTCGACCTGGAAGATGGCGGGGAAGTTGACGTCGGTGGCCGTGCCGCGCTGGCACCGGCCGTCCGCGCCGCATTCCGTCACCGCCGTGGTTCCGCAGATCACGGGCTTGGAACCATCGAACTTTTCGGCGGCATGGGCGGACGGTCGGGGAAAGCTCACGACGAGCACTCCCAGGATGACGACGACGGACAGGGCTGTCTTCATGATCGTGCTCCCATCGAATCCATGGCGTGGATGCTTCGTGCTCATCAGTTCACCGTGTAGCCACGGGCCGTCATGCAGGCGCTGAAGGCGCGATCGTAGTTGCCGCGCCCCTGGGCGAGGGCATTCTGCTGCTGGGCCATGTAGCCCTGCTGCTGTTGCCATTGCTGCTGCTGCATCTGCTGCTCATCCTCCATGTACCGGCGACGCCTCATCATGCCGAAGAGGCCTCCCACGCCGGCGCCGATGGCCGCGCCCTTGCCAGCGTCGCCACCGATCGCCCCGCCCACCGCCCCGAGCGCCGCTCCGCCGAAGGCCCCACGGAATAGCCCGCCCTGGGGAGCCTGCGGCTGCGGGTAGTACGACGGCGGCGGTGGTGGCCCCGACACCTGGGGATCCGCCGGGTTGAAGCCGCTCTGCTGAACGGCCCAGCCGTAGCACTGTCCCTTGTCGGACTCCTCCTGCTGCGGAGACTGGCCGCGGGCCGGATACACGTAGAGCTGCTGGGCGCCCCCCTGCTCGGGCAGAGGAAGAAGCATCACGACGCTGAGCAACAGCCATAGCCGCTTCCGCCATCCCGTCATCGTCGTTTTCTCCTCACTCGTGAACGCATGCGGGTTGACCCGCCCGTGCTATCGATTGGCTCCAGCCGCCTCCGTGAGCTTCTGCATCACCTGGTCGAGACTGAAGCTCGCCGGCTTCTGCCTGGGCGGAAAATCCTTGAAGGTCGCGAGCCAGCTGGCGACATAGGCCTGCGCCGGCACGAGCAGGTAGACCCGCTCCACCCTCCACGTCGCATAGCCGATCGACTCGTGGCTTGCGCGCTCGAAGGGATCGGAACGCAGGTCGTACAGCGCGGGCAGGCGCAGGTCCACGAACGGCTCCTCCCATACCCCGAAGCCGTGGCTCCGCTGCTCGGAGAAGACGAGCTTCCAGCGGTTGTAGCGCAGCGCCACCAGCTTGCCGTCGTCGTTCCAGTAGAGGAATTCCCTGCGCGGCGATTCCTTCGCCTCGCCCTTGAAGTAGGGCGCGAGGTTGTAGCCGTCGAGATGGACCTTGAAAGTGGTGCTGCTCGCGGCATAGCCCTGGCGTAGCCTCTCCTTGACGTCGGGCACCCCGGCGGCGGCGAGTAGCGTCGGCAGCATGTCTTCGTGGGCGAAGACGTCGTTGTACACGGTGCCGGGCTTGATCACTCCCGGCCAGCGGATCAGCGCGGGAACCCGGTAGCCCCCCTCCCAGTTCGTCGCCTTCTCGCCGCGGAAGGGGGTGGTGCCGCCGTCCGGCCAGCTGAAGGTCTCCGCGCCGTTGTCGGTGGAATACATCACGATGGTGTTGTCGGCGATGCCGAGGTCGTCGAGCTTCTTGAGCAGCTGCCCCACCTGCGCGTCGTGCTCGACCATGCCGTCTGGGTAGATGCCGAGATCCGTCTTGCCCTGCGACTCCCTCTTGAGGTGGGTCCAGATGTGCATGCGGGTGGAGTTCCACCACAGGAAGAACGGCTTCCCCTCGCGCTTCGAGTCCTCCATGAACCGGATGGCTTCCCGGGTGACTTCCTCGTCTACCGTTTCCATCCGCTTCTTGTTGAGCGGGCCGGTCGATACGATCCTCTGCGTCCCGTCCGGGTTTGCCCAACTGTGGATCACGCCGCGAGTCGCATAC
>JBKOVG010000198.1:0-6579 GCA_046723845.1 Candidatus Methylomirabilota bacterium | reverse complement strand
CGCCGCCGTCATGCAGACGCCCTCGTGACCGCGCCGAATACGTCGGGGGAGAGCGCTCGGCGGATGGGTAAGGGGCGACTGGAAGCGTTCAGCGATGGCGTGATCGCCATCATCATCACGATCATGGTCCTGGAGATGAAGACGCCGTCGGGAGCCGACATGGGGGCGGCGCTGCGTTCGGTCATTCCCGTGTTTGTGAGCTATGTGCTCAGCTTCGTGTTCGTCGGGATCTACTGGAACAACCACCATCATCTGTTCCAGGCGGTGCGACACGTCAATGGGCGCATCCTGTGGGCAAATCTGCACGTGCTGTTCTGGCTGTCGCTGACGCCGTTCGTCACGCGCTGGATGGGTGAGAGCCACTTCGCGCCCTGGCCGGTGGCCCTGTACGGGATGGTGCTGCTCCTCACCGGCGCCGCCTATTTCGTGCTGACCCGCATCTTGATTTCTCATCACGGCACGGACTCGGCCCTCGCCACCGCGCTCGGCCGGGACGCGAAGACTCGGATGTCGCTCGTTCTCTACACGCTCGCCATTCCCGTGTCCTTTCTCCACCCGTGGATGGCGTGCACCGTGTACGTCGTGGTGGCGATTATGTGGCTCATACCGGATCGTCGGATCGAACGGGCGGTCGGGCGGGGCGGGGAATAGCGCCGGCGGGGGCGCGAGTGCCCCCGCCGGCTTGATCCGTTACTTCAGCAGGTTGACCGCGCGCTCCACTTCCTTCTGCAGATCCTTGGCCGGGTCGATCAGCAGACTGGCCGTCCGCCCGTCGATCGACTCGTCGTCGAAGATCGCCGCGTTGAGGGCGGCCTTCATGAGTGCCGCGGGCCCGTCGCGCTGGCTGGTCCAGGCCGGGAGCTGCCCAGAGAGCCGGTGATAGGTCCCGTCGTCCGAGTCCGCGCTCGCGAGAGCCGCCGTCGACACCTTCAACACGCTGGCGCCGAGCTCGCCGAACGGCGCGTTGATCTGCTTGTAGGCCTGGGCGAGGCCGGCAAACGCGTCCTTGCGGGCGGCCGTGGGGATCGCCCACTCGTGGAGCCCCTCGACCAGGAGGCGACCGTCATGCACGTAGGATCCTGTAGTCCGACCAGCGTCAGAATGGTCGGGCGCACGTCCGTGTGATCCGACCACGTCTTCCTGTCCACCCCGTCCTTGCGCATGCCGGGCCCGACCATTCCGAGCCAGGTGTTCAAGATACCAGGCCGCGCTCTGGGCTGCTCGGCGATGCCTTCCTGCTCGCTGCCGGGGGCAGTGAGTCCGTCGACATCGTGCTCTCCATTGACGAGCTGAAGAGCAAGAAGTCCTGAGAGCATCGGTCCGCAGTGGCGAGCGGGTCTGGCAAAGGTGTGGGAAGCCAGTGATTCAGTGAAGCTCCTTGTGACCCTCTCAAGCCTCGCGGGCTAAAGGACGACGAGCTACCCGCCTTCTTCTACGAGGAGGCGCTGCCTCCGACGAATCACATGGCGCCCTTCCACGCCGCCGACGTGCACGGGATGTACGAGCGCCTGCCTGCGTGGGATCTGCGGATCTGTCAGGCCGCCAGCTCAATCTGGCAGATCCGCAGCCGGCCTTCGCGAGCGAGCATGGCCACGAAGGCCGTCGCCGTGCCTTCGCTGAGACCCAGCTCGTCACACAACTCCTCCAGGCTCACGGCTCCGCGCTCCTTGAGACAGTTCAAGATCTCACCATCCGTGGCACCCCACCAGTCGGCTGGATCGAAACCATCGGTGCCATTGCGAGTCAGGCATTCTCCGATCATGGTCTCCTCCCCTGAGGCGACGGCACGAGCGACAAGGGCAAGCGAATCCTCGCGTCCGGATTGAGGCAGGACCGGCGGCACTGCACCGGGGAAGGCGGGTCGAACACGCTGCAGCTCCGGACCGCCACCATCCGCCGCAGGCCGGCCAGCCCCCGCTCCTCAAATTCCACCTCGACCTCGCGGCCTGCCTGAGCGCACACGAAGCGCCGACGCTTGAGGGCGGGGCCCACGACCAGCTGCGTCAGAAGCAGCACAGCAAGGGCGACCCCCGCCCAGATCAGCAACACCCACCAGACGCCATCAGCCGCGTTCTGAACCCATACGTCACCTGCCTCCCACTCGGTCCACAGCATGGGCCCTTCCATGGCGTCCTCCGCTGCCGATTGCTGGTGCAATCGAGGTGCCGCTAGGCCGCCGGGGAAGACCGACACAGGATCGCGAGCTTGGCTCGACACGACGGCTGAAGAGCGAGACGGCCGCGTAGCACCGGGGCCGCAGGTGGGGAAACCTCGCCCCGGAAGGGGCGCACCGGGGGGAGGCCGAATTCCCCAGAAAATTGAGGCATCCGGATCATTGCTCCGGAACCTCGCCTCGTGTTGAATATGTTCGACGAGGCCCATCGGGGTTCGGTCATCCGATGGCGCCCGTCGAGGGGACGCAGGGCTAAAGTCCCGGCTCTGGCTGGGACGCGAGCAGGCCGAGAGCCTGCCGCACTCTTGCCCGGTGGATTGAGTTCCGCCATCCACCGGGCAACCTCTTTTTCAGTTACCTGCCTTCACCTCCGCGAAGACCTGTCGCGCCGTGAGAAAGGCTTCGCGCACGAGCGGCGCGCCCACCTAGCCGGAGAGGTGCAGGAGCACTTCCGTCAGCTCCTCCTCGGTCCACCCTTGCCGCAGCGCCATGCGGAGGTGAATCGCCAGTTCGGGCTCCGCCCCGGTTGCGGCATCCGAGACCACGCAGAATAGAGCTGTGGCAGGGGCTCTATGGCATGGGCTCCTTGGGCGGCCGGCGTCTGAGTCTGGCAGATTACGTCATGGGGACGGGGACCCCGAGGGGGGCAACCGCTGCCGCAGGGGCCTAGTGTTGACCATCCTCGTTGTTCTCCGTGCTCCGTCACAGCTGGTAGAAACTTAAACGGCCGTTTGGGCGCGAGGATAAGATAGCGGGCCGATGCAAGCTGTGCTCGGTGCGAGCCCGGCAATCGAGGCGCTCCGTGCCAACATCGGCCGGATCGTGGGCCGTGCTCGGGCTTCGTCTAGGTTTCCTCCGGTCCTGATCCAGGGTGAGACGGGAACGGGCAAAGGTCTTGTAGCTAGCCTGCTGCATCACTCTGGGCCACGCGCCGGCGGCCCGTTCGTCGCTGTCAACTGTGCCGCCATCCCGGAGGGCCTGCTCGAGGCGGAGTTATTCGGATTTGAGCGTGGTGCCTTCACTGATGCACGGCAAGCGAAGGCCGGCCTCTTTCAGACTGCCCACCGGGGCGTGTTGTTCCTGGACGAGGTGGGACTCTTGCCCGCGGCGCTCCAGGCCAAACTCCTCAATGCTATCGAGGATGGATCCGTTCGCCGGCTCGGCAGTACCCGCAGCGAGCGCATCGACGTCTGGATCATTAGTGCGAGCAATGTCGACCTCCGAGCTGCCGTACTGGAGCGACACTTCCGCGAGGATCTCTACCAACGCCTGTCCGGCCTGACGCTGACGCTGCCGCCCCTGCGGGAGCGGGGCGACGACGTAATCATGCTCGCTGAGCACTACTTGGCCCGCGCATCCGTCGATTACTCCCTGCCGCAGCGGACCCTGACGACCGAGGCAAGACCCCGCCTATTAGAGTACCGGTGGCCAGGCAATGTGAGAGAGCTCGCAAACACAATGGAGCGCGCGGCCCTTCTCGCCGACACCCCGCAGGTGACCGCTGCGATGCTGGACTTGAAAGCGGAACCGATCCGACCTTTGCTTGAACCCCGGCCGCCGGCTCGCCCCGGTGCACTGGAAGATGCCATTAGCGAGCGTTTGCAGGCCGCGCTTGAAGAGACGGGCGGGAACATTTCTCGCACGGCCTCCGTCCTTGGAATCGCGCGAAACACGGTGCGGGCACACATACGGAAGCTTGGCCTCCGCATCCCGGAAGCCCGGCGCGGCCTCCGCGCTGTTCGGGCGCCCGACGCGGCTACGGATGCAGCTCACGGCTTGCTGCCCTCGAGTGGGCAGCACACAGCGGGCGTCGCCCTTCCGACTCGTTTCCGTTGGGAGCGCCGGATGATCGCGACCCTTGCGATTTCGCTCAGCGTGCCATCCGATACATCGGTATTCCAGTTGACGCCGACTCTGCAGGAACTCATTCAGAAACTAAAGAGCTTCGGCGCTCGGATTGAGGAGTTGACGCCGATCGGGCTCGTGGCGATGTTCGGTCTCGATCCGATGGAGAACGCCACTGGTCGCGCCGCCCATGCTGCGCTTGGGATGCTGAAAGCTGTGGAGCGCGCTGAGAACGGCCGAGCAGAGGGCGTGAAGGCGACGTTCGCAATTCATTCAGGCCGATGCCTGGTCACGCAGGGCAGCGACGTGACCGGAATGGACGCCACCGACAGGCGGGAGGCTTATGGTGCCGTAGACCGGCTGGCTCAGAGCGCAACGCCCAACACCATCGTCGTCGATCACGCGGCGGCGCAGTTTCTCCAGCGACGTTTCGAGCTCGAACCCGTTGCAGCAATTACTGAGTCTCCCAGCAGCATGTACCGCTTGGTAGGACACGGGCGTACCGGGTTCGAAGTGGGCGGGCAGGGTCTGAGCCCATTCCTAGGACGGGGGCATGATCTGTCTACCCTGCAGAGCCTTCTCGCTCGCGCCGCGGAGGGAAGAGGGCAAGTGGTGGCAGTCGTGGGCGAGGCAGGCGTGGGCAAGTCTCGTCTCCTCCATGAATTTCGGGGAATCCTCGCGCAACGCGAGGTGACCTATCTTGAGGGTCGCTGCTTCTCATACGGGACAACCATTCCGTATTTGCCCTTCATCGACATCGTGAGGAGCAACTTCGCTCTCGTCGAATCCGATACGTCCGAGCTGACGGGTGCAAAAGTGCGAGCAGGTCTCGAGACGCTCGGGGTCGACGCGAACGAATGGACGCCCTACTTGCTCCACCTTCTCGGTTTCGGACACGGCGCCGATGCTTTGGTAACGCTGAGCCCTGATGCGGTGAAGACTCGCACGGTGGAAGCGCTACGACGAATGGCCCTGGCGGGGAACCACGGGCGCCCCATTGTCCTAGTCGTCGAAGACCTCCAGTGGATTGATAGAACCTCGGAAGAGGCTCTCTCGTCACTCGTGGAGGGACTTGCCCCCTTTCCCATTCTCCTAGTTGTCACGTATCGACCCGGCTACGAGTCGTCCTGGCTCAGCAGATCCTATGCCAGTCAGCTCGTGCTCCAGGGGCTAACCCGGGCTGACAGTTTGGCCGTCGTACACTCAGTCGCTCCTGGACAGCACCTTCCGTCGGATCTGGAGCAGACGATCCTCTCACGAGCCGAAGGTATCCCGTTCTTCCTGGAGGAGCTCGGCCGGGCCATCTTGGAAGATCCGAACTTGCGCTCCGAGGTAATGGTGCCCGAGACGATCCAAGACGTGCTCGTCGCCAGGCTTGACCGGCTTTCGGTCGAAGATCGGGAGCTGCTTCAGACCGCGTCTGCAATCGGGAAGGACGTGAGTTTGCCTATTCTGGTTCCCGTGGCTGACCTGCCCGGACCGGTACTGTCGCAGCAACTGCAGCGCTTGCAGGCAGCAGGGTTCCTACTCGAGAAGGAGTTTTTGCCGACTCAAGAGTACACGTTCAAGCACGCGCTGACCCACGAGGTGATCTACTGGAGCATGCTCGAGAGCCAGCGCGACCTGCTTCATGCCCGTGTCGTTGACGCCATGGAGACGGTCTACCCAGATCGGCTGCCCGCGCACTGGGATGCTTTGGCCTTTCATGCGTATCGTGGGAAAGTATGGAACAAGGCCGTCACGTATCTGCGCAATGCGGGCGACCAGGCGCTTAGATCGTCCTCGAACGGAGAGGCCGCGGAGTTCTTCGCGCAGGCGATAAGTGCGCTTCGCAATCTTCCGGAGACTCCCTCGACGCTCACACTAGCAGTAGATCTCAGACTCAGTCTCCGAGACGCGCTGTGGGCGCTCGCCAAGCTCACGCAGATCCATGACCAGCTCCGCGAAGCAGAAGCGCTTGCGAAGGCGCTTGGGGATCGTCGCCGGGAGGGGTGGATTGCCTGCTATCTCTGTCAGCATGCATGGTCCATCGTAGATCTTGACAGTGCGTTGGACGCCGGTGAAACGGCGCTGGCGATAGCGAAGAGCCTTCCGGACGCTGCCCTCGAGGTGGAGACGAGCTTCTACCTTGGCCTTGTCCATCTGGCCCTCGGCGACGCAGACCGAGCCGCCTCGCTCCTTTCGACCAACCTGCTGATTCTTGACGGAGTACTCACGGCAGACGATAGCCAATTTCCGTCACGACGATTCGCCGCGAACGGGCGCATTCTGGTACGTGGCTGGATGAGTCGCGTTCTTGGAGAGCTCGGCGACTTCAGTGTCGCTGAGACCTGGGGTCGGGAAGCCCTCCAGCTAGGAGAAGAGAGCGACAGTCCTTTCGCGCTCACAACCGCACTCGCCGGTCTCGGTGCCTCTTACCTTCGAAAGGGTCAATCCGAGCAGGCGATCCCGCTACTCGAGCGCGGGCTAGACTTGTCCCGGAAGTACAAGTTCAACAATTGGTTCCCGACAGTGGCAGCGAGCCTCGGGGCCGCCTATGTGAGTGGTGGGCGAATCGAGGC
>JBKOVG010000172.1:0-7167 GCA_046723845.1 Candidatus Methylomirabilota bacterium | reverse complement strand
GCCCTCGCCTCGTGGCAAGGCCTCTCGGCTCGAACGATCTATTCAGCCCTCGCCTCGTGGCAAGGCCTCTCGGCTCGAACGGCCACGTACGCCTCGGGCTGCGGCCTCCCTCGGGCCTCGTCTGGCTCGCAATTTGGCCCGCCACCCTGCGGGGCCACGCGGCGTGTCGCCAATACTTGTTGGAGGCGCACTACCCGCCGCCCAGGAGCGCCTTGTAGAGCTCCTGGCCCACCGGCGAGATGTCGGAGCGCGTCTCGATGGGCAGGCCGGCGTTGGTCCAGGCGCCCAGCCCGCCCTTGAGGATTAGCACCTCTTTGAAGCCCTGCCTCCGAAGGTCGCGCGCCACACTGGCGCTCGTGTTCTCGTCCGGTCAGGTGCAGTAGGCGACCACCGGGCGCGCCTTGTCGAGCTCGAGACTGTCCGCCCCGCCGCGCTTGAGATCCTCGGGGGAGACACGTATGGAACCTTGGATCTTGATGGGATTCATGTCATAGGCCTGCTCCGAGCGCGCGTCGAGGATGATGGGCTGCTTGCCGCTCTCCAAGAGCTTGATCACCTCGGAGGGACCGATGCGATATCGATTCTTCTGCCAGCGGACCAGGTACTGCGTGCCGAAGCCGCCCGCGGACAGGAAGGTGACGCCGACGGCCACCCAGAACCACGGGAAGGGCCGAGGCGGCGGGTGTTTCACCTTGTCCCTGGCCTCGCCGAGCATGCGCTTCACGTCCGCGAGCCCGCTCAGGATCCTGTCCGCCTCTTCGAACCTCCGCACGGCATTCTTCCAGTCCTCCGTGAAGAAGTCGTGGAGCCCCGCGAACCACACGGGATTGAACTTGCCCGGATCGTCGATCTTGACCGGGGTGTCCTTGACGAAAGTCCGTACCGCCTGCGCGGGGATGATAAAGTTGAAGCCTTGCACGATGCTACCCTCGGGGCCGGGGGCGAGGGAGACGAAGGTGAGCACGCCCAGGAGCTCGCCGCGGGCGTTGATGGCGGGTCCACCGGAGTTGCCCCACGCCGCCGACGCGTCCGTCTGAATGACGGGATGGTTCGCCCGGTCCTGCTTGAAGCCGGACACCGCGCCGTTGGTGACGGAGGCTTCTACGCTGGCGGACTGGTTCAGGAGCTCGTGGGAGAGGACCACGCCGGGGAAGCCCAGGATGCGGATGGAGTCGCCGATCTGCGCGGCCGTGGAGTCGGCGAGCGGCAGCATCGGATAGTTGCCTTCGGGCACCCGGAGGATGGCGAGGTCGCGGCCCGACATGGCGCCGGGCTCGGTGCTCACGGGCGGGCTGTACTTCTTCACCCCGGCCTTGAGGCGGTTGCCGTTCGAGAGCACCACAGACACCTGCGGCGTCACGTTGACCTTCACCGTGGGCAGGACTTGGTCGAGGAGCTTGCGCTTGATCGCTTCCTCGGCCTCGGGCCGCTCTCCCGGCTGCATGCGCTTGGCCTTGAGGGCGGATTCCAGGCAGGCTGTGGTCACCGCGCGCTGGGCTATCTGGTTGACGAGCCAGCGCGGCGTCTCGTAAGCGGGCTGTACCACGTGGCCGTTGGTAATGACCCAGCCGGAGGGGTCGATGAACCACCCCGTGCCGGTCTCGCGGAAGGGTGGCGGCGTGATGGACTGTTGGCCGCTTCCACAGTTGAGCGTGACCTCGGCGGCAACCTCGGAGATGACGAGCACCGTCGCCGGCTTGGCGCGGAGAACCGTCTCCTGCACCGAGAGCGCCGGTTGGGACCAGGCGTGTTCCGCCCACACCGCCGCGACGGCGAACCCAAAAGCCATCGACAGAAGGAATCGGCGTATCATGCTGGCCGCGGCTATTCTACACCAGGAGGGGGAAGCATGAGCCGTCCGAGCGGGGAGATTCCCAGCCGCACCTTCAAGGCTGGCGAGGCGATATTCAAGGAGGGTGACGACGCGAAGGGCGAAGCCTTCCTCGTGCATGAGGGCAAGGTCGAGGTGCGGAAGAATCTCGGCAGCGAGGACAAGCTCCTCCGCGTCCTCGGCAAGGGCGAGCTGCTCGGCGAGTTCGCGCTCTTCACCAACGCCCCACGCTCCGCCACCGCCATCGCGGCCCAGCCCGTGACCCTTCTCATCATCCCCGCGAATCGGCTCGACGCCATGGTGCGGACCAATCCCGCCCTCGCCATGGCGATCATCAAGGATCTCGTCGGACGCATGCTCGCCGCCGAGGAGCGGGCGCGAGAAGCCGAGAACCGGGCGCGCGACGCCGAGGAGCGGGAACGGAAGCGGAAAGCCGAGGAGGGCGGGACTCCCTGAAACCACCCCTCTCCCTGCCCTCTCCCCTGAGGGGGGAGGGAATCGCCTAGAGTCGGAAGGTCTCGCCGGCGAGCCCGGCGATGTGGCGGCCGATGGCGAGGGAAGCGGTGGCCGCCGGGGAGGGCGCATTGACCACGTGCACCGCCCCCTCCGTGACGCTGATCCGGAAATCATCGACCAGTGAGCCGTTCGGGCTCACCGCCTGCGCCCTCACCCCCGCCCCACCTCGCTGGATGTCGCCGATCTGGATAGCCGGCACGAGCTTCTGGAGCGAGCGCACGAAGGCCGCCTTGCTCGCTGAGCGGTACAGCTCGTAGCTGCCCATCTTCCAGTAGCGGCGGGCCATGTTCCAGAACCCCGCATAGCCAAGGAGGGCGAGGGTCTCCGCCGGCTTCACCGTGCCGAGGGTGTATCCCTCGCGCGCGAAGGCGAGGACGGCGTTCGGCCCCGCCTCGACGTCGCCGTGGACGGTGCGCGTGAAGTGCACCCCGAGGAACGGGAACTCCGGGTCGGGTACCGGGTAGATGAGGTTCTTCACGAGCGAGCGGCGCTCGGGGCGCAGCATGTAGTACTCGCCGCGGAACGGGATGATGCGCACCTCGGGGCGGATGCCCATGAGCCGCGCCACCTGATCGGAGTAGAGCCCCGCGCAGTTGACGAGGAAGCGGCTCTCCACGGGGCCGCGCGCCGTCTCCAGGGTCAGCCCCTGCCCGGTACGCCGGATGGCGGTGACGCCCGCTCCCGTCATGATGTCGACGCTCCGCCGCTTCAAGAGCTCAGCCATCTTGTCGGCGACCTGGACGTAGTCGACGATGCCCGTTTCCGGCACGAGGAGGGCGCGCACCGCCCGGCACTTCGGCTCGTAGGCCTTGACCTCGTCGCCCTCGAGCAGCTTGAGCCCCTGCAGCCCGTTGGCCTGCCCGCGCTCGTGGATGTTCGTGAGTCGGCCGAGCTCGCTCTCGTCGGTGGCCACGATGAGCTTGCCGCACAACTCCCAGTGGATGCCGTGCTCGCTGCAGAAGGCCTTCATGAGCCGCGCGCCCTCGGTGCAGAGGCGCGCCTTGAGCGAGCCCGGCTTGTAGTAGATGCCGGAGTGGATGACGCCGCTGTTGTGACCGGTCTGGTGGGTGGCGATCTTCGCTTCCTTGTCGAGGATGACCACGCGGGCCTGCGGGTAGCGCTCCGTGAGGGCGAGCGCGGTGGCGAGCCCGACGATGCCGCCGCCGACGATGGTGATGTCCGCGGGCTGAGTCACGGCGCCGAGAATACCACGCATCTAGAGCTTCGCCACCCCCGCCCGTGCGCAGTCCTCGTCCTGCTGGGCCGTCCCGCCCCCTGTACCACACGCGCCCTCGACCACCCCGTTGCGGATGATCGGCACCGCGCCCTGGCTCGGGATCATGTGACCGCCCTCGGCGGCCATGATGCCCTGCACGATGGGGTTGCCTGCGCGCTCGGCCAGCTCGCCGCTGGCCCGGCCGAAGGCGACGGAGGCGATGGCCTTGCCCTGCGACCCGTAGGCGCCCGCCCAGATGGCGCCGTCCATGCGATTGAAGGCGACGAGCCGGCCGCCCGCGTCGCACACCGCCACGCTGATCTTGATGTTGAGCTCGCGGGCCTTGTCGATGGCCCCCTGCACGATCCGGTTCGCTTCGGCGAGGGTGAGTGCCACGGGACGCCTCCTGTGGTGTGAGGAAACGCTACGAGGCCGGCACGGTCAGGTGCGCCAGCTCCTCGAAGTACTCGGGAAAGGTCTTGGCCACACACGCGGGGTTCTCGATCACCACCGGCTCGCCTCCGCACGCGGCCAGCGAGAAGGCCATGGCCATGCGGTGGTCGTTGTAGGTGGCGATGGAGGCGGAACGGATCCGCGCGGGCGGATGCACGGTGAGCGAGTCGGCGCCGATCTCCGTGCGCGCCCCCAGCTTGCCGAGCTCGGTGGCCATGGCGGCCATGCGGTCGGTCTCCTTCACGCGCCAGTTTCCGATGCCGCGCAGCGTGGTCGGGCCCCGGGCGAAGAGGGACGCCACGGCAAGTGTCATGGCGGCATCGGGCATGGTGGTGAGATCGGCGTCGATGCCCGCGAGCGGCCCGTCGCCCTCCACCTCGATGGCCGCGGGCTCGAAGCGCGCGTGGGCGCCCATGCGCGCGAGCACGTCTGCGAAGCGCGCATCGCCCTGGAGGCTGTCCAAGCCGCAGCCCTCGACCCGCACCTTGCCTCCCGTGATGGCCGCGCCGGCCAGGAAGTACGAGGCAGACGACGCATCCCCCTCGACGAGGACACGTCCGGGCGAGCGATAGCGCCGGGGCGCGTCGATCTCGAAGCGGAGGGGAGCCGGACGCTCGACTCGGACGCCGAAGCGCGCCATGAGGGCGAGAGTCATCGTCACGTACGGCTCGGAGACGAGCCGGTCCGTGATCTCGAGGACGACGGGCGCCGTGGCGAGCGGCGCCGCCATCAGCAACGCCGACAGGAACTGGCTGCTCGTGGCTCCGCTGAGGCGGGCGGTGCCGCCGGAGAGGCCGCTCGCCTCCACGACGAGCGGCGGATAGCCCTCGCGCTCGAGACAGCGGACACGGGCCCCGAGCTGCTCGAGTCCCACGAGCAGGTCGCCGATCGGCCGCTCGTGCATGCGCGGCACGCCGGAAAGCGTGAACGACCCTCGGCCCGCCGCGAGCACCGCGGTGAGCGGACGCATGGCGGTGCCGGCATTGCCGAGGAAGAGCGACGCGCGCCCCACCGGCGCGTCGAGGGGCCCGCCTCGACCGGCGATCCACAGCGAGCTGCGCGGGCCGGGCTTCCCGCGTACGCCCACCCCCAGGTCGCGGAGGGCGGCCCGCATCACCTCCGTGTCCTCGCTGTCGAGGGCTCGGGTCACCTCGGTCTCGCCCTCTGCGAGCGCGCTCAAGAGCAGGATCCGGTTCGACAGGCTCTTCGATCCGGGCAGTGTGAGCGTGCCCTGGAAGCGCGCGATGGGCTGGAGGGTGAGGCGTTCGGGCAGCATGGCGCCTCATCCTAGCGCGGCATGACGATGGCGGCAAAGTGGGCGCGAGCACGCGGATTGGCGCTCTCTAGCGGAGGCCATGGGGCGCCGCGGAACGCTTCGGCGGCGCGGCGGGTTCATGATTTCGTAGCTCTCCCATACAACCCGATTCGCCACCAAGGAGGAGCCATGTCAGGACGGATGAGCAAGGTGATCGCTCTGCTGGTCGCCGGATGCGTCTGTGCCGTGCTCATGGGCGGCACGGGCCACGCGCAGCTCCTGGATCGGAAGGCCATCTCGCTGGCCGAGGCCAAGAAGATGGTGGCGGCCGCCATGGCGGAGGCGGTCAAGAACAAGTGGCTGATGGTCGTGGTCGTGGTGGACGATCACGGGCTGCCCATCGTGCTCGAGAAGATGGATGGCGTGCAGAACGCCAGCGTCTCCATCGCGCAGAACAAGGCGAAGACGGCCGCTCTCCTGAGACGCTCCACCAAGGCCGTGGAGGACGCGGTGATGGGCAATCCCGCGGCCACCCCGCCCGCGCCGCCGCGTAACGTGCTCCTCAACCTCTTCCCCGGCTTCATGCCAGTCCAGGGTGGCCTTCCGCTGTTGAACGGCGATCAGATCATGGGCGCCATCGGTTGCAGCGGCGGCACGGCACCGCAGGACGAGCAGGTCTGCAAGGCCGGCGTCGACACGCTGAGGAAGTAAGCACCTCGCTGCCCACGCCCCGCCGGCGCCTCCAGGAAATGGACGCGCCGGCGGGGTCCCGCCGCGCCGATTTCGTCGCTCTCACCCACCATCACCGCCCCCGTCAGGTGTGCTACGCTTCCTGCGCTCGCCGGGCGACCGGACATTCCACCACGCGAGGTGCAACAGTGCGACCGAACAAGATGAAGCAGCTGTGGCGTGACGGCAAATGGGTCACCATGGGCTGGCTCTCGCTGTCTCACGGCTTCACCGCGGAGGTGATGGCGCGCCAGGGCTTCGATGCGCTCGTGGTCGACATGCAGCACGGGCTCACCGACATGAACGACGTATGGCCGATGCTCCAGGCGATCTCGCAGACCGACACCGTGCCCGTGGTGCGGGTGCCGTGGAACGACCCGGCGACCATCATGAAAGTCCTCGATTTCGGCGCATATGGCGTGCTCGTGCCGCTCATCAACACCGCCGAAGATGCGGCGAAGGCAGTGGCGGCCTGCCGCTACCCACCCGTGGGCATGCGCTCGTCCGGACCCGTGCGGGCCGTCCACTACGGCGGCTCCGACTACGTGGCCAAGGCCAATGACGAGATCGTCATCATGGCCATGATCGAGACGAAGGAAGGTATCGCCAATCTCGACGAGATCTGCGCCACTCCGGGCCTCGACGCCGTCTACATCGGCCCCGCTGATCTCTCCTTCGCTCTCGGCCTGCCTCCCGGTCCCGACAAGACGGATCCCGTGCACATGGCCACCTGCGACAAGATCCGCGACGCCGCCCACAAGCACGGGATCAAGGCGTGCATGCACTGCGCGAGCGCGGCCTTCGCGGCGGGCGCGGTGAAGCGCGGCTTCGACCTGATCATGCTCACGTCCGACCTGGCGTCGATGATCGCCGGGGTGCGGCGCCAGCTCGACGATCTGAAGGCCGCGACCGCCTAGCCTGGATTATTCACGAGTGCCGCACGTGAGATCGGGGCGGGTGGCGGCGGGGGCGGGGGAGCGCTCCGGCGGAGTGGGACCCCCGAAGCCTGTGCGCCGCCCGGAGTGCGGCGATTCAGGCGAGTGGATGACGCAGCGAGAGCGCTCTCCCGCCCCTGACGACGGGCCCCGACCCGCCTCGCGCTCCGCGTGTTCGTGAATAGCTCGGGCTAGTTGCTCCTCGAGTGCGTGCTGCGGGGCGGAGTACCTC
>JBKOVG010000425.1:0-16991 GCA_046723845.1 Candidatus Methylomirabilota bacterium | reverse complement strand
TCTCAGGGTCATTATGTCTCGTAGATCTTCTTGAGCTCCCCTTCCGCCCACTTCACCGCATCCTCGGCCTTCGTGCCCTGCACGGCCTTGGCGTACATGTCCACGATGATGTACTTCGTGTAGGCCTCCGTCGCCTTGCCCGACGCCGGGCCAGGGTAGCCTAGCATGCGCGTCTGGCGCGCCGCCTGGCGGAAGACCTGCAGGGGCTTGTCGACGCGGCCCCACATGGGATTCTCCTCCCAGACCTTGGTGGCGCCGACGGTATAGCCCTCGTTTACCTCGAACCACTTCCCGTAGTTCTCCTTCTGGTGCATCCACCTGAGGAAGTCCTTGGCGAGTTTCTGGTTCTTCGAGTACTTCATGACGGCGTGCTGGAAGGCGCCGTAGAGGGCAAACTGACCGGCCGGCCCCTTCGGGAGCAGTCCCTCGTGCTCGATGTCCTGGTAGAGCGGCTCGCCCTTGTCGTCCTTGATCTTGTCCTTCTGCCGCTTGGCCACGATGTAGATGCTGGCGCCGTTGAGCGTGGCTGAGATCTCGCCGGCATGGAAGGCGCGGTTGTTGTTCGTGTCGTCCCACGCGAGGCCGCCCTCGTCACAGGCGTCCTTCCAGAAGGCCTGCATGTACTTCACGGACTCGATGGCGCCCTTGCTGTTGATGACGACCTTCTTGCCGCTCTGGTCGACCTCTGCGCCCCCGAAGTCCCAGAGGAGGGGATAGGCGAAGGTCGGAGGATCACCGAAGCTGTGGCCCAGCGCCTGGCCAACCGGCTTGCCCTTGGCCTTGAGCTTCTTGCCGACCTCCCGCCACTCGTCCCAGGTCTTGGGGAACTCCTTGGCGCCGATCTCCTGATGCCAGGACCGGCGATAGGCGATAGCGTTACCGCCCGTGCCGTGGGGCACCGCGAGCCACCGCCCGCGGACCTTGGCGGTGCTGTTAAACACGTCGTAGTAGCCGCCCTGGGCCTTACCGATGGGCTCGGCCACGTCGGACACGTCCACGAGGCCGCCCGCGTAGAGCTGCGGCCAGTTCCAGAGCATCTGGATGATGTCGGCGCCCGAGCCGGACTGGATGGCCGCGGTGATGCGCGCCTGGAGATCGTTGGCGTTGATGAACTCGAACGTGACCTCGGCGCCGAGGGCCTTGGAGGCCTCAGGGGCCTGGCGCTTGAGCTCGACGTCGGCTTCCGGGATGAAGTCCACCCACCGGACGATGTGGAGCTTGGTGCCCTGGGCATGGGCCGGGGCTCTGCCCGCCGCCAGGATTCCCTCGAGCCCCGTCGCCGCCATGCCCGCAGCCAGGGAGGCTCCCTTGAGGAAGATCCGCCGGTCAACCATATTCGGTGTCGTGGTTTCTGCGCTGCGGGTCGGAGTCGCCATAGACCCCTCCGTGGTAGCGGGACGGTTATGATGCCTCGTAGATCTTCTTGAGCTCGCCTTCCGCCCACTTCACCGCGTCTTCGGCCTTCATGCCCTGGACGCCCTGGGCGTACATGACCGTGATGACGTACTTGGTGAAGCCCTCCCTGGCCTTCGCGGTGGAGGGACCCGCGTAGCCGAAGAGCCGCGTGTTGCGCGCGGCCGTGCGGAACATCCTGAGCGGCTCGTCGAGCTTGGCCCACATCGGGTCGTTCTCCCACACCTTGGTCGGCCCCACGCTGTAGCCCTCCTGCGTGGTGAACCACTTGCCGAAGTTCTCCTTCTTGTGGACCCAGCGCAGGAAGTCCTTGGCGAGCTTCTGGTTCTTCGAGTACTTCATGATGGCGTCGGACTGGTTGAGGAAGAGCAGATACGAGCCCGCGGGCCCGGCCGGGAGGGGGGCATGGCCGATGTCCGTGTACAAGGGCTCGCCCTTGTCGTCCTTGATCTTCTCCTTCTGCCGCTTGGCCACGATGTAGATGCTCGCTCCGTTGAGCGTGGCCGAGATCTCGCCCGCGTGGAACGCGCGGTTGTTGTTGGTGTCGTCCCAGGCGAGCCCGCCTTCGTCACAGCACTCCTTCCAGAAGGCCTGCATGAACTTCACCGACTCCACCGTGCCCGCGCTGTTGAGCACCACCTTCTTGCCTGTCTTGTCCGTCTCCGCGCCGCCGTAGGCCCAGAGCATGGTGTAGGTGAAGGTGGGCGCATCGCCGAAGGTATGGCCGAGGGTCTGCCCGTAGGGCTTGCCCTTCTTCTTGAGCGCGGTGAAGACCTTGCGCGCCTCTTCCCAGGTCTTGGGATATTCGTTGGCGCCGACCTCCTTGAGCCAGGACTTCCGGTAGGCGACGGCGTTGCCCACGATGGAGTGAGGCAGCGCCATCCACTTGCCGTTGACCTGGCACGAGGGAGGATAGACGTCGTAGAAGCCGCCTTCGGACTTGGACAGCTCGGCGGCGACGTCGCTCACATCGGACACCGCGTTCTGGTAGAGGTGGGCCCAGTTGTACTGGAAGTTGAAGATGTCGGCGCCCGCGCCCGACTGGATGGCCGCGGTGATGCGGGGCTGGAGGTCGTTGGCGTTGATCGTCTCGAGCACGCACTCGGCCCCGAGCGCCTTGGAGGCCTCCGGCATCTGCCGCTTGAGCTCCACGTCGGACTCGGGAATGAAGTCGACCCAGCGCACCCAGTGGATCTTCGTTCCCTGGGCGAAAGCGGGCGCCCGACGCGCCGCCAGGATTCCCTCGATGCCTCCGGCCACCCCCGCCGCCGCGGCCGTCGTCTTGATGAATGTCCGGCGGCTCACCTGATCGCCCATATACGCCTCCTCGCGCTTGTCTGTCGTCATCGACCGATCTCTCCTTGGTCGGGTGAACCGCCCATCGCGGGCGGCAGTTCCCTTCGGGATCTTCCGGAAGCAGACTCCGGGCCGCAGGGCTAGCCCCGGCCCTCGGAATCGCACCTCGGGGAGGTCATGAGCGGCTGTGCAATGTCGAGAAAACCGGCAGAATCGTTGACAGTTTTTAGCAGGAAACCGGCACGCGTGTCAACGAGGAAAAGCGGCGGCCTCACGCGTGTCGAAGCGCGGGCCGGGGCGGCCTGAGGCTTGCGCCGAGCAGGATGGCCATGGTCGCTACCATCCCCGATCCCAGGAAGAGCCAAAGGTACGAGCCCAGGAAGTCGTGGATGATTCCGCCCGCGTACGATCCCAAGCCCATGCCGATGCAGGAGATGAAGAAGATGCTGCCGTACGCGGTGCCGATGGCACGTTCGCCGAAGTACTCGCGCGTCACCACCGCGTAGAGCGGCATCACGCTGCCGTAGCCGACGCCGAAGATCATGGCCAGCGCGTAGAGCGCGCCCGGCCCGGTGGGGAAGAGGTAGAGGAAGATGGTCAGCGCCTGCAAGAGAAGGCCCGCCACGAGGGTGGGCTTGGCGCCGATGCGGTCGGCGATCATGCCGGTGCCCACGCGCCCCACGATGGAGGTGAGCCCGGAGATGCCGAGCGCTCCCGCCGCCGCGAGGGCGGGCACGCCCTGCTCCATGGCGTGGGTGACCATGTGGAAGATCGGCCCGGAGTGGGCGGCGCAGCAGGCGAAGTGCGTGAGGGCGATCGCCCAGAAGGCCCACGACACCCAAATCGCGCGTGGGCTCACTCTGGCGCTGGCCGCGCCCGCGTTCGTGGCCTGCGAGGGCGCGGGCCTCAGGAGGAGGGCCATGGAGATGCCGACGAGCAGCGCCAGCTCGCCCAGCACGACGAAGGCCATACGCCAGTCGTACGCGTTGATCAGCCAGCGCGTGAGCGGCGCGAGAGCGAGCGTGCCCAGGCCGTTGCCCGAGGAGACGATGGAAGCCGCGAAGCCGCGGCGGTGCTCGAACCAGCGAATGGCCGTCACGGTGAGGGGCACGTAGAAGCAGCTCACCCCAAAGCCCACCAGCACTCCGAAGGTGACGTAGAACTGCCAGAGCGCGTCGACGCGTCCCGAGAGGATCAGCCCACCCCCCACGAGGACGCCTCCCGCCATCACGACGCGCCGGGTGCCGAAACGGTCTGAGAGATAGCCGGCGCCGAAGGAGCCCATGCCCATGGCGATCCAGTTCATGAGGGCAACCGCGCTCACGCTCGATCGCTCCCAGCCCATGGACTCCTCCAGCGGCCTGAGGAAGACCGCAAGGGAGAAGAGAGTGCCGATGGCCATGGTGACGATGACGAAGGCGGCGCCGAGCACTACCCATCCATAGGGCTGACGCTGGGTCACGAGAGCGCAATCCTTCCTTCCCGCACAGGAATGAGGAAGCAGAGGTTCGCGGCCATCACGATGCCGAGCGCCGCCCAGGGGAGGGTGAAGGCCCCCAGGCGCTGCACCGCGAGTCCGAAGATATAGCGGCGCCGATGTAGTACGCGGAGAGGAACGAGCCCGCCTGGGCCATGGAGAGGCCGAGATCTTGGCGGATGAGGGGGGCGATCGAGGGAATACCGAGGGGGCCGACGTTGGCCATGGTCTGAGCGGCCATGATCAACGCGAGGATCCCCCAGCGCCCGGCGGCGCCGTCGGTGTGGGTCACGAGGGACGGGACGCGATGAGCGATACCACGGCGTTCAGGTCGTCCTCGGTGTCGACGCCGATGGTGGCGTCGTGGGTCTCCAGCACGCGTATCGGGATCCCGTGCTCGAGCAGCCGGAGCTGCTCGAGGCTCTCCGCGCGCTCGAGGGAAGAACGAGGAAGGGAGTGGAAGGTGTCGAGGACGGCGCGCCGATAGGCGTACATGCCCACGTGCTTCCAGTACAGGACGTCGCTGGTTCCGTCGCGATCGAAGGGAATGGGCAGCCGAGAGAAGTAGAGGGCGTCACCGTGCACGTCGGTCACGACCTTGTTGGCGGTGCGGCTCGCCACCTCCTCGGCGGTGGCCCGTATCTTGAGCGTGGTCACCTGGACCTCGGGCTCCGCGAGGAAGGGGCGCACCAGTGTCTCGATGTGGCCGGTAGTGACGAGCGGCTCGTCACCCTGGATGTTCACGTACACGTCGGCGACGCGCGCCCGCGAGACTTCCCAGAGGCGATCGGTGCCGGAGCGGTGCTCGGACGAGGTCATCACGGCGGGGATGTGGTGGGCGTGACAGGCTTCCACGACCTCCTCGCTGTCGGTGGCCACGAGCAGGTCGGAGAGCATGCGGCAGCGCTGGGCGCGCCTGAACACGTAGACGACCATGGGGACGCCGGCGATCTCGCGCAGGACCTTCCGGGGCAGGCGCTTGGAGTCGAGTCTCGCGGGGATGACGCCGAGGATCTTCACGGCGCTAGCCTACCAGAGACTCGTGGCCTGGCGTTGGGCGTCGACCGCACGCACGTGTGGTCATTGGGAGCCTCGGCGGTGCGCGGCTCGGAGCGCGAGGCGGGCGGGGCCTGTCGTCGAGGCGCGGGGTGGGCATCCGGCTCCGTGACCCGCTCGCCTGAATCGCAGCCCTGCGGGCTGCGCGCAGGACGAGGGGGTCCCACTCCGCCGGCTGCCCACTCCCACGCCTCGCCGCCACCCGCCCGGCTCTCGTGTGTGACTCCACTTGGGATTTGGGAGGCCGCGGCGATGGCGCACGCTGTAGTGCGCGGCTCGGAGCGCGAGGCGGGCGGGGCCTGTCGTCGAGGCGCGGGGTGGGCATCCGGCTCCGTCACCCGCTCGCCTGAATCGCAGCCCTGCGGGCTGCGCGCAGGACGAGGGGGTCCCACTCCGCCGGCTGCCCACTCCCATGCCTCGCCGCCACCCGCCCGGCTCTCGTGGGTGGAACGAGGCGAGTGGTCGTGTCGTGTTGCTCTCTGCGCGGCGCTTGAGGCGGCGCAAAAGCTTAGCGGCTTGTGTGAGAGCTTGCGCGGGGGAGTTAACGGGCGGGGCCGGGGCCGGTGCCGCGGAGGCGGGGATCGAGGACGTCGCGGAGGGCGTCGCCGAGCATGTTGAAGCCGAAAACGGCGAGGGAGATGGCAGCGCCGGGGAAGATGGCCATCCAGGGCGCGCGCTGCATGAAGGAGCGGCCCGAGCCCGCGAGCATGGCGCCCCACGACGGGCGCGGCGGCGGGACGCCGAGACCGAGGAAGGAGAGCGAGGACTCGGCAAGGATGACGCCCCCCAGCCCGATGGTGGCCACGATGATCACGGTGGCGAGCAGGTTCGGCACCACGTGGCGCAGCACGATGCGCAAATGGCCGGTGCCCATGGCGCGTGCCGACTCGATGTACGGGTTCTCCATCACGCTGAGCGCCGCCCCGCGAATCACCCGCGCGCTCGAGGCGGCGACCAGGATCGACAGGGAGAGGATGAGGTTGAGGAGCCCGGGGCCCAGCACGGCCATGAGGGAGAGGATGATCACGAGGTAGGGGAAGGACATCCACGCGTCGACCACGCGCTGCACGGCGATGTCGTAGGCGCCGCCGATGTAGGCGCTGGACACGCCCACGCACATCGCCACGAAGGTGGAGAGCGCGATGGTGACGAAGCCCACGGTGACGGAGACCCGCGCGCCGTAGACCACGCGGCTCCACACGTCGCGCGAGAGATTGTCGGTGCCCATCCAGAACTGCGCCCCCGGCGGTTTCATGCGCGCGCCGGGAATGCTCTCGTCGTAGGAGTAGTGGGCGATCCACGGGGCGCCGAGGGCCATGACGAGCATGACCAGCACAAGGAAGCCGCCCAGGGCTCCCAGCGGCTTGCGCCGGCAGAACAGGAAGAGGGCGTGCGCGGCGCGGGGCAGCGCCCAGGTGTGCCGCACGGGCGGCACGTTCGCCGCCGCCTCGATGTAGCGAGCCACTGGTATCTCCCTAGCTCCGCCGTCGCCTCACGAGTACCTGATCCGCGGATCGAGCACGGCGTAGAGCAGATCCACGAGGAGGTTCATGAGCACGATGATGGAGACCACGAGCAGGTTGATGCCCTGGATCACCGGGTAGTCGCGCTGGAGGATGGCGTCGAAGAGGAAGCGGCCCATGCCCGGAAGCTGGAAGATGGACTCGATGATGACGGTGCCGCTGAAGATCTGCGCGAGCTGGATGCCCAGGATGGTGACCACCGGGATCACCGCGTTTTTCAGGCTGTGCTTGAGCACGACCACGCCTTCGCGGAGCCCCTTGGCCCAGGCCGTGCGCACGTAGTCCTGGCGGAGCACCTCGAGGAGCATGGCCCGGGTGAGGCGCATGATCCCGGCCGCGGAGGCGATGCCGAGGATGAGGGCGGGGAGGATGAACTGGAGCACGTGGGCCACGGGCGCCTTGCTGAATTCCGTGAAGCCCAGGTGCGGCGTCCAGCCCCACCAGATGGCGGGGAGCACGATGACCAGGGTGGCAATCCAGAAGCTCGGCACGGACAGGCCCACGATGGCCACACTCCGCGCCACGTAGTCGCGCATGGTGTCCGCGCGCACGGCGGAGAGCACCCCGATGGGAATGGCGATCACGATGGCGAAGCCGATGGCCATGCCGCCGAGGAGGAGGGTGATGGGCAGGCGCATGCCCAGCTCCTCCGTCACCGTGCGCTTGGTCCACAGGGACTCGCCGAAATTGCCGCGCAGCACGTTGCCCACCCACGCGAAGTACTGGATGTAGATCGGCCGGTCGAGGCCGAGCTTGTGGCGGAGGTCGTCCACGTCCTTGCCGTAGGCCTTCTCCTCGAGCATGAGCTGGACGGCGTCGCCGGGCAGGAGGCGGGGGAGGGTGAAGACGATGAGCGAGGCGATGATCAGCGACGGAATCGCGACGACGAGGCGCTTGAGGAGGTAGCGCCGGAGCACGGGTCAGCGATCGAGCCACGCCGCCAGCAGGCGGCCGCCCCAGTCGTAGCCGAGATTGGGCACGTAGTTCTTGACGGCAGCATCCCACACGCCGATGTAGACGCCGGAGGGCGCATACACGTAGTACTGCTGCTTGGCCGCGTAGCGCTGGATCTCGTGCAGCACCTCGCGGCGTTTCGCCACGTCCGCCGTGCGCCGCTGGCGGATCAGCATGTCGCCGAGCACGGGATCGTTGACGTGGCTCTGGTTCTTGAGCTCGCCCGCCATGTACGGTCCGAAGAGATAGTTGTCGGGGTCGAGAAAGGGTGTCTGGGGGCCGAAGGCCATGGACTCGTACTTGCCGTAGAACGTCGTGCTGATGTACGCGCCGTACTCTTGCTGGATGGGTTTGGCGTCGATGCCGATGTCCTTCAGGTATTTCAGGAGGAGCTGGACGGTGTCGACCTGGATGGTCGAGCCGTAGGTCGCGTAGGACACGGTGGCGGGGAAGCCGTTGGCGTGGCCCGCCTCCGCGAGGAGCTTCTTCGCCCGCGCGGGATCGAACTTGTAGTACTGCGCGCCTTCCCCGAGCTGGTCCACGGACAGCGACCAGTCCTTGAGGGCGAGGGGCACGGCGGGGTTGAGCACGCCTACGCCTTCCGCCACCGCGTCGAGGAGGCCCTGGCGGTCGAAGGCGAGCGACATGGCGCGGCGCACGCGCACGTCGTTGAAGGGCGGCTTGTCCGTGCGCATGTAGATGTGGCTCATTTGGTTGGAGGCGAACTCCAGGCTCTGGATCTTCGGCCGCCGCTGCTTCAGGGTATCCTTGATCTGCACCCAGTCCACGCGATTGATGGTGCCCGAGGCCTCCCAGCCGAGGTCGTACTTGCCCGCGATGAAGGCGGCCATGCGGGAGGCGGTGTCCTCGTCCACCGTCACCTCGACCTTGTCGATGTAGGGAAGGCCGGCGAGGAAGTAGGCGGGGTTGCGCACGAAGGTGAGGCCCACGTTGGGCCGGTAACTGTCGAGCATCCACGGTCCCGTGCCGACCACCGCCTCCGGCTTCTTGAGGTCGCCGAACTTCTCCACCGCCTCCTTGGCGATGATGGCCAGCGCCATGGGATTGGCGACCATGTCGAGGAACCAGACGTAGGGCTCCTTGAGCGTCATCTTGACCGTGTACTTGTCGACGACCTCGACCTTGTCGAGGGCCGCCATCATGCTGCGATAGGCGTTGCCCTTCTCGTTGACGAAGCGGTCGAAGGTGTACTTGACGTCGTCGGCGGTGAGCTCGCGGCCGTTCACGGGGGGCTTGGCGTGCCAGCGAACACCCTTACGGAGCTTGAAGATGTAGGTGGTCTCGTTCGGCTGCGACCACGACTCCGCGAGGTCGCCCTCGAGGATGAAGCTCCCCGGCCGTACCCCCGGCCCCGCCTTGTACTTGAGGAGCCGGCTGTGGGTGAACGTGTGGAGAATGTTGGTCTTGTAGGAGATGGTCTGGTGGAGATCGAAGTGCGGCGGATCCCAGAGGCGGAGGGAGATCGTGCCGCCGCGCTTCGGGGTCTGCGCGAAGGCTCCGCGCCGTCCCACCTGCGTCCCCGCCGCGGTGGCGGCGAGGGCGCCCCCCGCCTTGAGGAGGTCCCGCCGGCTGAGGCGATCGCTCATGCGCTAACGGTCCAGCCAGGCCGCCTGTAGGCGGCCGCCGTAGTCGTAGCTCACGTTGGGTCCGTAGTTCTTCAAGGCGCTCTCCCACACCGCGATCTGGATCGCGGAGGCTAGCTGCACGTAGTACTGCTGCTTGGCGAGATGGCGCTGGTCGTTGAAGACAAAGGTCGTCTCGTTGGGCTGCGTCCACGACTCCGCGAGATCGCCCTCGATGGGGAAGGTGCCGGGGGCCACCCCGGGACCGGCCTTGTGCTTGAGGAGCCGGCTGTGCGTGAACGAGTAGACGATGTGGGTCTTGTAGGAGATGGTCAGGTGGGGATCAAAGTGCGGCGGATCCCACAGGCGGAGGGAAAGGGTGCCGCCGCGCTGCGGGGTCTGTGCGCGCGCGGGCGACCACACCGCGGGTGCGGTGGCCGCGGCGGCCACTCCCACGCCGCTCCACTTGAGCAGGTCCCGACGGCTCAGATTCCGCTGCGAAGGCGTGTGGGCGTCCATGACCACCCTCCTTGACCGACCCGCGACCCGTGATCGACTCGTTCCGAATGTCGCCCGCATGCCTGCACTGGATGATCGGGCACTTCCGGCCGGAAGTGGCGCCCACTTTGGGACAGAGGGCTGTCTTCTGTCAAGGAGCTTGTGGGGCTCGCGACACGGTTTGGTAATCGAGATGCATGGCGCGACGCGCTTCCGCGATGGTGGCGCGGGCGACGTCGCGTCCGCCCTCGGTGCCGTCCTGCAGGATGCGCAGAATCTGCTCGGGCTGACGCGCGAGATCCTGCCGGCGCGCGCGGATGGGGGCGAGCAGCCGATGGAGCACGTCGATCAGGTGATGCTTGAGCGCCACGTCACCCACCCCGCCGGCGCGATAGCGCGTTTTGAGTGCGTCCAACCCCGCGTGATCGGGATCGAAGGCGTCCAGATAGGTGAACACCACGTTGCCCTCGACCTGCCCGGGATCCTCCACCCGCGCATGGCGCGGATCGGTGTACATGCGCATGACCTTGTCGGTGATGACGTCGGGGAGATCCGAGAGATAGATGGCGTTGCCGAGCGACTTGCTCATCTTGGAGCGGCCGTCGATGCCGGGCAGGCGCGAGACGCGCGGGAGGAGCGCCTCCGGCTCCACGAGGATGGAGCCGTAGAGACGATTGAAGCGCCGCACGATCTCCGCCGTCTGCTCGATCATGGGCACCTGATCGGCGCCCACGGGCACCACGTGCGCCTTGAAGGCGGTGATGTCGGCGGCCTGGCTGACGGGATAGACGAGAAAGCCCGCGGGGATGTCGCCGCCGAAGCCCTTCTGGCGGATCTCCTCCTTGACGGTGGGATTGCGCTCGAGCCGCGCCACCGTCACCAGATTGAGGAAGTATCCGGTGAGCTCGGCCAGCTCGGGCACGCCCGACTGGACCACGATGGTGCACACGGCGGGATCGAGGCCCACCGCGAGGTAGTCCAGGGCCACCTCCATCACGTTGTGCCGGATCTCCTCGGGCCGATCCGCGTGGTCGGTGAGCGCCTGCAGATCGGCGATGAGCACGTAGGTCGCGTGGGTGTGCTGCAGCTCGACGCGAGTGGCGAGGGAGCCCGCGTAGTGGCCGAGATGGAGCGGGCCGGTGGGCCGGTCGCCGGTGAGGATGGTGCGTCTCATGTGTCCTCCTGCCTCCGGCGGGGTCGGCCATGCTCGAGACGACGAAGCCGCCCGGGGAGGCGGCTCGTGGTGGTCAGCGCTGCGACGATCTCACGGGAAGCCGCCTAGCTCAGCGGCCACCACCAGCTCGTCCCGAGAACCTCGCGCAGCGTCTCGTGCATGGCGGCATGGTCGCACGGAGCGGCGGCGCGGTCAACGCTGCCCTCTCGTTGACACCGTCCGCCTCCGCCCCGTACTCTCAGGGCCTCGCGGCCCGTCACCCGAGAGGAGAGCGCCATGCGAATCGTCGACCTGAGCATGACCGTGGAGGAGTGCGACTCCGCCCCCTTTGCGAAGGACGAGTACTACTTCAAGGTCCGGCCCATCGTGCGATGGGAGGACAGGGGCTTCGTGTCCAACATGGTGGAGATGACCGTGCACGCGGGCACGCACATCGACTCGCCCCATCATTTCTTCCGCGACAAGCCCAACGTCGAGCAGCTGCCCCTCGAGGCCATGGTGGGTGAGGCGGTGGTGCTCGACCTCACCTTCAAGGGAGCGGCGAACGCCCGCATCACGCCCGAGGACATGGAGCGGGCCGAGGGCGCCCTTGCCGCCCAGGGCATCCGCATCGAGCCGAACGGCATCCTCTTCCTCCGTACGGACTGGCCGAAGGGACACAACACCATGGATCCCAAGTGGTGGGACGAGTCGCCCTGCCTGACCAAGGCGGCCGCGGAGTGGCTGGTGGCCCGTCGTCCCTCCGTGCTCGGCTACGACTTCGCCCAGGAGGAGAAGGGCGCGGACTATGCGACGGCAGGGGAGATCCTCACGAGCGGGATGCGCGTGCACCGGACGATCCTGCCCAACGTCACCTTCCAGATCGAGAACCTCATCAACCTCGACAAGATTCCCTCGCGGGTGAAGGTGGTGGCGCTCCCCGCCAAGTGGCGGACGGAGTCCGCGCCCGCGCGCGTGATCGCGCTCGTGGAGGAGGAGGCCGGCGCCGCGCCCGGCCGGGCCGCGTCTTGACACCTCGCGGCCACCTGCTGTACTCAGGCGCCACCCGCACCCAGAGGAGGAACTCGATGGCATCGCGACGACTCGGCGCTCTCCTGCTCCCGGCCCTGGCGCTCACCCTTCTCCTGGGCACGGGACCGGCCGCGGCCCAGGGGCCCATCAAGGTCGGCGACATCAACTCCTACAGTGGCATCGGAGCGCCCTTCACGGGCCCGTACCGCTTGGGCGTGGAGATGGCCGTCGACGAGATCAACGCCAAGGGCGGCGTGCTGGGGCGCAAGATCGAGGTGATCTTCCGCGACGACAAGGGACAGCCCGCGGAGGCGGTCAAGCACGCCCAGGAGCTGGTGGAATCCGAGAAGGTCAGCCTGATCGCGGGGAGCTTCCTCTCCAACGTGGGCCTGGCCGTGTCGGACTGGGCGAAGCAGAACAAGACCATGTTCGTGGTCGCGGAGGCGCTCACCGAGGCCATGACGTGGTCCAAGGGGCACGATCACGTGGTGCGCCTCCGCCCCAACACCTACGAGCAGGGGCGCATGCTCGCCGACAAGGCGGGCAAGATGAAGTACGTGAAGTGGGCGACCATCGGGCCCAACTACGAGTACGGCAAGCGCGCGTGGGAGACCTTCCGCGACCGCATGAAGGAGCTGAAGCCGGAGATGCAGGTGGTGGGCGAGCACTGGCCCACCCTCGGCAAGATCGAGCCGGGCCCTCTCGTCACCGCCATCCTGAGCCAGAATCCCGACGCCCTCTACGTCTCGCTGTTCGGCAGCGACTGGCTCGCCTTCGTGCGCGAGGCGCAGAAGCGCGGCCTCTTCCAGAAGATGTTCGTGGTGGGCATCCTCCTCGGCGAGCCGGAGTACATCGATCCCCTCAAGCTCGAAGCGCCCGAGGGCATGCTGGTCACCGGCTATCCCTGGTACGACATCAAGAGTCCCGCGCATCAGGAGTGGGTGGCGCGCTACATCAAGCGCAACGACAAGACGCCCGTGCTCGGCTCCCTGATCGGCTACATCACCTACCAGTCCGTGGCGGAGGCCATCCGGAAGGCCAACAGCACGGACACCGCCAAGCTCGTGGCCGCCTTCAAGGGGCTCAAGGTGGAGACGCCGATCGGGCCCATCACCTTCCGCGCCGTCGATGGACAGTCGACCATGGGGGCGTGGGTGGGCACGACCAAGCTCGACCCGCAGCGCGGGGTCGGCATCATGGTGAACTACGAGTACGTTCCCGGCGAGAAGGTGCTGCCCTCGGATGAAGAAGTGAAGAAGATGCGCTCTGGCAGCTAGTCTGAGCGCTTTTTCGTCCCCCTCACCTAGCCCTCGCTCCCCTCGGGGGGAGAGGCATCTCCGCATCTACCCTCTCCCCTCTGGGGAGAGGGCAGGGTGAGGGGCGGCCGCCATGTCCCTCCTCCTTGTCCAGCTCCTGAGCGGCCTGGCCAACGCGATGTTCCTGTTCCTCGTGGCCTCCGGGTTGTCGCTCATCTTCGGCGTCACGCGCATCGTGAACTTCGCCCACGGCTCCTTCTACATGCTGGCCGCCTATCTCACGTACTCGCTCGTGGGCGCGCTGCCTCTGGGCGCGGCCTCCTTCTACGCGGGCGTCCCCTTGGCGGCGCTCCTCGTGGCCGCGCTGGGCGGGCTCATCGAGGTGCTGCTGCTCCGCCGCGTGTATCGCGCGCCCGAGCTCTACCAGCTCCTCCTCACCTTCGCCCTCGTGCTCATCGTGGCGGATGCCGTGCGCTACATCTGGGGCGCCGACAACAAGACGGGTCCCTCGGCCCCGGGGCTGAGTGGCTCCGTGCCCATCGCGGGCCAGCTCTTCCCCTCCTACGACCTTGCCATCATCGTGTTCGGCCCCATGGTTGCCCTTGCCCTCTGGCTCGTCTTCCATCGCACGCGCTGGGGCGTCCTCATCCGCGCGGCGACGCAGGATCGCGAGATGGTCGCCGCGCTGGGCGTGGATCAGCGGCTGCTCTTCACCGGCGTCTTCGTGCTGGGCTCCTTCCTGGCCGGGCTGGGCGGGGCACTGCAGGTGCCGCGCCTCGCCCTCACTACCGTCATGGACACCACGGTCATCGTCGAGGCCTTCGTGGTCGTGGTCATCGGGGGGATGGGCTCGGTGTGGGGCGCGCTCCTCGCCTCGCTCCTGATCGGCGTGCTCAACGCCTACGGCGTGCTCGTCCTACCCAAGGTATCCATCGTGCTCATGTTCGTGGTGATGGCCGTGGTCCTCGTCGTGCGGCCCTGGGGCCTGCTCGGCCGCCCCGAGATCCAGCTCCGCGCCGCGAGCGCCGGCGTACCCGACGCGCGCCCGACGGCGTCGCGCTCGCGCTGGCTCCTCCTCCTCGGTGCAGCTCTCCTCGCGCTCCCGCTCGTGCTGCCGATCTTCTGGGTGTGGATGGCCGTCGAGATCTTTGCCTTCGCCCTCTTCGCGGCGAGCCTGCATCTCCTCATGGGCCAGGGTGGGATGGTCTCCTTCGGCCACGCCGCCTACTTCGGCCTCGGCGCCTACGGCGCGGCGCTCCTGCTCAAGTGGGCGGGGTGGCCCATGCCGCTCGCCTTCCTCGCTGCGCCCCTCGTGGCGGCGGCGGGCGCCGCGCTCTTCGGCTACTTCTGCGTGCGCCTCACGAGCATCTACTTCGCCATGCTCACCCTCGCCTTCGCCCAGATCGTCTACGCCGTCGTGCACCAGTGGGACGAGCTGACGGGCGGGGACAACGGCATCCTCTCCGTGTGGCCCGCCTCCTGGCTCACGTCGCCCGCGCGCTACTACTACTGGGCGCTCGCCTTCGCGGGGGCGGGCGTGGCGCTCTTGCGCGTGGTCGCCGCCTCGCCCTTCGGCCTCGCCCTGCGCGCCGCGCGCGACCACGCGCGGCGGGCGGAAGCGGTGGGCATCAGCCTGCGCGCGCTCCAGTGGACGGCCTTCGTGGTGGCGGGCTTCTTCGCCGGGCTCGGCGGGGCCATCTTCGCGTTCCTCAAGGGCAGCGTCTTCCCCGTCTACACCGAGGCGCCCATGTCGGTGCAGCCGCTCGTCATGGTGCTGCTGGGCGGCGTCGGCTCGCCGAGCGGCCCGCTCATCGGCGCCGCCGCCTACAAGATCCTCGACACCGTGATCACGCGCTATACCGACTACTGGCAGGTGGGGCTGGGCGCCATCCTCATCGCCCTCGTCCTCGCCTTTCCGCGCGGCATCGCGGGCGCCCTCGACGGGAGGCGCGCGTGACGGCCCCCGTGCTCGAGACGCGCGGGCTCGCCAAGTCCTTCGGGGGCGTGCGGGCGGTGGCCGGCGTGGACCTCGCCATGCCGCGCGGGGAGATCCGCGCGCTCATCGGCCCCAACGGCGCCGGGAAGACCACCTTCTTCAACATGCTCACGGGCCAGCTCCGGGCCGATGCCGGCGAGGTGCGCTTCAAGGGCGAGCGGCTCTCCGGTCTGCCTCCGTACGCCGTGTGGCGGCGCGGGGTCAGCCGCACCTTCCAGATCACCGCCACCTTCCTCACCCTCACCAGCCTCGAGAACGTGCAGGTGGCGCTGCAGTCGCACCGGCGGAAGACCTACGCACTCCTCTCGCGCGCGGCGGCGCTCGAGCGGGAGGCCGCCGCCGCCCTCCTCGCCCAGGTCGGGCTCGAGGCGCAGGCGGAGCGCCCGGCCGGCGTGCTCGCCTATGGCGACCTGAAGAAGCTGGAGCTCGCGGTGGCCCTCGCCAACCGCCCCGAGGTGCTGCTCCTCGACGAGCCCACCGCAGGCATGGCGCCCGCCGAGCGCGGGCAGCTCATGGCGCTGACCCGACGCATCGCGCGCGAGCGGGAGCTGACCGTGCTCTTCACCGAGCACGACATGGACGTGGTGTTCGCCATCGCCGATCGGATCATGGTGCTGCACCAGGGACGCGTCATCGCCGAGGGTCCGCCCGGCGAGGTGCGCGCCGACGCACAGGTGCAGCGCGTGTACCTGGGGGAGGCGGAGTGAGCGCACGGGCTGCCGGGAGGCATCGTGCTGCGCCTTGACGCCGTCGAGGCGGCCTACGGCCCGTCGCGGGTGCTCCACGGCGTGACGCTGGAGGCGCGCGAGGGGGAGGTGGTTTCGCTGCTCGGGCGCAACGGCGCGGGCAAGTCCACCACCCTCAAGGCCATCGTGGGCTTGGTCGAGGTGACGGGCGGCGCCATCACCCTCGACGGGCAGGCGCTCCAGATGCTCCTGCCGCACCAGATCAGCCGGCTCGGCGTGGGCTGGGTGCCCGAGGACCGGCGCATCTTCAGCGATCTCACGGTGGCGGAAAATCTCCTCGTGGGTGCCAAAGGCGCGGGCGGCTGGAGCGTCGGGCGCGTCTATCAGTACTTCCCCAGGCTCGCCGAGATGGCGGGCCGGCGCGGCGGGAGCCTCTCCGGGGGCGAGCAGCAGATGCTCACGGTGGCGCGCACGCTCATGGGCAATCCGCGTATCCTCCTCCTCGACGAGCCGTCGGAAGGGCTGGCGCCGGTGATCGTGCAGGCCCTCGGCCAGCAGATCGCCGCATTGAAGCGGGAGGGCTTGACCATTCTGCTCTCGGAGCAGAATCTCAAGTTCGCGGGGCGGCTGGCCGACCGCGCGTACATCATCGAGAAGGGCCAGATTCGCTGGGAGGGGCCCATGGGCCGCCTCCTCGAGGACGACGCCGCCCGCCGCGCCTACCTCACCATCTGACACATCCCTCTCCCCCAAGGGGGAGAGGGGTAGGGTGAGGGGGGAAAAGGTGAGGAGCGGCGAAAGCGCACGAGAGAAGGGAAAGATGAAGACACTCATCAAGAACATCGGCACCATCGTGTCCGGCGACATCGCGCGGCCGTTGCTGGACGGCGACAGTGTCGTGGTGGCCGACGCCGCCATCGCCGCCGTGGGGCGTGGCCTCGATGTCGACGCCGACACGGTGATCGACGCCCGGGGCAGCACGGTCATCCCCGGCCTCATCGACTCGCACTGCCATCCCGTGTTCGGCGACTTCACCCCGCGCCAGCGGACCATCGACTTCATCGAGTC
>JBKOVG010000113.1:0-17544 GCA_046723845.1 Candidatus Methylomirabilota bacterium | reverse complement strand
CCACCGTGTAGACACCGACTTCGTCGGTCTCCGTGAAGCTGATGACACCTCTCGTCACGGGCGCGCTCACTCGCCGCCCCGACGGGGTCGTGACGGTGGCAGTGGAAACGCCGTACTCCACAGGGAGAAGGATGGGCTGTCCGGTCTGGAGCGAGAGGCTGCTCTGATCGAGACCGGCGGGATGGAGCCACCGCAGGGCCTTCGACATCATCACGGGGAAGGCCACGCGCAGGGGCAGGTCGGAGCGGAAGAGATCGAAGCCGAAGAACACCGCCTTGCGGTTCGGCTCCTCCAGCAGATAGACGATGGGACCGCCCGTCGCCTCCACCAGCGTCTTGCCCGCGGCGAGTGGGCGCACGCGCAGGGCATCCTCGATGGTGACCTTGGCGAAGTCCACCTGCCGCATGATCGGGTGGTTGCGGTCCCAGTCCATGATCACGGGAGACTCGAGGCGCCCCAGCACCTCGAGGGGGACGTCGGGGGGCGAGGTGTTGACGAGCACGAAGCGCCCGTTGCCGATGCGCGCGGGGCTCGTGCTGTCCAGCACCACGACGTCGAAGCCCTCCATCCCGCCCTGGTAGGCGTCGGGCTTCCGCACCTCGAGCTTCACCTGCGGATCGGTGGAGAGCTCCTTCTCCAGGAAGAGATTCCCCGGGCTGACGAGGAGAACCTGGATCATCCGCACCGGCGGAATAACCGCGTAGGCGGTGTCGTCGGCCGCGAGGTCGTCGGAGACGTTGAGGCGGGCCCGCAGCACGCCGCCGCCCGAATGGGAGAAGGGCAGCACGATGGCGCGGCGCACCCGGGGCTCGAGCGTGAGCGACTTCTCGGCGACCGTCTCGCCGTCGAGGGTGAGGGCGAAGGAGAAGCTCTCCGGGACCTCGGAGAAGTTGACGAAGGAGACGAAGGCCTGGGAGTCGAAGGCGCCGATGTAGTTGCGACGGACGGCGAGGTTGGTGATGGCGACGTTGCGCCCCCGCTGTCCGACGCCCACCCAGCGCACCCGGACATCGTCGGCCTGCCCGCGGAGAGCGGCGGGATGCGCGCCGTCGGTAAAGACGTAGATCTCCGCCCGTGAATCCTGCCCCACGAGGGCCCGCGCGGTGCGGACGGCCTCGCCGAGGCGATTGGGAAGATCCGTCGCACTCGCCCCGCGGATGGCGGCCAGCGTCTGATCGCGCTCGTGGCTGAAGGGCGCCAGCACGAGCGGCTGCACGGCGGCCTCGATCACCATGACCTCGGCGCCCGTCCCCAGGCGGCCCACGAGATCGAGGGCCTGGCGCTGGGCGCGCCCGAAGCGCGACGGCGAGACGTCCGTGGCCTTCATGGAGGCCGAGGTGTCGAGGACGATGACGATGCGCTTGGCTCCGTGCCCCATGACGGTGACCGCGGGCCGGGCCAGGGCCAGGGCGAGGGCGAGGAGGGCGAGGAGCTGCAGGATCAGGAGGGGATCGCGCTGGAGGCGCTGGAAGAACGTAGAGGCCTCGCGGTCCCGCCGCGACGGATCCCACAGGAGCAGGCTCGGCACCGTCGCCTCACGGCGGCGCACCTTGAGGAAGTACAGGAGGACGAGGGGAACGGAGAGCGCGCCGACGAGGAGAGCCAGGGGCGAAAGGAAGCTCATGCGACGACCAGCTCCGCGACGGAGGGCGAGAGGACACTCATGCGAGTAGCAGTCCCTTGAGCTGGCGCAGCACCATCTCCTCGACGGGCGTGTCGGTGACCACCCGGTGGTAGACGATCTCGTTCCCGCGGCAGAAGGTTTCGGCGCGCCCGAGGAAGTCCTGCAGCCGCTGGCGATAGCCTCGCAGCGCCTCGGCGTCCATGGTCAGGTCGCGCACTTCGCCCGTCTCCGCGTCGGTGAGGCGGAGATCGCCGGCGAGCGTCGGGTTGATCTCCTCGGGAGCGAGCACGTGGATCACGTGCACGTCGAAGCGCTGCTCGAGGAGCGCCTTGAGCCCGCGCTCGTACCCCGCGGGATCGAGCAGGTCGGAGATGAGCACGGCCACTCCGGCCTCCCGCGAGCGCAGGGCGTAGGCGGCCAGCCCCTCGCTGAGCGAAGTCGGCCCATCCGCGCGGAGCCGCGCCGCGAACTCGAGGAGGGAGAGGAAGTGCCCGCGCCCGCGCGCCGGGCTCCATCCTTCCGCCATGCGGTCGCGCACCACGGCCACCCCGACCCGCTCGAGGCTGACCAGGCCGACGAAGCCGAGGGCGGCGGCGAGACGAGCGGCGTAGCGCAGCTTGGACGGCTCGCCGAATCGCATGGATGCGGAGCCGTCGAGGAGAAGATGGAGGTAGAGGTCCTCCTCGTCCACGAAGAGCTTGAGATACAGGCGGTCGAGCCGACCGTAGATGTTCCAGTCGACGTAGCGGAGGTCGTCGCCCGCGCCGTATGGGCGATAGTCGGCGAACTCCACGCTCATGCCCTTGCGCGGGCTCTTGCGCTCCCCGCGGGTCCGGCCGCGGAAGGCGCGCCGCGAGACGAGAGCCAGGCGCTCGAGCTGGGTCAGGAACTCCGAGGACAGAAGGTCCTGGGCCCTGGTCGCGGTCGTGGTGGCCATTATTTCTCGTCGAGCGCCTTGAAGTAGTCCTTCACCTGCCCGTGGTAGTCGCGAGGCACCTGCTCGCGGGCCACGTCTTCCTCCATCTGCTTGCGGTACTGGCCGAGCACGCCCATGTACTGGAGCCGCGAGGGAACGTTGCCCCCGCGCCCCACGAGATTGGTGTCCATCCCGTCCTTGCGGCCAGGCCGCGCCTCGCCCTCGACCCCCACGTCGAAGGGATTCGTGCGCAGGCGTTGGGAGGGATCGCCCTTGGGGCTGCCACTCTTGCCCTTGCCCGGAAGCGAGCCCTCGCCCTCCGGCCAGTCACCCTCATCGCCGGGATTGCCGCCCTGCCCGCGATCGCCCTTCCGGCCGCTCCGCCGCTCGTCCTCTCGTCCGCCGCGGAGGCCCTTGCCGTCCCGTCCCTTCTCCTCCATGGCGCGCAGCTTGTTCAGCGCGCGCTCCATGGCCTCCATGGCCCGATCGCTCTGTCCCTGTTCGAGCGCCTCCATGCCCTCGCTGAGGTCGCCCGAGTAGCCCGGGTCGCCCTTGCGGCCGAGGCGCTCCATCTCCTTCAAGAGCTCCCGCAGCTTGTCAGGAGAGAACTGCTCGCCCTTGAGCCCACCGCGCAGGGCCTTGGCCTTCTGGAAGACCATGCGCTGCTGGCTCTGGGTGAAGTCGCGCTGGAGGTCAGGGAGCCGGTCGAGCTGCTCCAGCATGCGAATACGCTCGTCGCCCTTCTTGAGGAAGGCGTTGAAGTCGGGCGTCTGTCCGGCGATGGAGGTGTCCTTGAAGATGGCGGAGAGATCACCCGGCTGAGTGGCGCCCCCCATGCCGGCGCGCGGCCCCGCGGTGCGCTCCTGCATCTCGGCACGGCGCATGTCCTCGCGCTTGGCCGCCTTCGGCTGGTCCTGGCTCTCGAGATTGCCCGTGCGGTCTTGCGGCTTCTCCTCCTCTTCCTGCCGAACCCCGGAGAGGCTGGGCAGCGACCCCTGGGGCAGCGGAATGGCGGGCGCGAGGGCGAGCACGAGGCCGACGGCGAGGGGGACGGGCACGAAGCGGGCCTCGCGCGGGATCTGCCGCGCCACCACGCGGCGGCCCTCGAGCGACTGCACGCGCGTTATCGCGTCGGTCACCAGCGCGTCCACGAGCGGCGTGCGATCGGGACGGTCCGCCCACTCGAGCGCGGTAGCGATGCGGTCCTGGAGCCCGTAGCCGCGGTCGGCGAGGCGGGCGGCCTCCCCCGCGGGGAGGCGCATGAAGAAGCCGACGGCGGCGCCCGCGAGGGCACCCACGGCCAGGCACGCCCCGGCCCAGAGGAAGCTCTGCCCGCCGAAGGAGTCGCGGAGCACGAGGGGCAGCAGCGCGCACAGGGAACCGCCGAACAGGCCGCGGAGCCCGTAGAACTCGGCGCGACGCATCCGGATCTGCCGGGAGACGTCGGCGACCGCGCGCAGCAGAGTGGTCAGGTCGGGCATGACGCCCTCCTCGACGCGCTAGCGGAGAAACACCTCTTTCTCCGTCGCGCTCATGTTCTCAGCCGCCTCGATGATCTGCACGATGAGCCGGTCCACGTCGACGGCTTCCGCCTCACCCTCGAAGTTGAGGATGATGCGATGGCGCAGCGACGGCAGCGCCATCGCTCGCAGGTCTTCCACGCTCACGTTGTAGCGCCCCTCGCTGAGGGCGCGCACCTTGGCCCCGAGCACGAGGGCCTGCGCGCCGCGCGGGCTCGCCCCGTAGCGGACGAAGCGCCGCGTCTGCTCCGGCGCCCGCTCCCACTGCGGGTGGGTGGCCAGCACGATGAGGGCGGCGAGGTCACGCACGTGCGAGGCGATCGGCACCTCTCGCACCATCTCGCGGAAGGACAGCACGCGGGGGCCCGTCATCACTCGCTGCACGCTGACCTCGCGCACCTGGGTGGTCCGGTTGATGATCTCCGTCAGGTCCTGGAGCGCGGGATACTGCACCCGCAGCTTGAAGAGGAAGCGATCGAGCTGCGCCTCGGGCAGCGGGTACGTGCCTTCCATCTCGATGGGATTCTGGGTGGCCAGCACGAAGAAGGGCTGGGGCAGCGGATTCGCGTGCCCGGACACGGTGACCGCGCCTTCCTGCATGCCCTCGAGGAGGGCGGACTGCGTCTTGGGAGTGGCGCGGTTCACCTCGTCGGCGAGGAGGATGTGGGCGAAGATCGGTCCGCGATGGAACTGGAAGTGCTTCCGCTCCGCCTCGTCCTCCACGATCATGTTCGTGCCCATGATGTCGCCGGGCATGAGGTCGGGCGTGAACTGGATGCGCGAGAAGGAGAGATCGAGACTCTCCGCGAGGGTCTTGATGAGGAGCGTCTTGCCCAGGCCCGGCACGCCCTCGAGGAGCACGTGGCCGCCCGCGAACAATCCGGTCAGCACGTGATTGATCACATCGTCGTGGCCGACGATGACCTTGCCCACTTCATCGCGAAGGGCCCGAAAGTCGTTGACGAACTCCTGGACCCGCTGCTCCTGCGTCTGAGACGGCGTGGAAGACTGCGCCATGCGCAACTCCTTTCCCATCGTGACGAGACGGCAGCCGAGAGACTGGATCATCATAGGGGCGCTTCCAGGGCACGTCAACTGATCGCCGCAGTCGTTCGCGTCCCTCGTGACGTCCGCCTGTTCGCTGCGCATCCATTGCGCGTGACACGACGCTGACACCGGGTCTCGTCTTAGGCGCGCGCGCCCGACGAGGGGCTTGACTCCTCCTCAACGCGACGACTATGGTATCGTTCCATCCAGCAGGACCTCATCGACGAGGAGGGTGGGGGGATGGCCGAGGCGCACGGCGACATGGATTGTCCTGAATGCATGGATCTGCTCGCCGACTACGTCGATGGCTCCCTGCCCCGGCATCAAGCGGAGCTGCTCGAGTGGCACCTCGAGGGGTGTGGTCCGTGCGTCGCTTTCGTCAGGACCTACAAGGGCACCGTCGATGCCGCGCGGCGTCTTCGTGAGACGACCCTGCCTCCGGAGCTCAAAGAAAAGCTGCGCGCCTTCCTGAAGCGGTCAGTGCAGCAGTAAGGGCTGCCGCCCCGCCGGACTAGCGGACGGCGAGACCGACCTCTGCCGTCACCTCTCCGACCTCCCAGCACGGCTCACCCCGCCGTTTGAATCCTTCCCGCACCTGTGGCGTGTTCTCGGGCGCCACGGCGAAGAGAAGGCCGCCAGAGGTCTCCGACTCGAAGAGCAGCCCGGCGTGGGCCTTGTCGATGGAGGCATCGAGAGAGAGGCGGCCCCGAGCTCCGAGCGTGCCCTCGAGATGCGCCCGATTCCTGCTCATGCCACCGCTGAAGCTTCCCTGCTCGGCCAGGTCCAGCGCGCCGGGCAGGAGGGGCAGATCGTTCAGGCGGAAGGAGATGCCGACGCCGGAGGCCTCCACCATCTCCGCGGCGTGGCCGAGGAGACCGAAGCCCGTGATGTCCGTGGCGCCGCGCACCTCAGCTTCGCGCGCCACCTCCGCGGCCACTCGATTCAGCCGCAGCATGCTCAGCACCGCGCCCTCGAGCACCGCGGGCGAGCACTTGTCGTTCTTGGCCGCGGTCGCAATCACCCCGGTGCCGAGTGGCTTCGAGAGGAAGAGCCGGTGCCCGGGGCGAAGACCACCCTTGATGAAGATGCGCTTGGGATGCACCCGGCCCGTGACGGCCAGCCCGTACTTGGGCTCGGCATCCACCACGGTGTGGCCGCCCGCCACCACCCCGCCCGCCTCCCGCACCTTGTCGGCGCCGCCCTTGAAGACGGCGGCGATGATCGCCTTCGGCATCTCGCGCGGGAAGCCCGCCACGTTGAGGACGAAGAGCACCTCGCCGCCCATCGCATAGACGTCGGACATCGAGTTGGCCGCCGCGATGGCCCCGTAGAGGTATGGATCGTCCACGATGGGCGGAAAGAAGTCGACCGTGCTCACGAGGGCGACCTCGTCGGAGATCCGGTACACCGCGGCGTCGTCGCTCCGCCCGAGACCCACGAGCAGGTCGGCGTGCTCGTGCTGCGCGAGCCCCCTCAGCACGTCCTGGAGATCTCCAGGACCCATCTTCGACGCTCAGCCCGCGCAGGCCGCGTAGCTCGTCAGCCGGATCTGCTTTCCCGTCTTGGGGTCGGTGAGCTGGGCATCCATGCAGGGTCGAGGTGCTGCCGCTGCGGGAGCGTCGGCCCGCTCAGGACGACTCCGCTTCGAGGAAGGAGCGGAAGGCTTCGGCGAGAGGCGAGCGGCTCCGGTCGCGGTGCGTGGCGATGTGGAAGGCCCGGGTAATCTTGAGGTCGCGGAGCTTGAGACACCAGACGAGCCCGCTGCGGCATTCCTCGTCCACCGCCCGCCGCGAGATCACCGACACGCCCACGGCCGCCTTGACCGCCTGCTTGATGGCCTGGGTCGAGCCCATCTCGCCCACCACGTGGAAGGCCGAGAGATCCAGCCCCGCCTGAGCGAGCGCGGTCTCGAGCGCGGCTCGAGTGCCCGAGCCCCGCTCCCGCAGGAGCAACGGCTCGGCCCGCAGATCGGAGAGACTGACCTCCTTCTTGCCGTGCCACGGATGACCGATGGGGACGACCACCACCAGCTCGTCGGGCATGAGCTCACGGTATTCGACGCCGCGATGAGGCAGCCGCGCGCCGACCACCGCCACCTCGGCGCGCCCCTCCACCACCCAGTCCACCACGACGCGGCTGTCCCCGATGAGGAGGGTGATCGCGATGTCGGGGAACTTCTCCTTGAAGCGGCCGATGAGCGAGGGAAGGATGTACTCCCCCGGGATGGTGCTGGCGGCCACGTGCAGCTCGCCGGCGAGCCGTCCCTGGAAGCTGTCCATGGCCTGGAGCGCCTCGCGCTGGAGCTGGAGCATGCGCGTGGCGTGCGAGAGGAGGAGCTGGCCCGCCCGCGTCACCTCCGCGCCTCGGCCGAGGCGATCGAGCAGGCGCACACCGAGCTCCTGCTCGAGGGTGCGAATGTGCTCGGAGATCGTCGGCTGGGTGAGCCGCAGCGCCTGAGCCGCCTTGGAGAACGACTTGAGCTCAGCCACCTTCACGAAGATCTCGAGTTGCCTCAGATCCATGATGGGAAGTATAGGCGCGAGGCCGCGCGGTGTCTACAGAGGGAAAAGACACAGGGCCCCGCAGGGCCCTGTGCGCGTCAGTCGGGAGATGCCGTCACTGACAGCCGCAACCGCCGCCGCAACATCCGCCGCCGCCGGACATCCCGCCCGCCGGCACGGAGCTGCTCGCCCCCAGGTTGAGCCGGCTCACCACGGAGAGACGCCGCATCACGCGCTCGCTCTGGCACGTGGGGCACTCCACCGCGACCGAGGCGCCACTGACATAGCGCTCGAACTCCCGCTCGCACTCGTTACAGCGGTACTCGTAGATCGGCATCACGGCTCCTCGAGGATCCGACTACTGACCGCCCCGCTGGACGTAGCTCTTCACGAACTCCTCGGCGTTCTCCTCGAGGATGTCGTCGATCTCGTCCAGGAGGTTGTCGAGATCCTCCTTGATCTTCTTCCCCTTCTTGGCGACCTCGGGATTGGCGCCGCCGCCCTCGTCACCTTCGTTGGGCTTGGTTGGTCTGACTTCCTTCTTCTTCTGTTCAGCCATGACCACTCACCTCCTGGCCCCTTCCTGTTCGGGGCCTCCGCCAGGGCCTAGACCGTCGGGAGGACGATCCCCTGCTGGCCCTGGTACTTCCCCTGCCTGTCCGCATAGGACGTCTGGCAGGCTTCGTCCGATTCGAAGAAGAGGACCTGGGCGATCCCCTCGTTGGCGTAGATCTTGGCGGGCAGTGGCGTGGTGTTGCTGATCTCGAGCGTCACGTATCCCTCCCACTCGGGCTCGAAGGGCGTGACGTTGGTGATGATGCCGCAGCGCGCGTAGGTGGACTTGCCAACGCAGATGGTGAGCACGTTGCGCGGGATCTTGAAGTACTCGACCGATCGCCCCAGCGCGAAGGAGTT
Organism: Candidatus Methylomirabilota bacterium; assembly: GCA_046723845.1. Taxonomy (GTDB): domain Bacteria; phylum Methylomirabilota; class Methylomirabilia; order Rokubacteriales; family CSP1-6; genus AR37. Next base: position 9,021 of record JBKOVG010000113.1, on the reverse strand, counting down.
GGGCGGAACGATGCACACCGGGCCCTGGTAGTCCACGAAGGAACGGGGATCGAAGCCCTTGGGATCGACGATGGTGTTGTTGATGTTGGTGAAGATCTTGAACTCGTCGGCGATCCTGAGATCGTACCCGTAGGAGGACAGCCCGTAGGAGATTCCGCCTGCGCGGACCTGGCGCTCCTCGAACGGCTTGATCATGCCCTGCTCCAGGGCCATCTGCCTGATCCATCGGTCACTCTTGATCACATGCCGACCTTGGGGGCATCGTATCCTCCCTGCTCCGAGGGAGTCAAGTCTTGGAGCCTGTTTACCCGTCAACCGGCGCCTAGCGCCGTCGGTTCCAGGTCGCCCCCACGGTGTCGACGGGCAGCGAGACCGCGTGCCCCTTGAGTGCAGCCGCGCCGAGGGCGCCCTCCATGGCCCGCGCCACCGCGTCGCCTCGCCCCAGCACTCCCGCGAGAAGGGAGGGACCGGCGCCGGAGAGGACGCAGCCGAAGGCTCCCGCCTCCAACGCGGCACGCCGCACCATGTCCATCCACGGGAAGAGCACCTGGCGCTGCGGCTGGTGCAGCTTGTCCTCCATGGCGACACGCAGGAGATCGGCGCGTCCCTGAGCGAGGGCAGCGAGGAGCAGTCCGAGCCGCTGGAGGTTGAACACCGCGTCGGCGCGTGGCACGGTCGAGGCGAGCATGGCCCGCGCTTCCTTCGTGGAGCTCTCGGTCTCAGGCACCAGCACGACCCATTCGATCCCGGAAGAGACCGGCAAAGACACGGCGGTGACCTGATCGCCAGCCGCGCAGGACACCGTCAAGCCTCCCAGGAGCGCGGCGGCCACGTTATCCGGATGACCCTCGGCCCGGCTGGCCAGCGCCAGAATCGCCTCCCGGTCCAGCGGCGAACCCAGGGCGGCGTTGGCTGCGACGAGACCGCCGACCCATGCGGCGGCGCTCGAGCCCAGACCCCGCGCGGGAGGAATGCGGTTGACGCAGCGGAGGGCCGCGCCCACGAAGCGTCGCCCCGCCGCCTCGTAGGCCATGCGCACCGCGCGCGCCACGACGTTGTCGGCGCCGGTGGGGAGCCGCCCCGCCCCCTCACCCTCGATGGTGACCACCACGCCCTCGGCTTCCTCGAGGGTGACCTCGTTGTAGAGCCCGAGGGCGAGGCCGAGCACGTCGAAGCCCGGACCGAGGTTGGCCGAGGTTGCGGGCACGCGCACCTCGATGGTCATGGGCAGGACACGCTGGCTAGCGCCGGACCCGGCGGAAGAGCGTCATATCGGCCTCGTCGTGGATGTAGAAGAGCGCGCGCACGGTGATGGCGCCGAGGGTGAAGATGATCACCGTCGAGAGCGCGAGGTCGACCGCGGTGAGATAGAAGAGATTCTGGGGCGTCAGGATGGACCGGATGCCCCACACGCCGAGGACGAGCGCACCGGCGTTCAGCACGAGATCGTGGAGCGGCCGGAGGAAGACGGAGTATGCCGCGGCGGAGGCGATCAGGAGGACGAGCATCACGGCGAGCACCCGCAGGTAGCGCGGACGCTCGAAGTGAAGCTCGAAGGCCTCCACGTACTCGAAGGGGTCGTCGGAGGCGCGGATGCTCGCGCGGTCGAGCATGATCGGTCCGACCATGGACTGCCGGGGCAGCAGCTCCTGCACCGACAGGAAGAGATGTCCTCGCGCGTCCGCGGCGGAGAACGTCTGGGGTGGGGCGTCGGCGCGGAGGCGCTGCAGCACCACGCCCACGATGAGGCGATAGCTGTCGAACGGATAGTGGATGGGATGCCCGCGTACGGGGAGCTGGATCACCTCCGAGATCTCGGCGCTGCTCGCGGGCAGGGTCACCCCCACGGAGGGCGGCATCCCATCGGCGTCGAGATCGTCCTGCGTCACCGACACGAAGAGGACGCGGTCGCTCCAGTCGCAGGCGACGCAGACGTGATGCCCGGACACGCGGATCGTCGCGAGGAGCTGCGTCTCGTCGATGCCGACCATGGCCAGGTGGAGCTTGGTGTGATTCCGGTGAGCGGCGTCGGGTCGGTCGCGGGAGATCTTGATCACCCGGCCCGTCACGGGGCCCAGGATGTCGTCGACCACGCTCTTCACCGAGAAGGGCAGCGTCACGATCAGGCCGAGGGCCACTAGCGCGGTGAGGAAGAATGCGATCCGGAATCGGACCCGTCGGGTCCGCCGCTCGATTTCGTCGCCACGGCCCTCCTCAAAGCCCATGGCGCGAGGATAACCCGATGGAGCCCGGCGATCCTAAAGGCGTCGGAGCAGCCACTCCGGCGTGATGCTGACCGTCCAAGAGTTCAGGAGAATGTAGTAGTTGGTGGCCACGAGGACGCCCACCACCACGAGGAGGATTCCCGCCGTGCGCTCGACCGCTGGGATGAACGGGCGATAGCGCTTGAAGAAGCGCAGGAAGAAGCCCAGGCCGAAGGAGAACGCGAGGAACGGCATCCCGAGACCCGCCGAGTAGGCCAGGAGCAGGCCGACCCCGTGCCCTACCGTGCGCTCGCTGCTCGCCAGGGTGAGGATGGAGCCGAGGATGGGACCGACGCACGGCGTCCATCCGATGGCGAAAGTCAGGCCCACCGCGAAGGACCCGATGAAGCCCGCGGGCTTGCTGCGGATCTGCAGCTGGCGGGTCCGGCCCAGGGCGCCCCACTGGAACACCCCGGCGATGTAGAGGCCGAACAGGACGATGAGGATGCCGCCCGCGATCCGGATCCACTCGCGATACTCCTGGAAGAACTGGCCCGCCGCGCTGAAGGAGGCGCCGAGGCTCACGAAGACCGCGGTGAAGCCCGCGATGAAGGCGAGCGAGTGCAGGAGGATGCGCGAGCGCTCAGAGACCGAGACGTCCGAGGTGAGGCGGTCCACGGACATCCCGGTCACGAAGGAGAGATACGAGGGGAAGAGCGGGAGCACGCAGGGGGAGAGGAACGAGAACAGCCCCGCCGAGAACGCCACGAGCACGCCGAGCGACTCAGCCACGGGGCATGCCATCCTTTAAGAGGGTCTCGATATAGGCGAAGGCGGCCTGACCGTCCCAGTCGCGCGGCCCCAGCGCGATGGCGCGCAGCATGCCGCCGCGATCGATGATGAAGGTCGACGGTACTGAGCGGGCGCCGTAGAGCTGCGCCACCTCCATCCGCGGATCGAGGCCCACCGGGTAGGTGTACTTCGCCTGGTCGATGTACGGCTTCACGACCTTGACCCCGCCCGAGTCCATGCTGAGCGCGATCACCACCAGGCCCCGGTCCTTGAATTTCTGCCAGAGCCGCTCCATGGCGGGCATCTCTTCCTTGCAGGGCGGGCACCAGGTCGCCCAGAGGTTGAGGAACACCACCTTTCCCTTCAGGTCCTTGAGACGCAGCCCGCTGCCATCGAGCGAAGGAACCTTGAAGTCTTTCGCCAGTTGTTGCCGGTTGGGCTTGATGAGGTCGAGCTCCTTCGCGGGGTCGGCCGCTGCTGCGGGGAGGGCCGTGCAGCAGAGCACGATCGTCGCGAGGAGCCGGAGGGATCGCCGCATCGCGCCCTCGAGTATACATGGCGGTCGGCCACGCCCCAGGTTCTCGCGCCTTTGTGATAGGTTACAGGGAATCCATGGATGTCACGATCGTCGCGGACGACCTGACGGGTGCCTGCGATACCGGCGCCCTCTTCGCGGGGCGAGGCCCGGTGAGCGTCGTCATCGCCCCTGCGCTGCCCGAGGCGGACCCGGAGGTCGTCACCCTCGATACCGAGACGCGCGCCCTGTCCGAGACCGACGCGGCGTCGGCCGTGCGTCGACTGAGCGCGGCGCTCGCGCCCCGCCTGGCCCGCAGCGCCGTCTTCAAGAAGATCGACTCCACGTTCCGCGGCCCCGTCGCCGCCGAGCTCGACGCCCTGGTCGTGGGCGCGAGGGCCCGGGCCGCCCTCGTGTGCCCGGCCTTTCCCGCGATGGGCCGCACGGTGGTGCACGGTCTCCTGTCCGTGCACGGCGTCCCCGTTCACCATTCACCCATCGGAAGCGATCCCGACTATCGCGCGGGCACCTCGGACCTGGTCGAGATGCTCGCCGGACGCTCGGCGTTACCCGTGTCCCTGCTCCCGCTCAAGGAAGTGCGCGGCACCGCCGCGGATCTGGCGCGGGCCGCCCGCGAGCGACGCGGCCTCGTCGTCGTGGACGCGGAGACGGATGCGGACTTGCGCGCGCTCGTCCACGCCGCCCACGGTCACTCCGATCTCATCCTGGCCGGCTCTGCAGGTCTGGCCCACGCTGCCTCTGCAGCCTGGGGTCACGCCGCGACCGTCCCAGACCTGCCGGCCGGATCCTGTCTCGTCGTGGCGGGCAGTCGACATCCCGCCACGCGTGATCAGATCGCCGCGCTCGAGCGCGCGGGCATCACCGGGTTGCGGGTGGAGCAGAGCGGCGGCGTGAGTACGCGCAGCGCCGTCCAGCGGTTGCGCGAGGGCGACGCCGCCTTCATCGCGAGTGCCGAGGCTCTCGAAGGGACGCGAGAGGAGATGGCCGCGCGGCTGGGCGCGGCGGCGGGCGCCGTCCTCGCCGAGGTCGTCCCCGACCTGCTCGTCGTCACCGGCGGCGACACCGCGCTCGCCCTGCTGCGCGCGCTCGGGGCCCGGCGCCTCGAACTCGTGGGAGCGCCGGCGAGCGGGCTCGCCCTCGGCCGGCTCGTGCTCGACGCGCGGCCGCCGATCACCGTTCTGACCAAGGCGGGAGGCTTCGGCGCGGCCGATTTCCTCGTCTCGCTCGCTACAGGAGCCGTCCGATGAGCGGTCATCCTCCCCTGCTCGGTATCACGATGGGTGATCCGGCCGGCGTGGGTCCCGAGATCAGCGCCAAGGCCCTCGCCCTTCCCGACGTCGCCTCCTCCTGCCGGGCGGTGGTCATCGGCGACCGCTCGGTGATGGAAGCGACGCTGACCATGCTCCGCTCGCCGCTCGCCCTCCACGCCGTGGCAAAGCCCTCGGAGTGCCGCTTCGAGCGCGGCACCCTCGAGTGCCTCGACCTCGCCAACGTCGAGGCCGCCACCCTGCCCCGCGGCCAGGTCAGCGCGGGAGCGGGCCGTGCGGCCTACGCCTACATCGAGAAGGCGGTGACGCTCTGTCAGTCCGGGGAGATCGACGGCATGGTCACCGCGCCCGTGAACAAGGAAGCGCTGGCCGCGGCGGGCGTGCCGCATTCGGGGCACACGGAGATTCTCGCCAAGCTCTCCGGCACCAAGGATTTCGCCATGCTGCTGATGGGGCGCGAGCTCAAGGTCATCCACGTCACGACGCACGTGGCGCTCCGACGCGTGCCCGATCTGTGCACGGCGGACCGCGTGCTCCGGGTGATCCGCCTCGCCCAGCGGACCATGAACGGGCTCGGGGTGGCGCGGCCGCGCATCGCGGTGTGCGGCCTCAACCCTCACGCGGGAGAGGACGGCCTCTTCGGTGACGAGGAGAAGACGCAGATCATTCCCGCCATGGACACCGCGCGGCGCGAGGGCCTCGACGTCTACGGCCCCCTGCCCGCGGACACGCTCTTCTCCCGCGCGCGCGGCGGCGAGTTCGACATCGTGGTGGCCATGTACCACGATCAGGGCCACGTGCCGGTCAAGACGCTCGGCTTCACCTACGACGAGGCGCGCGGCCAGTGGACGGGGCTGTCCGGGGTGAACGTGACGGTGGGCCTGCCCTTCCTGCGCGTGTCCGTGGATCACGGCACCGCCTTCGACCGTTCCTGGAAGGGCATCGCGAATCCCGAGAGCATGATCGAGGCCATCGACGTGGCGGTGAGGATGCTGAGCGCGCGCGACCCCAAGTGACGACACCTGAGCGCCCCCGGCGCGGGAGAGACGGCATGGACGAGCGGGAGCTGCGGCAGGTCATCGAGGACGTGCGCCACGGGCGGCTCAGCCGTCGACAGTTCGTGCAGATGATGGTCGGGCTCGGACTCACCGCGCCCATGGCGGCCCAGATGCTCGCCTCCGCAGGGGTGGCTCAGGCCCAGCCGAAGAATCCCGTCTTCACGCCGACCCGGCGGGGCGGGGGCGGGCCACTGCGCATCCTCTGGTGGCAGGCGCCCACCCTCCTCAATCCGCACTTCGCCACCGGCACCAAGGACCAGGACGCCTCGCGCATCTTCTACGAGCCCCTCTGCTCCTACGATCCGGACGGAAACCTGGTGCCCATCCTCGCCGCGGAGATCCCGAGCGTGCCACGCCAGACCTTGGCCAAGGACGGGACCTGGGTGATCTGGCGGCTCAAGCGCGGCGTCACCTGGCACGACGGCAAGCCCTTCACCGCCGACGACGTCATCTTCAACTGGGAGTACGCCAGCGATCCCGCCACCGCCGCGGTGACCAGCGGCTCCTACTCGGCGGTGGAACGCGCGGAGAAGCTCGATCCCTATTCGGTCAAGCTCGTGTTCTCCAAGCCGCAGCCCTTCTGGTTCGACGCCTTCTGCGGCTATCGCGGCATGATCATCCCGAAGCATCTCTTCGAGGCGTACAAGGGAGCCAAGTCCCGCGAGGCGCCCGTCAACCTCAAGCCCGTGGGCACGGGACCCTACAAGTTCGTCGAGTTCAAGCCGGGCGACGTGGTGCGGGCGGAGAACTACCCGGGCTATCACGTGCCGAATCGCCCGTTCTTCGACACCCTCGAGATGAAGGGCGGCGGTGATGCGACCTCGGCGGCACGGGCCGTGCTCCAGACCGGCGAGTACGACTATGCGTGGAATCTCCAGGTGGAGGACGACATCCTCCGCCGCCTAGAGCAAGGCGGCAAGGGACGGGTGGAGATCTGGGCCACGGGCAATCCCGAACACATCCAACTCAACCAGACCGACCCGTGGAAGGATGTCGATGGAGAGCGGTCGAGCCTCAAGACCACGCATCCGTTTCTCACGGACCCGCCCGTCCGGCAGGCCCTCAACCTGCTCGTGGACCGGGGCGCCGTCCAGGAGCAGATCTACGGCCGCGGCGGCAAGACGTCGGCCAACTTCCTCAACGCCCCCTCCCGCTTCTACTCCCGCAACATGCGCTGGGAGTTCAACGTGGACAAGGCCAACCAGGTGCTCGACGCGGGAGGATGGAAGCGCGGCGGCGACGGGATCCGCGAGAAGGGCGGGGTCAAGCTCAAGATCGTCTACCAGACGTCGATCAATGCCCCGCGCCAGAAGAATCAGCAGATCGTGAAGCAGGCCGCAGCCAAAGCGGGTATCGAGATGGAGCTCAAGTCCGTGGTCGCCTCCGTCTTCTTCGCCTCGGATCCCGCCAATCCCGACACCTATCCGCACTTCTACGCGGACATCCAGATGTACAACACCACCATGGGGGCGCCCGATCCCCAGTACTTCATGAATCAGTTCACCTCGTGGGAGGCGGCCTCCAAGGAGAACAAGTGGCAAGGGCGGAACATCACGCGCTGGCGCAACGAGGAGTACGACCGGATCTTCCGGGCCGCCGAGGGGGAAGTGGACCCGGTGAAGCGGGCGGCCCTCTTCATCAAGATGAACGACCTCGTGATCCAGAATGTCGTGGTGATTCCCATCGTGTGGCGTAACGGTGTCTCCGCGGCGGCGACCCGGCTGCAGGGGCTGGAGCTCGCGGGCTGGGACTCGACGCTGTGGCGGCTCTCCCACTGGCACCGGCAGGCCTAGACCGCCTTGACACTCGGGAGACCCAAGCTTATAAAAGCGCAGCCGTTCGGTCACTGCTGACCTACCATTGAGCGACACATCACGCCGCGGGGCTCCGCCCGCGGACATGACGGAGGCATCCAATGGATGAGCATGGTCTGAGGGAGCTGATCACCCAGGTCAAGGCTGGCCGGCTGAGCCGACGCGGCTTCGTGCGGACGATGGTCGGCCTGGGTCTCACCGCGCCCATGGCCGCCCAGATCCTGGCCTCGGCGGGCGTGGCCCAGGCGCAGTCGAAGCTGGTCTACAAGCCGACCAAGCGCGGCGGTGGCGGCGCGCTCAAGACGCTCTGGTGGCAGGGTGCGACCCTGCTCAACCCGTACTTCGCGGTTGGCACCAAGGACCAGGACGGCTCGCGCATCTTCTACGAGCCGCTGGCCTCGTGGGATCCGGACGGCAACCTCTCGCCCGTCCTCGCCGCCGAGATCCCGACCGCCCAGAACGGCGGGCTCAGCAAGGACGGCAAGACCGTGGTGTGGAAGCTCAAGAAGGACGTGCAGTGGCACGACGGCAAGCCCTTCACCGCCGACGACGTCGTCTTCAACTGGGAGTACGCCGCCGACCCCGCCACCGCCGCCTACTGCATCGCCACCTACAAGGACATCAAGGCCGAGAAGATCGACAGCCACAGCGTGCGCGTCATCCTACCCAAGCCCACTCCATTTTGGGCCGACGCCTTCGTGGGCGTGCGCGGCATGATCATTCCCAAGCACGTGTTCGAGCCATTCAAGGGCGGCAAGTCCCGCGAGGCGCCGGCGAACCTCAAGCCGGTGGGCACGGGCCCCTACCGCTTCGTGGACTTCAAACCGGGCGACATCGTCAAGGGCGAGCTCAACCCGCACTACCACATGCCCAATCGCCCGTTCTTCGACACCATCGAGATGAAAGGTGGCGGCGACGCCGTCTCCGCCGCGCGCGCCGTCATGCAGACGGGCGAGTTCGACTACGCGTGGAACCTGCAGGTGGAGGATGAGATCCTCAGGCGCTTGGAGCAGGGCGGCAAGGGCAAGGTCGACATCGTGGCGGGCGGGGACATCGAGCACATCCAGTGCAACTTCACCGATCCGTGGAAGGAGGTGGACGGCGAGCGGTCGAGCGCCAAGACCACCCATCCCCTGCTCGGGGACCCCGCCGTGCGCCAGGCTCTGGGAGTGCTCGTGGACCGCGGCTCCGTCCAGGAGCAGATCTACGGCCGCACGGGCTTCGCCACCGCGAACTTCCTGAACGCTCCCGAGCGCTTCCGCTCGAAGACCACGAAGTGGGAGTTCAACGTCGACAAGGCGAACCAGATCCTCGACGCCGCGGGCTGGAAGCGCGGAAGCGACGGCATCC
>JBKOVG010000399.1:0-28954 GCA_046723845.1 Candidatus Methylomirabilota bacterium | reverse complement strand
TGCGCGCGTTGATAGACGCTCAGCCCCAGGAGGAGAAGGAAGGCGGCCGTCCAGGCGAGCACCGGTCGATAGGCCTGACGATCGGGGGTGAGCCGCCACCACACGACGGCCGGGACGAGCCACAACGTCCAGGGCAGGAATGCGATCAGCCCGTCGACGAAAGGAAGGGACGGGTGGTGTCGGAAATGATTGAGGTACCGGGTCAGAGCGAACCACAGGCTGACGGTCTCGCTGCTCTCGCGCCCGGGCGTCCGCGAGTAGGGAACGACCCACGGCAGCGCCGTCAGCGCCACCAGGGCCAGCCCCGTCACCGGTCGGAACAAGGGCAGCTTCCGGACGCCCACGCTGACGGCGAGGGCCGCCACGCCCGCCGGGATGACCATGAGGCACGGGAACCCCTTTGTCCAGTGCGCTCCCGCCACGCAGAGATAGAAGCCCGCCAGGTGCCCGAGCCGAGGAGGGAGTGATCGCAGCCCGCGCAGGAAGAAGACGAGGGCCCAGGTCAGCCACGCGGTGAGCATCATGTCGGGGAGAACCTGATGGCTGCGCAGAAAGAACCCCGGACTGGTGGCGAGGACGGCAAGGGCCACGAAGCCGGTGTGAGCGCCAGAGAGCTGACGTCCCAGGAAAAAGACACCGAGCAGGGCGGCCAGCGCCGCCACGACGGAGGGAATCGAGGCGTTACGATCCGAGACGTGGCCGGCAGGCACCGCCGCTAAGGCGACGCTCCAGAAGAAGAGCGGTGGCTTCTGGAGGTCCGGCTCATCCCGCACCCGAGCGGGCAGCCGGAGCCCGTGGCGAAGCGTGTCCTCCGCGAGCAGGGCCTGGCGCGCCTCGTCTGCAATCCCGATGGGGCGACGGCCCACCGGCATGGCATAGACGATTGCCGCTGTGCTCAGCAGCGCCACGAGCAGCACGCGCTGCCGGGTCGTCAACCGTCCCGCGATTTCAACCGACACGCGGACCTCTCTCACCCGTGGGAGAGTCCGGCCTTGAGCCAGATTCGATTCAGAGGCGCGAGGGCCCTGGGCTGGACGAGGGTGGCCAGGAAGAAGATCGCCGCCACGACCAGAGCCCAGCCGCGCACCGGCCGGCCTCGCACCAGCGGCGCTACCGCCAGACATACAGAGAGGAGCGAAAAGACGAGTCCGAAGGCCCGGTCCGACGAGCCAACCACGACCTCGTCGGCGACCCCTCGCTCGTGCGTATCCGGCGCTCGAGTTTTCACGGTTTAGACCAGGCCGGCGAGCTTCTCGGCCAGCCATCTCCCGATCTTCTCCGCCCCTTGCGGGGTGTTGTGCTCGTAGTCATAGAAGTCGCCCTCGCTGAACCGTAGTTCCGTGGCGAGATCGAAACAGGTCACATGTCGCTCCCGACACACTTCCAGGGTGGCGGCGTTGAAACGAGCGAGGATCCGACCCCGATCGACGCCGTTAGGACCAGAGACGGTCACGATGCCGGTGAGGCGCCCGCCGTCCAGCCGATAGTCGGCCCGGGTCTGCGTGACGAAGACCGGCACCTCGCCCAGGCCCTCCACGAGCTCGGCGATGCGCACCAGTCGATCCTTGTAGGCCGCGAGGTTGATCTCCAGCTGCGCGGCCGGCCATATGGGCTGCGCGGGTCGATCCGTCCATTGCGCCGCGGCAAAGTCTTTGGCCTCATGGCGCAAGCGGGCGCGGTCCGCCTCGATCATCCCGGCGACGGTGGTCCACAAGAGCACGAAAGCGCTTCGCTGCTCGATTTCTCGTTTGAGACTTGAATGGCGGAGACCGTCCCGCTCGCGTTGCCTTTGCTCCCCTTTGTCGATCGCTTCATAAGCCGCTGAGGGGCCGGCGACATAGACGTCGTTGATACCCACGTAGGCCACCACGAGGTGGGGCTTGAGATGGGGCACATTCGGGAACCAGAGCTCCAGGTCCGCGATCAGCCCCGCCGTGCTCTGACCGTCGATGCCCGCGTTGGCCACCACCACGCGATCGTGACCATGCTCGCGAAGCGATCGCTCGAGCACCGCCTGCCATGTCGCTTCTTCAGGCAGATCGACCTGATTCGTCGTGCTGCCTCCGATTGTCAGAATGCTGATGCGAGCGAGATCGACGCCGGCACCCCGAAATCCGAAGGCATCGCGTTGATAGACGAATTCGGTCCCGCCTCGATAGAGAGGAGCGGCGGCTATGGTCTTCTTCACATTGCGCGGCACCGCCAACCGCCCCAACGGACGCCCGGTGGTCCACTGGCCGAAGATCAGCTCTGCCGCGAGCGCCAGGACCAGGAGCACGCCAACGTTCACGGCGATGACGCCTAGCACCTCTCGGGAGCGGCCATCGCCCCATCCCGATCGGCGTGTCGGAAGACTCGCCGTCTTCGATCTCAGCGACATCGGTGGACTGGGACCCATGAACACCTCCTCGAGCATGTCGGCGTACGGACGCGTGGCGACGTCCCGTCGCACGGGGGGCGCTCGAGATTGCGGAGCGATGTCCTATCCTCGGCAGCTGGCGCGCGCTGCCGCGCGCAAGTCACGAGAGATCAGCTCAGCTCAGCGCTCCGCGGTCAGCGCCCGCAGGTCGCGGGCAGGCGTGTCTAACGGCTGCCCGCCGACGGCAGACGGATACCCCGCGCACGGAGTTGAACGGACGAGACGGAACTAGGAGAGCGGGGGAGCGCGAGGACTGGAGGGCCCGCGAGGAACCGGGACCGCGACCGCCGGAAGTCCGGTCGGCCTCAGGCCTTCCCGGGGCGCCACGGGAACGAGGGCGCAGGCCACGGGAGCCTGCAGCAGGCCGATCGCCGATGTGACGTACCCGACCACATCGTCGAAATCGTCATCGTCCCAGTAACCGGAGAGCCAGGTGGGATCAGGAGGGTCCGCGTATGCCAGTGGCGTCAACATCAGTATTGACGCCACCAGCACGAGGATCCACAGTCGTCGCGGCCAGGCGCTGCGCCTCATCAGGAGCTAGAGATACGCTCCTGAACGGCCTGGTGTCAAATCTCCTCTTCGCTACTGATGCCTCCGACGCCACGCCAGGCCGGCACACCCCATCAGGCCGGCGCCCAGGAGCAAGAGGGAACCCGGCGCAGGGGTCACGAACACCCCGATGCACCCAAGGGGGCAAATGGCATTCGTGGCACTGCCGAAGCTCCCACCGAAGGGGACGAAGACTTCACCAGAGACCGGGTCTACCGCCACAGAGTGATCTCCCGGGGTCGTGGCCACGTTCTGCAAGAACGTCTCCGTTAGGCCATCGATGATGCCGAGAACCGGCCCGCCAGGATTCAGGCGCGCCGCGAGGAAGAACCGGTCGGTCGTCGGATCGAACCAGACCATGTCTTCACCGCTGACCTGCGGAAAGCTCTTGGTGGATCCGTTGCCGCCATTGGCATTGGGATCCAGGAGAATCGATTGGCTGGCAACGCCGCAGCCGACCATGAGCTTGCCGTTCGCCCCCAGGGCGAGGCCCGCAGGGGAGCACGCAGCGAAGCCCCCGAGCGCGGCGCTCCCGAGATCGTAGACGTGGGTCACGTTCCCGGCGATGTCCAGTTCAGCCACGCCCCCGGGGCCACTGCCATTGAGCTGCGGGATGGAGAGGAAGAATCTCCCCCCGTGACTCGGATCCCACACGGACTGCTCGATGCCACCGGTGGCATTGGGGGCGTTGTGCCCATCGGCGTTCGTGCCATTGAAGGTGATCTTCCCGTTCGGCACGATGGTGTTGGTGTCGGCGTTGATGAGCGTCGCGAAGGGAGGGTCGGCGGCGTTGTTGGCCACCAGGAGCAAATGATCTCGCGGGTCGAAGGCCATCTCATCGACGCGCTTGTCGGTGGCCGCGCTCCCCGTCGAGACTGGAGTGCCGGGGCGCTGGGCGAGGGCAGAATTGGGATTCAAGAGGTTGGGGCTGGACAGATCAAAGGCTTTCAGCGTGCTGTTGCCGTCCCCCGCATACAGCGTGTGGAGGCTGGCGAAATTGGCCACCACCACCCCGTCTGGGCCCGAGATGTCGTTGTTGGCGGTCGCGGGGTTGACGGGCTTGGGTTGGATGCCGACGAAGAGGTTGCCGGTCCCGCCGACGCGTCCCGTGAACGTATTCGTCTTCGCGGAGAAGATGTCCACCGACGCGTTGGACCGGTCGGCCAGATACATGAGCTGCGTGGTCCCGTCGAAATACGCGATGTCGTAGGTGGTGAACGCCCCGCCTTGGGCGTTGTCCGCGCTCGGAGGAACCGGAATGGTCGTGAGCAGGTGGTAGAGGGGATCCGCTGCTGCGGGAGAACTGCCGAACATCAAGGCGAACGAGAAGAGCACGAACGAGTAGACCGCCGAGTATCTCTGGCGCATGGGCTCCTCCATTCAGGTGGTCGCCTTCCCAGGTTCCGCGCTTCCTCCAGGCTCAAGGTTCGTGTGCAGCGGTTGGCCGACGCGCCAGGAGGTAACTCGGATACCCGGCGGTGGAACCTGCCCGCAGCGCAGCGAGAGAGGTGGACTAAAGGGCGGGAGGGGCGCGAGGCTGAGAGGAGCTCGACGAGAAGGGGGCGACCGAACGATCGTCCGGTGGAACCTCGGCCCTGATCAGGACGAAGTCGGGACGGCTTTCCACCGGGACGGAATCGTCTACGAGCCCAGTATTCGCAAGGATCAGGCAGACTACGTCATCAAAATCAGCATCATCGTAGACGCCACGGACCCACGAGGGATCCGGCGGACTAGCATACGCGAGCACGGACAGACTACTGAGGAGGACGCAGAGCAAGAAGGCAAGAGAGCCGGGCGCGACAGGGCGCCGGCCTATACGCACCTCCGCTCGCCTGAAGCCGGATGAATCATTCATGAAGAGTGACCGCCATGAATGAGCGCCCCCCGTGCCGAACAAGATATCAATCCGCTGCTCGCGGGCAGTCGGCTCGCATAAGTCATGCCCGAAATCTCCCCCCGAAAATTCAGCAAGTTGCAGTGGTCAGCAAGAAAAGCGTAAAGCGAGCAGACTGGTGGTCGCACAAGGAGACTGTATCTTCCAGTTTTCATTTCGTTTTTCGGTCGATGAGAGAATCGGCAAATTTTACTCGAAGTGTCGCCCTGATTTACTGTTGCGGCGGACCGCGAGGATCGAGAACCCCGAGTTCGGGATCTCTAACCTCTTGGGCCCCAAAAGAGGCTGCCGGGGTCTCGTGGCCAATGGCTAGGGCGACATGTATGAATGCTTGGGGCCTAGATGGCATCGACGATGTCCCGCCAGACGATCGCCCGCGACTTCCGGCGCATCGATCCAACCCGGGCCAGGGTCATCCTCTTCGAAGGTGGCAACCGCGTCCTGCACAGCTTTCCTGCCTCGCTGTCCCAGCGCGCGGAGACGTCGCTCCGTCGCATGGGCGTGGAGGTGCGCACGAGCGCCGTGGTGACGAAGGTGACTCCGGCCGCCGTCTGGCTAGGCAGCAAGCAGATACGCGCGCGCGCCGTGATATCGGCGGCGGGAGTCAGGGCCGCTTCGCTCACCCGCACGCTCGGGGTGCCCTTGGATCGTTCGGGCCGGATCCCCGTGGAGGCGGATCTCTCCATCCCGGGCCATCCGGAGAGCTTCGCGGTCGGCGACGTCGTGGCTTCCCTCCCTCAGGGCGATGAACGCCTGCCCGATGTCGTTCCCGTGGCCGAGCCTCGACGGGTGAATTCGTGACATCGTGGGCAAGCTTCTTGCTCGAGCTTTCCATTGCGTGGCAAGGGGGATCGGGATAGCAACCCAACGTAAAATTGCCGGAGAGTCTGGTGTCCTTCGAGCTCAGAGCGGGCGAGACGCTTCGACACGGCATCCATCGAATTGCCGAAAAGGAGATGGAGAAGGTCCGCGAATACGCGAATAGGTCATCCCGAGGCTCCCGTGACGAGATGGTCCACGAGGTCCGCAAGAGCCTCAAGAAGCTTCGCACGATCCTCCGACTCGTCCGGCCGGGCCTCAGCGGAAAGATTTACCGACGGGAGAACCGCGCCTTTCGTGACATCTCCCGCCCGCTGACCGACGTGCGGGATGCCACGATCCTCGTCGAGGCTCTCGACAAGACGGCAGGAAAGGCAGGACCCGGGTCGCGGCGGCGGCCGTTCGGGAACGTGCGGAAAGAATTGCTCCGTCACCAGCGGGATGTTCGAGACAAGATCCTCACCGAGGAAGATACCTTCAAGTCCGTGGACTCTGGCATGAAGGACGCCCTCGACCGCCTCGATGAGTGGACGGACGTAAAGGACCGATGGTCTAGCGTGGAAGAAGGCGTGCAGCGAGTCTACCGTCGGAGTCGGCGAGCCTTCACGGCGGTGACGCAGACACCCACGGTCGAGCATCACCACGAATGGCGGAAGCAGGCTCGATACTTCCGCCATCAGCTCGAGCTCCTCCGGCCGCTGAAACCGGGAGTGCTGGGGCCCCTCGCGCGCAAAACCGACCGCCTCGGGGAGCTTCTGGGTGATGACCACGACCTTGCCATGCTCCGGCGCGAGGTGGCGGGCGATCCGGAACGTTTCGGCGGTACGCAGACCATCACCCCTCTCCTCGGGCGGATCGATCAGCGCCGAGAGAAGCTGGAGCACCAGGCGGTGGCGCTCGGTCGTGAAGTCTTCAAGCCGGCGCCGGATGACTTCGTCCGGCGGCTCCACACGTACTGGAAGGATTGGCACTAGCCCGACGATTGGGTCCGTGCCGGGAGAGATTCCGTGCCCATGTCATGCCCGTTGCCTGCGTGTCGCTCACGGCCGGGAGAGCCGGGGCATCTAGCCGGTGAAGACGGAAGCCTTTGGGGAGCGGTGCGCAGCGTGGGCCCGCGGTACCGGCGTTGACGAGCGCCGGCTCGGGAGCTAGAGTCGGGCCACGTCGATCAGCGCACACGGCGAGACGCGGGGATACCTCAAGCGGCGGAGGGCGACCATGACCATGACATTGACGATCGAGCGCGTGATGGCCTTCATGGGTCTCGATGTGCTGGTGGCGAGAGACGAGGGGCTCTTCGCGGCGGAAGGCCTTGATCTCCGGATCGCCGCGCTTCCTCCCGATGAGATCCGTTCCGCCGTCGAGGGCTCACCTACCAAGCCCGTCACCAATCAGGGAAAGCTGCAGGGGCGCGGCGAATCCCAGATGTTCCAGGCCTGAGAGTGTGGCAATAACCGCCGGGTGGCGGAAAGCCAGGTAGGGGCGCTCCAGGTCGGACGGCGCGCCACCATCGTCTGCGGCGCCCTGGTCGTGGCGCCCGACTCCTCGATCTTCACGCCTCAAGAGCTCGCCCGTCAGCGAGTCGCCCTCGACTACGGCAACGGTACCGCGTATGCCGGGCTGCAGATGCTGGAGGGCGCGATGCCACGGGAGGCCGTCACGACCTGCTCCGCCGCCACCAGTCCCGCGGAGCGCTTCGCCGGACTGATGCGTGGCGATTTCGCCGCCACCGTCCTCCAGGAGCCATGGATCACGGTGGCCGAGAAGGCAGGGTGCCGGCTGGTCTCGACCACGTTCTTTCACGGGACCTGGGTCGCCACCCCCGACGTGAGCCCGGCGGCCTACGCCGCGCTCCTTCGAGCCATCACCAAGGCGGTCCACCGCATCAATGCGGACAAGCGACGGTATGTCTCCTACTTCATCCGCGACTGGGCCGGCCACCCCGAGGTGGAAGCGCTGACGCCCAACGACTTCAACCTGGGCCGCATCCAGGTGAAGGAGCCGGGGCCGATCCCCGAGCACGAGGCGCGCTGGGCGTGGGACTGGATGGCCGGCTGGGGCCTGATCGAGGGAGCCTTCGACGTCACCGCCCAGATCAACCGGCGCCTGGAGCGAGACGCGCACGAGCTCGCCGCGGCCGGCCGCGTGATGTAGCATGATCCGGCTCACGCGAATCGGCCACGTGGCACTCCGCGTGGCCGACGTCGAGCGCTCCCGAGCCTTCTACACGGCGCTGCTCGGCTTCGAGGTCGTGGAGGAGGACCCCGAGCACGGGGGCGTCTTCATGGCTCTCGAGGGATTGAGCCATACCATCGACCTCTTTCCGGTCGACGATCCCCGGATGGCTCCCGCCCAGACACCGAGCGCAGTGGGCGTGCGGCACGTCGCATTCCTCGTTGAGAGCGAGCAGGCCCTCAAGGAGGCCTACGTGACGCTCCAGGCCAACGGCGTGACGATCGTCCGGGCCGTGGATCATGTGAGCCAGAAGAGCATCTACTTTCACGATCCGGACGGGAACCTGCTCGAGATCTACTACGAGCTCCCGCACGCGCGCGAGCTGTTCCGCCAGGGCCGCGGCGATCGGGACGTTCCCCTCGCCTTCCCACCCTAGACGGCGATCTCTCGTGCCGCGGGCGCCCGCTTACGGCTCCGACCTCGTGGTGGACCTGCTGCGCGCCGTCGGCATCGACTACGTCGCCCTCAACCCGGGCGCGACCTACCGGGGGCTGCACGACTCGCTCGTCAACTATGGTGGCAATCGCGCCCCCGAGCTCATCCTGACCACGCACGAGGAGATCGCCGTGGCCCTGGCCCACGGCTACGCCAAGGCCCGCGGCACCCCGATGGCGGCCATCGTCCACGACATCGTGGGCCTGCAGCACGCGAGCATGGCCATCTTCAACGCGTTCTGCGATCGAGCCCCCGTTCTGGTGCTGGGTGCCACCGGCCCCATGGACGCCACGCACAGACGGCCCTGGATCGACTGGATCCACACCGCGCTCGTACAGGGCACCCAGGTGCGGGACTACGTCAAGCTCGACGACCAGCCGGCCAGTGTGGCGGCGTTGCCGGAGGCGTTCCTCCGCGCATTGCGCGTCGCTCGCACGGAGCCGATGGGGCCGGTCTATCTGTGTCTCGACGCCGGCCTGCAGGAGGAAGCGCTCGCGCGTCCGTCGGCGCTGCCAGACCCTGCGCGCTTCGCGCCCGCCGCAGCGCCTCACGCCGACCCGCGCGCGCTCGACGAAGCCGCCAGGCGCCTGGTCGAGGCCCGCTTCCCGGTCATCGTCGTGGAGTCGCTCGGCCGTCGGCCCGAAGCCACGGCACCGCTCTGTCGCCTGGCCGAGCTGCTCGCGGCGCCGCTCATCGAGCTTGCCGCCGAGTCGCAGGGACGTCCGAGCGTCCCCGCCGATCACCCGCTCGATCTGACCGACGCGCGCGACGAGGCCATCCGCGAGGCCGACACCGTGCTTGCCCTCGACGTGACGAGCTTCTTCACCGTGCTCGGGGAGACGGATCGGGCCACGCGAGAGGTGCGGCTGCTCAACGAGCGCGCTCACATCATCGCCATCTCACTCGACGACTACGCTTTCCGGAGCTGGGCCCACACCTTCCAATCGCTGGCTCCCGTGGATCTCCCCATCGCCGCCGATGCCGCTCGGGTGCTGCCGACGCTGGTGGCGGCCGTCGAGGAGTGGCTCGAGCGGGATCGCGCGGCGGTCGACCGGGCGGCGCGCGCGGATCGGATCGCCGCCCGCCACGCCGCCCTTCGCGCCGAGGCACAGAACGTGGTGAGCCTCGAGCGCGCCGGGGGGCCGCTGGCGCCGTCGGTTCTCGCCGCCGAGGTATGGGAGGCCATCAAGGGCGAAGACTGGCTGCTCGCCAACGGCACCGCCAGGGGTTGGGCCCGGCGGCTCTGGGACTGGCGGCCCGAGCGGACCTTCGGCGGGAGCGGCGGCGCCGGCCTCGGCTACGGCCTGCCCGCCGCCCTGGGCGTCGCGCTCGCCCACCGAGCCTCGGGCAAGGTCTGCGTCAACCTCCAGGCCGACGGTGACCTCCTCTACGTCGTGAGCGCCCTCTACACGGCGGCCCACCACCGGTTGCCACTGCTGACCGTGATGTTCAACAATCGGACGTACAGCAACGACGAGGCGCACCAGGAGGTCGTCGCGAAGGCGCGAGCGCGGCCGGTCGAAAACAAGGTCGTGGGGATCCGCATCGACGACCCCGCGCCGGATTTCGCACGCATTGCTCAAGGCTTCGGCATCTGGGCCGAGGGCCCCATCGACAGCGCCGACGCCGTCGGGCCCGCCCTGCGACGCGCCCTGCACGTCGTCAAGGACGAGGGCCGGCCGGCCCTCGTCGACGTGATCACTCGGCCCTGAGGGAGGTGACCCATGGCCCGGGCGGGATATCGCATCTTCGACGCCGACACACACATCATCGAGCCGGTCGAGCCCATCGAGGAATACCTGACGATGGCCGAGCGGTCGAAGCTGGCCGCGCTCGGCCCTGTGATCGGGCGCTCTCCGGCCAAGGCGGGAGTGTCGCGCTACGGAATCGGCAAGCGGCCAGCGCTGAATCGCCGCCTCGGCTCACGGGAGCGCGTCGAGCCGCCGTCCGCGGCGGCCCGGGGCGCGAAGGATGGGGGAACGCCGTGGGACGTCCGCTGGCAGGGTCCTCCCTTCCCCAGCGAGCGTGTGAGCATCGATTCGCACGCGCGGGTGCGCGACATGGATCTCGAAGGCATCGACGTCAACATGATCCTCCCGTCCGGCGGCGTTCCGGCGTTCTGTGCCCTGGAGGACGTTGCGCTGGAGCAGGCGATGTACCGCGCGTACCACCGGTTCCTCGCCGACTACTGCGCTCCCTTTCCCGGACGCCTGACCGGCGTGCTCCTGGTCTCGGCGCGCGCTCCCGCGCAGTCAATCGCGGAAATGCGCCGCTGTGCGAACGAGGACTGGTCGGTCGGCATCCTGCCCATCTGCCCGCCCGACATGACGCTCGACGATCCGGAGTGGGAACCCATCTGGGCGGCCGCACAGACGCACGACCTCACCGTGGTCATCCACTCCTTCACGATGACCGTTCCCTATCCGCCGGGTGTCTGGGATACCTGGGACAACGTGTTCCTGCAGCGTGCAGCCGGGCACGTCTGGAATGCCCAGCGGAACATGGCCGCGCTGATCGGCGCGGGCGTGCTGGATCGCCATCCCCGGCTGCGCCTGACCGCGCTCGAGTGCGGCCATGGCTGGCTGGCCTCCTGGGCCGCGCGCCTCGACGAGCTCGCCGAGATGTCCCGCCACGCGCTGCCGCCGCTCGGCAGGAAGCCCAGTGAGTACATCCGTGGGCCGCAGTACTTCCAGAGTATCCAGATCTACGAGGGTGAAACGTCGCTGCGTCACGCCATCGAGTCGCTCGGCGAGGATACCCTGATGTTCGCGACCGACTACCCGCACTCCGAGAGCTGGTTCCCGAAGTCGGTCGAGGTGGTCCTGGGCTGGCGCTCGCTCTCCGAGACCGTGCGGCGCAAACTGCTCTGGGACAATGCCGCGCGCTGCTACGGCCGGCTCCGCGCGCCGCACCCACCTCCTGTACTCGACTCGCTTCGACGATCCTGACGTCTCGGTGCTCGCGGTAGCTGAAGCAATCATCGCGCCCGGTGAGGAGGCGAATCATGGCATCGGTCACGCACATGGGTGTGGCAGCGACCGATCACGTCGTGCTTTATGGCCTCCGCCACATTGTCGGAGGCTGCACACAGGCCGGGTACGAGTTCTTCCGCGCGAACGTCGGCGGGCTTGGCTCCGCGCCGAATCCCGACGTCGATCCGCCGTTTCGTCTCCGCCGTGGACGCTTCCTCGTCGTCACGGATGTCGACTGGGACTACATCCACCCCCAGGGTGCGGCAGCAGCCGGCACCCGTCACGAGCTGGTCCTGCGAGTGCAGAACTTGAAAACGCCCACGCAAATCATGAGCGTGTGCAAGTCCGGAACCTTGCTCAACTCCGACGGCAAAGGTGGGGCTCAGTCGAACCTGACGTCTGGATTCATCGTCGCGGCGGGCGCTCGACTGTGTCCGATCGTGTTTCCGGGCCCGACCGTCGATCCTGGAGGGACCAGCGCCGGACTACAGGAGGTCATCGTCCGCGGCTACCTAGTCGCCGCCCGCCACTGACGACATCGGGAGCTGGGTCGAGCGACCTCTGCGGACCCGGCACCGTTTATGTCGCGGTTAGTCAGCTCCGGGACTGCTCGCCGGAGAGGCGACGGCGTGCCGATAGGCACAACCTCAGCGGGCGACCAGGAGGAGCCAGGGCGTCCCCACGAGGAGGGCGGCCAGGCCCGCGAAGGCGACGCCGGTGAGATCGAGCCCGAGCGGCTTGGCCATGGCCCACCCCGTCACCATGAGAACGAACGCCACCGTCACGATCCGCTCGTCGCGGCTGAGCGGCCCCAACGCTCGCAGCGCTTGGCGGGCGGCGGCGCTCGCTCCCGGCGTCGCGCTGACCTTGGGCGGGAGAATCCGGTATAGCGCAGGGGGAAGAAGGACGATGGCGGCGAGGGCGGGGACGCAGGAAGCCACGAGCCACGAGCCGAAGCCGATCTTGATGCCGAGGTGCTCCGCGATCTCGACCCCGATCGGGTTGGCCGAGGTGGCAGTCAGCCAGAGGGTCGAAGACACGGCGAGGCTCGCCATCCCGCAGAACATGAGATAGCCGCCGAGATGGCCGGTCTCCGGATCCCCGGGCTCGGAGCCGGCGCCCTGCGCGAGCGAGAGCACGATGGGGTAGAGCACGCCCCCGCGTGCGGTGTTGCTGGGAAACGCGGGGGCGATGGCGGCGTCGGTGGCGAAGATGCTGTAGGCGAGGCCGAGCGTCGAGCCTCCGAAGGCGCTCACGACCACCAGGCTGATGCGGCGGCCCAGCCCCGACTTCACCACGCCGCGGGCGACGAGGAAGGCTACGATCACCAGCAGCACGCTGGCGTTGGCGAAGCCCGCGAAGGCCTTGGCCGGCGTGATGGTGCCCGTAAGCACCGCCGCCGCCACCGCCATCAGCGCCGCCGTAAGGAGCGGAAACGCCGCCACGATCACGGAGAAAATCGCCGCCGCGAAGATCGCGAAGAGATGCCACGCGGGGGCGGTCAGCCCTTCCGGCACCGGCGTGACCCAGATCGCCGCGGCCAGCGCGAACGGTGCTATGTGCTTGCCGAGCCTGCGGAGCTCCCGGGCGGCTCCGCTCATCCGCCGCTGGCTTTCGATGAGGGAGCCTGAACCCGCCCGGCGAGATCGACAGTTCGCCCGCTGATCGCGCCTTCCTCCGCATCGATAGCCGAGCTTGGTATCCGACAGGAAGGGCGGAAGCGGCGCCAGCGCCTGCGTGGCGGGCCCGAACAGGACTTCGAGCCGAGTGGGTATCGGAGGCGGGGGCGGTGCATCGTCTTCGGACGTGATGGGAAGCCCGCCGAACCGAGCGATCAGCCACATCAGCATGAAAGCCGCGATCACCCATCGCATCGGCCCCCGGGCTCGCCGGCCTGTCGTCATGCTCGCGCCTTCCCCCCTGCCACGTGGCCCGCCACTTCGCTCGTGTGACGTGCTCCGCGCGGCCGCTCCTCGGGCAGGGACGGGCTGCGCTCCGTGATCGTACAGCACCTCGGGCCGTTCGGGTCTCTCGAGAAGCGGGGCTGTCCTCCCCCCTCCCTCGTCCGGGCTGCGAAGGAGGCGTCTTCCACGCGGCCGCCAGAGCGCGACGGCGGAGGGGCAGCGCGACAGGGAACACGGACTCGGCAGCGGCTCGGACGGCTCGAGGCTTCGCTACTCGTCAGCTCCAGGAAGAGGCCGCGGCTACACATCGGGATGTGTTGTGGGTGTACGCGGCTCGACGAGATCGTGCTGCCCCAGGTCCGTGACTTCGCCGACCCGCGTCAATGGTCGAGCGGGCTGGGGCGCAGCTGGGTGGCGGCGCAAAGCGGGGCCGCGCCACTGCGGGACGGCTCAGGCGGGGCGGAGACGCCTCATGACCCAGGCACCCAGCAGCCCCACCCCTAGTAGTGTCAGCGTCGACGCCTCGGGAACCGCGGCGACCGCCCGGCCAATATTGCTGAAATTCGGCAGCGAGATGGAGAAGCCGCCGCTGCTGGCCGACTTGGTGCCCCACCCGATCACGTCGAGCGCCGTCAGGTCGGCGGCCGAGATCGCGTACTGGACGCCGGGGTAGAGGTACGCGCCGCGGATGTCCGTCGAGGTGGGCCCGGAGGCCCAGTCGTCGCGGTCGCCACTCCCCGTGCTGTTGAAAGTGGCCAGGCTCGTCTTGCACCCGTCGATGGAAAAGGACGAAGGGCCGCCCGTGAAGCTGGAGGCGCCGCCGGAGCAGCGGAAGAGGTCGAACGCCGTGGCGTAGCCGTCGCCCAGGCCGGAGAAGAGGCCGAGCACGTGGGCCATCTCGTGCTCGGCGAGCCCGACGAAGTCGAAGTAGCCCGCGGAGATGCCGTTGCTCCGGTCGTAGTCGTACTTGGTCGCGGACCCGAAGCCGATGTAGCCGTCGAAGGCGGTGTTCTTGCCGGAGACGAGCCCGAGCGCCTTGGCCTGCGCGCTCGCCAGCACGAACGTGTTGCCGGCCACGGACGAGGCGGCCGGCAGGCTGTTGACCGCCGTCTTGTCGTCGCTCGAGGACGCATCGCTGGAGAGCCAGCTCTTCATCTGCTGGTAGCCGAAGTAGCCGTACAGCGCGTCGAGGCTGCCGCCGAGCGTGGAGGGGCCGAGGACGTAGCCGCCCACGCTGCCGAAGCTCACGCGAAGGTTGAGGGTGACGTTGTCGGTGAGGACATTGCTCCAGGCGTCGGTAGCCTGGCCGAAGGCGCTCTTGATCTGTGAGTAGTCCGAGCGCGAGGTGACGCTGCTGTCGTAGGTGACGTTGAACTGCAGGGCCAGAGCAGGTCCGGCCTCGGCGAGCCCGAGGACGGCCAGAGTGAGGAGTCCGACCGCCAGACGGAACCCGGAGCGCCGCATCATCCTCTACCTCCTATACTTCCGGATACCCACCGTGAGACGTCGAAGAATCATCCTTAAGTACGGGCGGACCGCGGGACACGTGCGAGCGGCGTGCCAGATTTGGACAGTCCCTTGAATCAGCGGGTTACAGGGTGCTGATCGAGGGACAATTTGGAGAACGTAAAGCACCCCGACAGAATCACGGCCGGAGCGGGTCCGAGCGCGCGTGCCGCGTCGCGCTTCTCTTGCCTGCTCAGCCGGCGGGCGCGAGAGGCTAGCAGACGCTTTCCGTCGCGTGCTCCTTGTTCTCGTCCTTTGATAGACTCGCGGCAATTCGAGCGTCTCGAGGAGGTACCGTGACCGACGGAGGCGGTACCGGACCGCTCGCCCGCTTATGCCACGAGAACGCACGCGGTTAGGGAAAAGGTCCGCCTGTTTGGTGTCCCGACCGGACCGGCCAGCCCACTTGTGGTTCGAGATGAAGAGGCCTTGCTTCCTTGGCAGTTTCCTTGCCTCGCTGGCGTTTTCGACGGTCTTCGGTACGCTGCCGATCTGGGCGGGAGAGAAGGCGCCCCGGTTTTCGACGGTCGCACCGGGGATCGCCCACGCCACCTTCGAGGTGCGCCCGGCCGACGGCGAACCCTTCTCAGGTCACGCCTTCACGATCGATCTCGGTGAAGCCGAGCTTCGGCTCGTCCCGGCCGGTGGTCCTTCGTCGAGGCAAACCGTCGAACAGATCGCGTCGCCCTTTCCAGTCGTCGTCGCCGTCAATGCCAGCTTCTTCGACAAGGAGGGCCGCGCGATGGGCCTCGTGGTCGGCGAGGGCGGTCGCCTGGCCATGAGCAAACAGAAGAGCTGGGGCGCGCTCGTTGTCAGTGGCAGGGAGGCACGCATCGTACTTGGCTCGGACATCCCCGACCAGGTCGCAGACCAGCTCATCGTCCAGGGCATCCCCCGTCTCGTCGTCGGCGGCCGGGTCCCGTCACTGAAACCGCAGGTGGCGGAACGGACAGCGGTCTGCGCCGGCGTCGGCCGAGTGGTCATCGTGGTTGTGAGTAGAGCCGAGACCACGGCCTTGGCGCGCTTTCTCGCCGAGCCACCAGAAAAATCCGGGCTCGGATGTTCGGATGCCCTGAATCTCGACGGCGGTCCCTCGACGCAGCTGGTGGTGAGGCTTCCCACCCTGAGGCTCTCTCTACCCGGCGGCTGGGGAGTGCCGAACGCGCTCGTTGCCACTCCTGGCAAGAGGTGATGATCGTCCGGCGCGTAAGACCTTAGGAACCACAAAGGCCCTTATCGCGGCTAGCGGTGCGGGTTCCGCCGCGCTCCTTACTGCGAGAAGCGACGTTGGCGGCCTCCCCCCCCGGTTGACTGTGCTTGTGCGCTTACTGTCCGCATTGTCCTTGACAGCTAGATCCGAACGCATCTATCGTCGTGACTCGGGCTCCTCCTTTGGCCGCTTGCCTATGGGAGGCGAAAGATGCACGTAGGCTCGTGTTCGCGCCAGCAGATGCCGACCACAGTGTCATACCGTTCCGCGTGCCGAGCGACCTCCACATTCCTCCCTGTTGTCCTGGCGCTCGTCCTGCTTCCCTTCATCGCCTTTGCCAGCCCTTCCGATCCGTCGTGGATAGCAGGAATCTACGACGGCGCTGATGGTGACGATATCGTGACCCTGGTCGACGACATCGCAGACGTCGAAGCCGCGTCGCCTCCGGTTGTTCCCCGACTTCACTGTTCGTTCCACCAATTGCTCACGTCGAAATCTGACGTAGACTCCGGCTTCTCTTCGAGTCCCTTCTCTCGGGGCCCACCGTGGGCCTCTGCTTTTCTCACTCCAATGTGCGCTCGCGTTTCTCCTCCGTCGCCAGCTTCCGCAGCCCCTGCCCTCCTCAGAGAAGGTTCCGTTCGCGCGGGTCTCTGCATCGGATGAGTACGAGCTGACTGGCGGATGCGATCTCTCGGACGCCCGCTCCTGGCAACGTTACTCATGGTCGGAGCTGCCTGTACACACCGCGACTGGATAGACCGTCGGCAGGAGGATTGTCGGGCAGCCGCAGGAGAGCCGTCAAGCGCCTCCCCGCGCGGGCAGATGGCGACACGGCCGCGCCACCGAAGCGCGTCAGGGGTACGCGGCCGACACGCCCCTCAGGATGACGTTGTGGCTCGGCGAGCCGCGGCGCGCTCGGCGGGAACAGGTACCGCTGCGCCCACTCCGGCTCCAGCGCACCGAGCCACGGGACCAGCACCGCGTCGGTCGTCGCCTTGACGTCGAGGGTCATCCCCGCGCGGTCCGGCACGCCTCGACGAAGCCGGCCGCGAGCGCGGGATTGGAGCCCCAGTGCAGGTGGACGTAGGTCGCGAGCACGGAGCCGACCCGGTAACCCTCGGCGCGAGTGCCGCCGCCGGGACGCCGGAGGCTCCACGTGCGTTCCACGCCATCCGGCACTGGGTCACTGGTCGAGTAGTGGAACTCGTGGCCCCGCGCGGTGAGGCCCGCGGGGCCGAGGATCGAGGGCGCGGCGAGCTCCACCTCCGTGTAGCCGAGCGTCAGCCGGCGCGGGCGCATGCGCACCGTCGTCGGCAGGAGCCCGACCATCCCGTGGCCGCGCCCCTCCAGGTCCTCGAGCGCCTCGGCCAGGTACATGAGGCCGCCGCACTCGGCGTAGATCGGCCGGGCCGCCTCCGACATCTTCCGCACGCCGTCGCGGGCGGCTCGGTTGGCGGAGAGCCGGGCCCCGTGAAGCTCGGGGTAGCCGCCGCCCAGATAGAGCCCGTCGGCGTCGAGCGGCACCGGATCGTCGAGCGGGCTCCAGAAGACCAGCTCGGCGCCGGCCTCGCGCAGGAGATCGAGGTTCTCCGGGTAGTAGAACTGGAAGGCGGCATCGCGGGCCACCCCGATCCGCGCCCGTGGGGCGCTGGGCGCCGGTGGACGGGTCGCCCGCGCGGGGACGCCCGGGCGAGCGAGGAGGCGGAGCGCGTCGAGATCCACCCATCGCGCGCAGGCTTCGGCGAGGCGGCGGCGCCGCTCGCCGGTCAGCACGCCCTCGGCACCGGTGACCAGGCCTAGGTGCCGCTCGGGCAGCGCGAGCGCCTCCTCGCCGCGCAGGGCGCCAAGCACGCGGGCCCGGCACGTGGCCCTCACCGCGTCGGCCAGCCACTGCGCGTGCAGGTCGCCGCCGACCCGGTTGAAGATCACGCCCGCCACGTCCAGGTGGGGGTCGAAGCGCTCGAAGCCCAGCACGGTGGCGGCGGCGCTCCGCGACTGCGCGCCCGCGTCCACGACCAGCACGACGGGCGCACCCAGCCACTTGGCCACCTGCGCGGTAGAGCCGTCCTCGCTCGCGCCGTCGACGCCGTCGAAGCAGCCCATGACGCCCTCGACCAGGCAGAGGTCGGCGCCTGCTCCGCGTGAGGTTACCGTATCGACCACGTGCTGTCGACCGCACATCCAGCCATCGAGGCTGTACGACGGTCGGCCAGCCGAGACGGCGTGCAGCCCCGCGTCGATGAAGTCGGGGCCGACCTTGAACGGCTGCACCACGAGGCCGCGGGCGCGCAGCGCCTCGATGAGCCCCAGCGCGACGGTGGTCTTGCCGACGGAGCTGGCGGTGCCGGCCAGCACGATCACGGGCGCAGCCTTCGCCGTCATCGGTACGGGTGACGGCAGCAGGGGCCGATCGGATCTCACAGGAGGCATCGCGCATTCCTCGAACGAGTTCGAGTATTGCTCATGGTCTGCCATGGGTCAAAGGATGTGTCGGGCCGAAAAAGCGGTCAACGTGCGGGATCGGGTACGTGGTAGGGTCGTTCCGCAACGGGCAACCCGGTCCGAACTACCTTCACGACCGAACGAACAAGGAGCACGAGACATGGCCTTGCACCGTCGCAACGTCATCAAGCTGGGCGGCGCGCTCGTCGTCGCCCTCTCCCTTGCCCTGTCGGCTCCGCTGCTCCTGGCCCAGCCCGGGAAGGTTGAGGTGCTCTGGCTCGGTCAAGCGACGTTCAAGATCACCACTCCGGGCGGCAAGGTGATCGTGACCGACCCCTTCCTGACCGGGAATCCCAAGACACCCACCGAGTACAAGGACCTCGCCAAGCTCGGCAAGGTCGACCTGATTCTCGTCAGCCACGGCCACGGGGACCACGTCGGCACGGTCGGCCGCACCGACGGGTCGTGCGACGTCGCCGACCTCGCCAAGCGCACCGGCGCCAAGGTGTACGGGCCGGCCGGGCTCATGCAGACCATGATCGACCTCGGCTGGCTCACGGCCGAGCAGGGCGTGCGCTTCGGCAAGGGCGGCAAGGTGCAACCGCTCGGGTCACAGATCACGATCACGCAGGTGCGCGCCGAGCACTCGTCCGAGTTGACGGTGACCGATCCGGCGACGAAGAAATCAACGACCCACCCGGGCGGCGAGCCGGCCGGCTTCATCATCCAGGTGGAGAACGGTTTCAAGGTCTACCACATGGGCGACACGGGGATCTTCGGCGACATGAAGCTAATCGCCGACTACTACAAGCCCGACCTCATCCTGATGCCGATCGGGGGCCACTTCGTCATGGACCCGCAAGACGCGGCCTACGCCACGCGGGAGTGGCTCAAGCCGAAGTTCGTCATCCCGATGCACTACGGAACGACCCCGGTCCTCAGGGGCACGCCGCAGGAATACATGGCGGCACTCGGACAGACGACGACGAAGGTGTTTGCGATCAACCCGGGCGATCGACTCGAGTTCTAGGCGGCGCGAGGGCGCCGAGCCGCTGCCGCCGGCCGTTACGTCTTGCCGAACCACAGCGGCCGCGGGCAGGGCAGGCGCAGCATCACGCTGTCGCCTTTCCCGAGTTGCTTTGAGTGGCGACCGATGCCTGTCGACACGGCGTCGCGCCTGGGGTCGGCGATCACTCGTTTACTTCGAGCCTCCGGTTTCCTTCATCTTCTGCAGGACCTCCTCCAGGTTGAAGGTCGCGGCCTTCTGGCGTTGCGGCAGTCCTTGACGGTCGCCAGGACACTGGCCACGTAGGTCTGCGCTGGCACCCGTAGGAAGACGAGATCGATCAGCCAGTTGTAGTAGGTGTTCGAGGTGATGTCGGCCCGCTCGTACGGCTCGCTCCGGAGGTTGAAGATCTTCGATAGGCGCAGGCTGACGAAGGGCCCGGACCATACGCGGAAGGTTCCGGCTCCCTCTCCTTCATGAAGACGAGCTTCCAGTCCCGCTGAGCGGCATCCTCGGCCGGACTCCGCGGGGGCGTCAAGCCGCAGAGGGGGCGAGCGTTGGCGGCTGACGAGTGCCGCCGCAGCTCCGCACACTTCGGGTACGATGGGCCGTCCATGGTGCCGCGCGTGCCGCTCGCCGACCTCGAACTCTTCGCGGCCTACGTGATCTTCCTCGCCAGCTACCTCGTCTTCGCCATCGGCAAATTCCCGGGCATGAAAATCGATCGCCCGGGCGCGGCCATCATCGGTGCGGTGCTAATGGTGGCCTTCCGCATCATCCTGCCGCTCGACGCGCTGCGCTTCATCGACTTCTCCACGATCGTGCTGCTCTTCTCGATGATGCTCATCGTCGCGTATTTGCACCTCGCGGGCTTCTTCGATTGGATCACGCACCTCGTGGTGACGCGGCTCAAGCCCCGCCACCTGCTGCCCACGGTGATCTTGACCAGCGGCGTGCTCTCCGCATTCTTCGTCAACGACATCATCTGTCTGGTCATGGTCCCCTTCGTCCTCACTGCCACGCGACGCATGGGGGTGAGGCCGCTGCCGTATCTTCTCGCCGTCGCCACGGCGTCGAATATCGGGAGCGTCGCGACCATCACCGGCAACCCGCAAAACATGCTGATCGGCTCGTTTTCGGGGATCGCGTATCGCGACTTTCTCTGGCACCTCGGCCCGATCGCCCTGGTGGGATTGCTGCTCGACTGGCTGCTCATCTACCTGCTGCTCGTGCGGTTCGGCGCACGCGACCCCGCGGTGGCCCAGCTTCCGAAAGAGCCGACGGCCGTGGACCATGCGCGCCTGGTCAAGCCCGGCCTCGTCATCCTCCTGGTCATCGCGGGATTCTTCGCGGGCGCACCGCCCGCACTCATGGCGGCGTTTGGCGCGGCCGTCATGCTCATCACGCGCACGCGCGACCCGCACCTCGTCTACGAGGAGGTCGATTGGGGCTTGCTGGTCTTCTTCGTGGGGCTCTTCATCATCGTCGGCGGCGCCGAAAAGGCGGGCATCACCGATCACCTGCTCGGCTTCGCCAACCACTGGAACCTGCACCACCCGGCCGGCTTCACAGTGGTCGTGGCGGTGCTCTCCAACCTCGTCAGCAACGTGCCCGCCGTCATGCTGCTCAAATCGGTCGTCCCCGGCTTCGCGAATCCGCACACGGGCTGGCTGGTCCTGGCCATGGCCAGCACGCTCGCCGGCAATCTCACCATCACCGGCTCGGTCGCCAACATCATCGTGGTCGAGCGTGCCAAGACCGTGGCGCCCATCAGCTTCGGGGAATACTTTCAGGTGGGGCTGCCCATCACGGTGCTCACCCTAGCCTTCGGGTTTCTGTGGCTGTGGTGGACGGGCTGAGAGCCCTCCCCTTCCCGGGCTCCGTCCTCACTCGTTCTCGCAAGACTTCGGGCATGTAATGCCTGGCCTACCGTTGGCGCCGGAGGTGGTCCTCCCTTAGGCTCGGGGCCACGCTCCTGAAAGGCAAGACGTTGGCTATTCAACCGAACACGCTCACAACGCAAGTAGTCCATGTCGATGATTGAGACTTTGACTTCAATGACATGGAGGAGAATTCGATAGATGCGTGCACTAGTCGTTGATAGCTCTGCGCCTGGTCGGATCGCACTCCATGAGGTCCCCGAGCCAACCTCGGCGCCCGGCGAGGCGTGGAATGTCGCGGTCAAGAGGAACCCTCACAGTAAGCACACGCCCCGCGTCGGGCGTCGCAGCCAAGCCCTTGTAGCCTCGGCTTTTCGGCCACGACATGGCGGCCGTCATGGGCGCGATTCGCCTTGACAGCGATGCCAGAGACGCCTAGGGTCGTGAACCTAACGCTCCATCGTCGCCTCCTCGTTCGCCATGACACGGGAGGTGTTCCATGTGATATCTCGAGAGCACGCCCAAGTCTCCCCGCCCAATTCACGTCCGGCCACACGATCACGCGAGCAGAGCACCGAGCGAACGGTGTGACGGAGAGGGACATGACGAAACGTCCGGGCGACAAGACACCGGAACCTCCTGGCGGCCGAGCCGCCGAGCGACTTCGCATGTTCGAGGAAGCGCGCCGACCGAAGGCAGTGTCTCCCAAGCGGAAGAAGGGCACGCCGCCAAAGGACGCACCCGGCAAAAAGGGAGGGAACGCGCGATGAGGAGCAAGATCGACGCCACGACTGGTCGCCGAGGAAAGAAGAAAGGCATATCCCCACCCGGCGGCAAGGCGCTCCAACGGCTCTTCGCGTATCTTGGTCGCCGCAACCCTGTCCTCAACAACGAGGTGGTGGCGACCGTCGCCGTGCCCCGCGCGGCGAGACCAAAGTTCGGGCTGACCCGGGCTGCCTTGAAAGCCCCCGTCGTCGGTGCCCCCAGGGCCAGACGCATGAGGCGGGCGCAGCCCGCTGCAAGATCCTTCGCCGCCACCATCATCAGGGCGGCGACGGGGCTCGGCCTCCGGCGGCGGACGACCCGTGCCCGGAGGGCCAAGGCGAGAGCACGAGGAGCACCTCCCGTGCCGGCCCTCTCGGTCTGGCAATCGATCGGCCCCTCCCTTGTTCCGAATGGACAGACCTACGGAAGCAACCGCATCGACGTGATCGGTCGCGTCTCGAGCATCGCCGTCGACCCCCAAAACCCCAAGCACGTACTGGTAGGAGGAGCGGGTGGAGGTATATGGGAGAGCTCGGACACGGGGGCAACGTGGCAGCCTCGCACAGACCAGATGCCATCCTTGGCGATCGGGGCCATCGCTTTCGATCCGAGCACGGCGAAGAGAGTCTACGCGGGCAGCGGCGAAGGGAACTTCTACGCGAATCTCGGCGCCGGTGTCTATCGGTCCACCGACGGCGGCACCACCTGGACCGTGCTGGCGTCGGCGCCGTTTGTCGGGGTCGGCTTCTACGACCTGATAGTCGACCCCCGCGATCCCAAGGTCCTCTATGCGGCGACCACCAACGGGTTCTTCCGATCGACCAACAGCGGGGTGTCGTGGAGCTTGAAGCGCCCCGGGACATGCTGGGACATCAGCGTCCATCCTCAGGGAGGAACGACCGAGCTGCTCGCGACCTTCGCGGATGGGCTGTTCGTGTCGACCAATGCCGGCAACTCGTTCGCCGCCGTCCCGCTCCCCGCGGGGCCGACGGCCCCGTGGGCCCGGCTCGCCGTCGACCGGGTGGCGGCGGCCCCTGATGTCGCCTATGTCTTCGGGGCCAAGGGAACGACGGCATATCTGTGGCGGCGATCCGGTACGACCTGGACGAAGATCACTTCCCTGCCGGCATTGAGCGTGAACCAAGCCTGGTACGACTGGTACGTCGCTGCCCCGCCCGACGACCAGAAGAGGGTATATCTCGGGGCCATCGACGGCTATCGCGGCACTCTCAGCGGCTCGACCTGGACCTGGAAGGACATCACCACCCAGGGCGCCAACAGCATCCATCCGGATCAGCATTGCCTGACCTTTTCCCCGGGCAACTCGCAGATCATCTATGCGGGAAACGACGGCGGGATCTACCGGTCGGCCGACGGGGGCGGGACCTGGAAGCCATTGAACAAGGGTCTGGGCATCACGGAGATGGAATATCTCGGCAGCGATCCGACGACATGGAAGTGGCTGATGGCGGGTACCCAGGACAACGGAACGATTCGCTTCACGGGCTCCATGGTGTGGGATCACATCGCCGACGGTGACGGGGGGGATTGCGGGGTCAATCAGCTCAGTCCCAACATTGTATATCACTCTTTCTACTACGTGTCGCTCGAGCGCTCCACCAACAAGGGCAACACGTGGACGAACGTCTCGCCCCCCAGCGTGCCGTCGTTCTTCTATCCGCCCGTCGAGGTCTTCGGGTCGACGGTGGCCATCGGGGGGACGTCGCTGGTGGTCACGAGAACCGGCACGGGGCCGTGGACAACCTTCGCCCTCGGGCTCGCCTCCAACGAGGCCGCTTCGGCGATGCGCGAGATCGACGCCAACACGATCCTGATTGGCACCAATCTTGGTCGCATGGTGAAGGTGAGCTGGACGGGTGCCGCATGGAGCAAGACGTTCCTGACGTCGCCGACGCCCCGTTTCATCAGCTGCATCGCCGTGGACCCGAGCAACCCGCTCCGGGTCTGGGTGACCATCTCGCAGGTGGGCGGACCCATGGTCTATCGCTCCGACAACCAGGGCGCGTCCTGGGTCAGCTCGACGGGCGGCCTGCCCTCGATCCCGATGAATGCGGTCGTGGTCGATCCCGCGAACTTCAAGCGGGTGTGGGTCGCCGCCGACGTCGGCGTCTATCAG
Organism: Candidatus Methylomirabilota bacterium; assembly: GCA_046723845.1. GTDB lineage: Bacteria > Methylomirabilota > Methylomirabilia > Rokubacteriales > CSP1-6 > AR37. Next base: position 4,775 of record JBKOVG010000399.1, on the reverse strand, counting down.
ACCGTGAACATGGGCACGAGCTGGACTCCCTTTTCCAACGGCCTTCCCAACGCGATGGCCGCCGATCTGCTCTTCCACAAGCAGGATCGCATGCTCATATGCGCCACCCGGAATCGCGGGGCGTGGGTGATGGCCGTGCCTTAGCTCTCGCTTTCGCCCCTCACCCCGGCCCTCCCTCCATGGGAAAAAGGCGGGGTGAGGGGCGTTCGCTATCGCGCCACGGAGCGGGCGCGACGACGGAGCCAGAGCTCGACGAGACCTCCAGTGAGGACGGCCGCCACGATGACCTGGGCGGCATCGACGAGCAGATAGACTCGACTGACGGCCAGCTCGCCGCTGATCCAGCTTGCCAGCGCGCCGATTCCCGCGCCCAGTATCGCGACCGCGATAGCTCTGAGCCACATCGGCCGTACCGCGAAGGTTGCAAGCCCGAGCGCGATGCCGCCGAGAACGGGGAAGACCTCGTCCATAGAGCCCTCCTTGGCTGCGCGACCTTGGGTCAAGCTGGAGTGCCAGGAGCATAGCCGATCTGCCCGTGAGATCAAGGGCGCCGAGGATTACCGCCACTCCACACTCCCCCTCACCCTGGCCCTCCCCCTCCGCCGAGGGATCGAGCGCTAGCCTGGATTATTCACCAGCGCGGCGCGTGCAACCGGGGCGGGTGGCGGCGGGGGCGGGGGAGCGCGCCGGCGGAGTGGGACCCCCGAAGCCTGTGCGCCGCCCGCAGGGCGGCGATTCAGGCGAGTGGGTGACGCAGCTGGAGCGCTCCCCCGCCCCTGACGACGGGCCCCGACCCGCCTCGCGCTCCGCGTGTTCGTGAATAGTTCGGGCTAGGCGAGGTGGGCGCGGACAGCGCGGGCGCCCGCGCTCAACGCCTGGAGCTTGCCGAAGGCGGTGTCGCGCGGCAGGTACTTCATCCCGCAGTCGGGGGCAAGGATGAGCCGCTCCGGCCTCACGCGCTCGAGGCCGGCCTGGATGCGCGCCGCGACTTGCTCCGCCGTCTCCACGGCCGGGTCGCCCAGGTCGATCACGCCCAGGATGATGGTCTTGCCCGCGAGCTCGGCCAGCACGCCCAGATCGAGCTTCGGCTGCGCCGCTTCGATGGAGATCTGCTGCGCCGTGGTGGCCGCGAGCTGCGGCAGGAAGGAATAGCCCGTGGGCTTCTGGTGGCGCACCACCGCCGCGTAGCCGAAGCAGAGGTGGAGCGCCGTCGGCACCGTGAGGCCTTCGAGCGCGCGGTTGATGGTGGGCACCGCGAAGCGCTTGGCGCCCTCGGGATCGTTGCGAGGCCACGGCTCGTCGAGCTGGATCACATCCGCGCCCGCGGCCTGCAGCTCACGCGCCTCCTCGTTCACCGCCACGGCAAAGTCCATGGCCAGCTCGTCGATGTCCCGGTAGACCTCGTTCCTCGCCTGCTGGGCCAGGGTGAACGGGCCGGGCAAGGTCATCTTGACGGGACGGTCGGTGTGGCGGCGGAGGAACTGCATGTCGCGCAGCTCGACGGGGCGCGCGCGCCGGATGCGTCCGGTCACGCGCGGCACGTGCGTCTGGTTGCCGTAGCGGTCGGTGATCACGGCGGGCGCGCTCACGTCCACGCCGTCCAGGGCCGTGGCGAAGTGGTTCGAGTAGCTCTCGCGGCGGATCTCGCCGTCGCTGATGATGTCGATGCCGGCGCGCTCCATGTCCCGGATGGCCACGATGGTGGCGTCGTCCTGCGCCTGCTCGAGCCACGGTTCGGGCACGCGCCAGAGGCCGCGCATGCGCACGCGCGGCACGCCCTTGGACAGCAGGGCTCGGTCCACGAGCCAGTCGGGCTGCGGGTAGCTGCCCACCACGGTGGTTGCGAGCGTCGGCAAGGCCATCGCTTCAGTCTCCTTGACGGTAGGCCGCCACCTTCCGCTCCAGGCGGCGCAGAGCGATTTCGTGTAACCCCGTGATCATCAGCACCAGGACGATGCCCGCATAGACGCCGGGGCTGTTCAGGAGCGTCCGGTACCGTGTGATGAGGAAGCCCAGCCCGTCGGCCGCGCCCAGCATCTGGGCCACGATCACGCCCACGATGACGAGGGCCCCGCCCAGGCGGAGCGAGGCCACCATGGACGGCAGGCTCGCGGGCAGCGCGATGTAGAGGATCTGCTGGGCGCGCGTGGCGCCGAACGCACGCGCGGTCTCGCCGAGCGCGGGATTGAGGGCGGCTACGCCCGCCACGGCCGTCAGCATGGTGGGGATGAAGGCGTAGATGGAGGCGAAGGCGATCTTCGACGGCGAGCCCAGGCCGAACCACACCATCATCACGGGATAGAGCACCACGAGCGGCACGGCCACCGCGCTCCGCAGGACCGGCAGCAGCATGCGCCGCGCGACAGCCGAGGACCCCACGAGCTGGCCGACCAGGATGCCACCGCCGCAGACGATCACGTAGGCGGCGAGGATCTCGCCGAACGTGGTGGGGAGGCTGCCCAGATACTCGCGATAGTTGGTGACGAGCGCGCCCAGCGCTTCGCTCAGCGGCGGCACGAAGAGACGCGGGATCACGCCCACGCGGGGCAGGATCTCCCACGTGGCGAGGATGGCGAGGTAGAACACCGCCTGACTCACGCGCAGGTGCCGCCGCAGCCAGGTCACGGACGCTCCGCGCTCTTGATGTGCTGCCAGATGCGATCCTTGAGCACGCCGAACCGCTCGCTGCCCGTCATGGCAAAGGTGCGCGGGCGTGGCAGGTCGACCGCCACGTCGTCCACCACCCGGCCGGGGCGTGCGCTCAGGACGACCACACGATCGGCCAGGTACACCGCCTCGTTCAGACTGTGCGTGACGAACAGCACGGTCTTCTTCGTCTCCGACCAGATGCGGAGGAGCTCGTCGCCCAGTACCATGCGCGTCTGCTCGTCGAGCGAGGCGAAGGGCTCGTCCATGAGCAGCACCGCCGGGTTCTGCACGAGTCCCCGCGCGATGGACACGCGCTGCTTCATCCCGCCGGAGAGCTCGTGGGGCAGGCGGCTCTCGAAGCCGGCGAGACCGGTGAGCTCCAGCATGCGGCGGGCGGCGGCGAGGCGCTCCGGCTTCGACACGTGCCGGAGCTTGAGCGGGAAGGCCACGTTGTCGACGGCGGAAAGCCACGGCAGCAGGTTCGCCTCCTGGAAGATCATGCCGACCTTGCGGGGCATGGGCCCCATGATCGGCTCGCCGTCGCAGAGCACGGTGCCGCTCGACGGCAGACGCAACCCGGCGACGAGGGAGAGCAGGGTCGACTTGCCGCATCCGCTCGGGCCCACCACGGCCACGAACTGCCCGTCTGGGATCTCGAGGTCGATCGTGTCGAGAGCGGTCACGGTGGCCCCGTCCACGCCGAAGCGTTGCGAGACGCCGTGTATGGCCACCAGCGGGCGGGTCACGCGCGCTGCCGCCAGGCGCCCAGGTGCGTCTCGATGGCGCGCAGCACCTCGTTGATGGCCACGGCCGCCGCGGCCACGATGACCAGCGCCGCATAGAGCTGGGGCATCTGGAGGTTTTCGCCCCACGCAGCAATGCGGTAGCCGATGCCGTCCCGCGCGCCGTAGATCTCGCAGAGGAGCACGGCGGTGATGTTGAAGACCATGCCGAGGCGGGCCGACTCGAGCAGGATGGGCGCCATGGCGGGCAGGTAGATCTCGCGGATGATCTGCGCGCGGCTCGCCCCGTAGACGCGGCTCACCAGCACGAGCTCACGGGGGACGGACTGCACGGCCGCGATGCCGCCCAGGATTAGCACGAAGATGGTCGTGAAGACGGCGAAGGCGATCTTCTGCGGGATGCTCACGCCAAAGACCAGGATGAAGACGGGCAGGAAGATGGACTTGGGCACCCCGAAGAGGAAGTTGACGAGAGGCCGGACGAGCGCACCCAGCACCGGCATCTCGGCCAGGAGGAAGCCCAGGAGGAGGCCCGTGGGCAGGGCGATGAGGAAGGCCGCGAGCACTTCCCAGCCAGTGACGGCGAGACTGGCCCGCACTTCCGGCCGCGCCGCCAACCGGGCGATGGCATCCACGATGGTGGTCGGAGCGGGCGCGAGGGTCGGGTCGATTCGGCCCTGGCGGGCCAGCGCCTCCCAGAGCGCGAAGAGGCCGAGGACGGCAGCGGCGACGATCAGCCGCTCGTGCCGCCGCATGGCCCTAGGGCTTGGTCGGGGTGATCGGGACGTTCATGAAGACCTCGGAGGCCGGCGCCATGTCCTTCACCCCGCTCGCCGCCGCCAGCTCCATCGCCTTCTCCACCGAGGCGAGCGTCATCTTGCCGTCGCGGGAGAGGCGCAGGAAGGTCTTCTCGTACTCCATCTTGGCGATCTCCATCGGCAGCTCGTTGTTGGTGGCGATGGTCTTGATCGCATAGTCGGGATTGTTGCGCATGTACTCGAGCGCGCCGTAGAGCGCATTCAAGCCCTTCAGGATGAAGGCACGCCGCTCGTTCAGGTTCTTGTCGGTGGCCGCCCAGCCCCCGATCAGGTTGGGGGGCATGGCGGTGGCGAAGTCCTGGAGCACACGCACCTTGCCCTCGGAGACGACCTGGTAGCTGAGCGGCGAGTAGATCACGGCGGCCGCCAGATTGTCGTTGAGCAGGTTCGGCACGAGCCCTCCCCCGCCCACCCCCACGCGCTGGAAGGTCACTTTGGCTTCGCTCTGGGCCCACAGGGCCAGCGTGTCGGTGCCCGAACCGGCGGAGGTGAACCCCACCTTCTTGCCGTCGAGCTCCTTGACCGTCTTAATCGGTGAGGACGTCTTGACGCCGAGGATCCAGCC
>JBKOVG010000369.1:0-12986 GCA_046723845.1 Candidatus Methylomirabilota bacterium | reverse complement strand
CTTCTTGATGACCTTGAGCGTCTCCTCGTAGACCTTGCGGTTGTGGTTGTCGATGGAAGAGCCGTCCATCGGCGCCCCGGTCACGTGGTACTGCTGGCCCAGGACGTTGACCCACCGGTCCTGGTAGCCGCGGGCGAACCCAGCGTAGACCCGCCCCTTCGTCAGGTGGTCCAGCACGGCCAGCTCCTCGGCGGCGCGGATGGGATCCCACGAGGGCAGGACCAGTCCGAGCGGGGAGAACTTGATGCGCCTGGTGCGGGCGGCCAGGTCCGCGTAGATCAGGAGTGGCGCCACCGACGTCTCGTAGCCCTCGGAGTGGAAGTGGTGCTCGGTGGTGGCCATGACGTCGAAGCCGGCGTCGTCGGCGAACACGGCAAGCTTGCGCAACTCGTCCAGCATTTGCTGATACCGTTCGTTGTTGCGGCCGATGGGCCGCAGGCGCTTGCGATCTTCCAGAGTTCCGGGCACGGTGGGCAGGACGAAGAGCATGAACTTCATGGCTTGCCTCCTTCTCCGGTAGGCGCGCTCACCCCCATGAGATCCCTCCTCCGCTAGAAGCTCCACGAAGGAGTGAGTCTGCCCCCCGAAGCGGGGCAGGTCAAGCCTACCGGCCGACCGGCGGGTCACGTAGCAGCACCGGGACGAAGACGGTCTCGCGACCCGTTATGCGGGCGCCGGCGGCGCGTGCACACGGGGGCGATTTGTGCGTTCGCCAGGAACACCCCGACGACGAGCGAGCGCTCCTCGGACGCCTCGGAGCCGGGCAATGAACCCGTGGTCCTGCCTGAGAAGGCCCGTGGTTTTCATCGCTGCCTCCTCCGGAACGACCGCTTCCTAGGTGCAAGGCAGGTGCCGACGAACCAGCCAGCGACCGTGTCACCCGAAGTCCGCTGAGTGAACTCGAGCCGGAACGCGGACTCGCGGATGTGGGTGTGCGACACCCGAGCCTGCGCGCACGCGGCGAGGAGCGTTGCCAGGAAGGCGATGACCACCAGACCAATCAGGGCACCTCGACGGTTGCGTGATCCCCTTGGGCCGGACACTGCGCCCACGACCCCCAACGTGCCCCGAAGCCGCGGGCAGTCCTATCGGACCGTCGTCCCCTGGCGGGGATCCGGGCCCGGCGGCAATTTGACGACGCCACAGGCCGGCCGGAGAGTGGCTCCGTGCACACTGTCCTGCTTCGCTTCGTGGCGCTCTACGCACTCATGTACGGCGCCTTCGGTGTGTCCTCCCCGTTCCTGCCGGCATTCTTCGAGGGGCGCGGGCTCACCCCCGAGCAGCTCGGCGCTCTCTTCGGCGCCGGAACGGCGATCCGGCTCGTCTCGGGGCCGGCGTGCGGGCGCCTCGCCGACCTGACGCAGGCCCTTCGAGGGGTCCTGGCCGCGTGTGCGTTGCTGGCTGCGGCGGTCGCCGCTGGCTTGCTAGCAGTGACCGACGTCCCCGCGCTCTTCGCGATCAGCTTCCTGCACGCGGCGGCTCTGGCGCCGATCACCACGCTCGCCGATGCCCTGGCCCTGCGTGCCAGCGTGCCGCGGGCGGGCGACGCGGGATTCGAGTACGGCTGGGTGCGCGGCACGGGATCCGGTGCGTTCATCCTCGGCACGCTGCTGAGCGGCCAGGTGGTCGGCGCCTGGGGCCTCGGCTCCATCCTGGTGCTCCACGCGACGCAGCTCGCCATCGCAGCCGGCCTGGCGCTGCGCGTGCCCGCGTCCGCGCCGGGCCTCGTCGAGACGGCGGGCGCGCGGGCGCCGACGGAGGGTGTCGTCGGACTGCTGCGCCTCGCCGACTTCCGGCGTGTCATGCTCGTCGCCACCCTGGTGCTGGGCAGCCATGCCATGCACGACACCTTTGCCGTCATCCGCTGGAGGGCGGCCGGGATCAGCCCCGCCACCGTCAGCGTGCTGTGGTCGGAGTCGGTCGCCGCCGAGGTCGTGGTCTTCTTCCTCGCCGGTCCTTCACTCGTGAGATGGCTCGGCGCCAGGGGCGTGATGGCGCTCGCGGCCGCGGCCGGCGTCCTGCGCTGGGTCGTCGTCGCGTCGACGACGGCCGTCACGGCGCTCGTTCTCGTTCAGCCCCTGCACGGGATCACCTTCGCCGCGCTACACCTGGCGTGCATGCGCGTCATCCCCGCGATCGTCCCGCCCGGCCTGGCCGCGACGGCGCAGGCTATGTACGCGCTCGGGCCGGCGGCGGCGAGCGCGCTGCTCACGCTGGCATCGGGGTATCTCTATGCGCGTCTCGGCGGCCAGGCCTTCCTGGTGATGGCGCTGCTCTGCGCTGCGGCGGCGCCCCTGGCGCTCACGTCGCGAGCCCGCGAGTCCGGCTAGGAGCCTTCTTCGTCGCGCGTGGCCACGGCCTTACCGTGATGGAGCCTGAACAGGACGACGAGGTACGCGAGGGCGAGCGGCAGCCCGACGAGGAACCAGCGCAGTGGGGTGTACAGGCCCGCCTCGTCGGCCCCGTCCGTGTAGGCCGTCATGGACAGGGCGTGCCGCCCGTCGCGCGCAGCATCACGGGAAAGTGCGAGGCGGCGCTGGCGCCGATGGTGCTTAGCAGGAACTCGCACGATCCGAAGAATGCCGCGAGGCCGCCGCGCCGCACCCCGGTGAAGACGACGAAGATCCCGCCGAGCGTGACGAGCACCGCGAACGTGGCGAGCCAGCGATGGATGATCCCGGAAAAGAGCGCGTGGTTCACCGTGTTGCCGGCGATGGTCACGAGGGGCCAGCACGGCCACCGAGATCCAGAGCCGCCGCGCCTGTCGAACGCTTCGTTCGCGCACGGGGCCGTCGGTCTTCAAGGCCAGGAAGAGCGCGTCGTGGGCGGCGAGGGCCACTGTGGCATCGGCTCTTCCGAGGTTCTGTGGCATCGGCTCCTCGGGCGGCCGGTGTCCGAGTCTGGCAGGTTAGCCTGGGTCAACCCCAGGTTGATCAGTTCAGCCCACCCCGAGCGCGACAGATCGTTGCAGGGCGTGTCGATCCCACGGCTGAGGCCGAATCGAGGGTGCTCACGGCCGTTTTCGCGCCCCCGAAGGCCTGACGACGCCCAGCGCGGGAGCCTGGGCGTCGCCGCCGTCCCAGCTCGGGCTGGGCCTTAGCCCACGTCTCGCGCAGGGACCCCCCTCCAGATGGAGTCCGCAATCGTGGGCTCGCCGATGAGGTCGTGCCACGCCTTCACCGGCACCTGGCTGGTGATCAACGTCGAGGCGCGCTCAGTGCGATTCTCCAGGACCTCGAGCAGGTCATGGCGGTCGGCGCTGGTGAGGGCCGCGAGCCAAGTCGTTATCCGAAGTACCCCGCACTGTCGGTCCTCGCGACAGCCTCAGGCATGCCTCGAGAGGCAGCCCGCACAAACACGGGCGGCCCTTCTCCGGCTCGTGTGGGAGCTGGAGGAGGGTGATTATCCGCGAAGTGCTCACTGACGGCCCGGTGGCGGAACCGCGACGAGCGAACCAAAAAGGCCATGGCTCTCGTCGAAGGGGCCCGCGGTGAAGAAGAGAGTATTCGTCGGGCCATTGGCGTTGTTGGCCGCTCCCTTGCCGAAGGAAAGCGCCCAAAGACCATCGATCGCGATCGGTGGTCCGTCGGCGGAGTGCAAGGGGCCACGGGCCTGGAACTCGCCCTGGCCGGTGAGGTTTGCCGGGTCGAAGGCGTGGATGCGACCGTCGCCGAAATTGCCGACGAGCAGGTGATTGCCGAAGCGCCCGAAGTCGGCGGGCGCGAGCGCCAGCCCCCAGGGCGAGTTGAGTTGACCCTTCGACGCGACGCGGCGGAGCAGGTTGCCGGCAGTGTCGAAGGCGTCCACGAAGCCGTGACCCTGCCCTGCCACATCGTCATGCTTGTCGGCATCCTGCAACGCGTAGGTCACGTAGATAATGCCGCCGAGGTTCTGAATCCCGAACGGCGCGTACCCTGGGGGAAGGGCGGGATCGACGAACGCGCCGGGCATGTGGACGGGCGTGAAAGTGCTGTCGAACACGTCGACGGTGCCCGCGTGGAAATTGGTCGCGTACAGGAGCGTTCCGGCGGTAGCGCTGTCGATGGCAATCCCCTTGTACACCGCCCCGCTCCCCGAGTTGGGCACGACGGTCACTATGGGCGCTCCCCTGAAGGCGGAGATGGTGCCGTCCTCGCTGGCGAAGATGAAACGGGCCGGGCTCGAGCCCAGCCCATTGTTCACGACGAAGCCAGTGCCACCGTTGAACACGACGCCGGTCGGTGTGCCCTGCTGATTGCCCGCGCCAGGAACCGTGAACGTATTCGTAATGGTGGCGGTCTCGACGTTATAGAGCGTGGTGAGGCCGGTCCCATTGTCGGAGATCCACCACGGGGTGGTCGGGCCAGACACGAGCCCCCAGGCGTTGACCACCCTGGTATCCGTGAGGCCCGCCGGGACGGCGCCGTCGGAGACGAGGTTGAGTTGGAGATAGAACTGGGCGGCAGCGGGGCAGACGCCGCCGAGGACGAGGACGATCGAAAGCAGCAGGATCCCTGGCAGAACGTTCGCGCGCATGATTGGCTCCCTTCGCCGGGACATGGCGACCGGTCTGGACACTGCGTTGGGGGAAGAGCTGGACGCCGACTGCTGGCCCTCGACCGCTCTTTCCGTGTTCATCTACTCACGCTGGCGAGTGGTGCCGTAGCGCTCTCGCCGCCGGGGCAGCGCCTTCGCGACAGGTGACACGCTCATTCTCTTCAAATCCAGGGCCCGCAACCAACAAGAACAAGGGCTTCGGAGATACTCCCCGAAGCGCTTGGTGGTTTTATGCAACGAGGGCCAGCGATCCCGTACACGCGAAGAAACCGGGGGCGGCCCTCGGCATCTTCGTCCGCAACGATCGCCACCTTCGGGGTTCTACTGGGAGCCGTTGGCTTGTCGCTATGCTCCCACATGGGTCATACAGGCGCCGCAATGGAGGTCTACGGAGACGCAAACACCCTCGCAGGGCCATCTACATGACCGACGAGGGCGCCAGTGAAGGGTCCAGGATCCCGAGCCAGGGACATCGCTGCCTCCCCGAGGGGCCGGACGGGTGCCGCTTAGGTGGAGCGGATACTAGGCGGGTCGAGGAACGCCGTCAAGAACCATTTTCCTGGCAGCGTCGGCAGCCGCATCGAGGCGCGCTGAGACCTCTGCGACGGCACGGCGATCTTGTCAAAACTGAGACACTAGCCTGAGCGAAGTAAGTTCTCGAGAAGTCTTCGCAGAAGAAGCACCAAGGGCGTCGGGGACGCGCTCCGGAAGTGCTTTATTTTTCCGGTTGCGGGGGCCCGCAATCATGATGACTAAATTAACTCAAACGTCGTCGGCTGCTCGATCGGCAGGTCGCCGGGCTGGGCGCCCTTCAGGATCTTGTTCACGTATGCGCCAGCATGCCGATACAGGTCGACCCAGTCCACGCCGTACGACATCAAGCCCCCGGACTCGGCAAAGCCGCGATACCAATACATGGCAGGAAGACGCTCCCTGGCGGCGAATTCGATGATCCTGCTCCGATGAGTCCAGAAGAATGGCGACCCGCCCACGAACAGAGCGTCGATCCGCGTCTTCCTGATGGAGTCGAACGCCTTGTCGAACTCCCCTGGATCGGCCACCAGGACGGGCAGTGGCCTCAGATTCAACGCGCGTACCGCGGCTTCGGTGTCGGGCGGAGAAAGCGGATAAGGAGGCGAAGCGAGAAATGCGACGCGATGAGTTCTCGGAGCGGTCTCCTTCAAGAGCTGCAAGGCCTTGCCGTCCATGTTGCCAGCGGAAGGTGATACGCCGGTCACGCGCCCGCCAGGCCGATTCATGCTCTTGGCCAGACCCTCACGGTTGAGGTTCTCGAAGGTGACACCGGCCACCACCATGGGCATGGTGCGACTGACCTTCGCCACCGCCAAGACACTGGCGAGGCTGTTCAGCACAACGAGATCGACGTGACGCCCGACCAGCTCCTGCGCCAGCACGGGAAACCGCTCGGGTTTCCCTTCTGCCGTCCTCCACTCGACCGTGATGTTCTGCCCGATCACCCAGCCGGCTTTTTGCAGCCCCTCGGTGAGTGCCAGTGAGAAAGAGTCCGTCGGCGTTCCGATTGCCTCCTTCCGGGCGTTGGAAGCGAGGACCCCGATGACCGGAACCTTACCTGCAGGCTGCCCCTCGGCGACGCGCGGCGCGGCGAGGATCACCGCCCCCGTGCCAGCAAGGAATGTGCGACGGTCCATCACTGCGTCCTCCTGCTCAGTTGAACCATCCAGCCTTGCGAAGGCGGGCCTGCTCAGCGAGGAGCCATGGAACGTGCTGCCGGACCTCCCGCCATGCCTCGGATGCCCACGGGAAGGTGCGCACATACCGGAGGGCCACTGCGAGCTTGAGCCAGGGCAGGTAGCAGGCTCTTTGCGAGCCGGGTGCGAGAGGATACGGAGCGTGGGGCAACGGGTCCACGCAGGAGCCCTCCTTACAGGCTGGCGCGACTCTAACAGAACGCTCTCATGAGCGTGCGGGTTACGCCAAGCGCGCGACGCTGGCATCCAGCCCGCCGCAGCGCCCGTGCATCGGCGCTCAGTCAACGTGAGCGCAATCAGGAACACCGCTAACTGTCCTTACTCTTTCGGTGGAGGGGTTGGGCAATCTCGGCACTACACTCGCAGGTCATCCACCCCCGCCCCTCCCCGACGCCGCCGTCCATTTGCCCGCAGCGCCAATGCTCCTGAAGGAAGGCATCGAGGGCGTCCCAGAGCGTCTTCATGGCTCCGGCAGCGTAACTGAGTCGGCTTCGATGGTCGATGACCACAATCGGATACACAATCCGGACCTGTGTTAACCTGGTTGGCCTTATGGATACCCTATCGAATAATCCTGCCAGTGAGGACACGAACGCCTGCAAACTGTGCGGTGAAATGAGGACTTTCTCGCGAACTTACGCCGTTGTGAAAGGGCCGACGTACACGCTGAGGTACTTCATCTGCAAGCACCCGTTGGCTGACGTGACGAAGGCGCAGCCTTCACCGACTGTGCATCCGAATCGTTGACTACCCGCGCTTAGCGTTTCGAGCTGTCTTGTCGGTCGCTGGATTGAAGGTTCCGGTAGCCGGCTGCATGTCTTGTTTCTTGACGTTCGACGAGCGCGCACGTTACCTTTGCGCGTCCCATCCGCTCGTCCCGCAGGGGGTCCGCTCGGCATGAACTGTCCCCGCTGCCAGCAGGAGAACCCGCCCCAGGCCAAGTTCTGCCTTGAGTGCGCCACCGCCTTGGTCGGAGCCGATCCCGGCACGCACCTGACGCTCCCGGAGAAGACGGGCGACCTCAGGCGTTCGTTGAAGGAGGCGCTCGACCAACAGGCCGCTACCAGTGAGATTCTTCGCGTCATCTCGACTTTGCCAATGGACGTCCAACCAGTCTTCGATGTCATCGTCGACAGTGCCTGCCGTCTCTGCGACGGCGTCTATGCGAACGTGTTTCGGCTTGATGGTGACCTGATGCATTTCATGGCTCAACACGGATTCAATGCCAAGGGGCTTGAATTCATGCGCCGGAACTTTCCCGCGAGACTGACGCGAGACAGCATGGCAGGGCGCGCAATCCTGGAACGCCGTGTTGTCCAGTACGAAGACGTGACGAGCGGCAGCGGGGCGCCGCCCGCCTCCCAACGCCTTTCGAAGCTACTGGGCTTTCGGGCAATCATTTCCGTTCCATTTCTGAGAAATGGCGTTCCCGCCGGGGCGCTCACGATGGCGCGGCAGGAGCCCGGCCTCTTTTCCGACCGTCACGTCGATCTGTTGCGAACCTTTGCCGATCAGGCCGTCATCGCAATCGAGAACGTCCGGCTCTTCACAGAGTTGCAGCACAACAATCGGGCGCTTACCGAAACGCTGGAGCAGCAGACGGCCACGAGCGAGGTGCTGCGGGCGATCAACCGTGCCCACACCGATGCCCAGCCAGTATTCGACGTCATTGCCGCAAGTGCCCTCCGACTGTGCGGAGCGGTCTTCAGTGCCATGGTGCTCTACGACGGCAAGATCCTCCGACTGGTTGCCGTCCAGAATGCACAGCCGGAGGGCGCCGAGGCTCTCCGGAGCGCCTTCCCGAGGCCGGTCGACGAGGGGAGCGCCACCGGTCGGGCAATTCTGAGCCGGGCGGTCGTGAGCATTCCCGATGTGCTCGAGGACCCGCACTTCACGTATGGCAGCGTGGCCCGGGTCGCCAACTACCGGAGCGTGTTGGCGGTCCCGATGATCCGAGATGGAGAGCCGATCGGCGTGATCCTCGTCACGCGCCCGGAGCCCGGGCCGTTCTCGGATAAGGAGGCGGAGCTGCTCAAGACCTTCGCGGACCAGGCGGTCATCACGATCGAGAACGTGCGCCTGTTCAACGAGACAAAGGAGGCCCTGGAGCAGCAGACGGCGACGGCAGAGATCCTGAGGGTCATCAGCACCTCGCCCACCGATCTCCAGCCCGTGCTGGACGCACTCGCCAGGAGCGCGGTCCGTTTCTGCGGAGCCTACGATGCCACGCTGTTTCAGGTGGACGGCGAAACGTACCGAGTGGTCGCGCATCAGGGCCCGATTCCCTTCCCTTTGGGGGCACGTTTCCCACTGGTGCGCGGATACGTCACCGGACGCTCCATACTCGACCGGCAACCCGTACATGTGAGAGATCTCCAGGCCGAAACATCGGATTTCCCGCAAGGCAGCGCCCTCGCGAGCAAGTTCGGTCAACGCACCACCCTCGCCGTTCCCCTCTTGCGCGAAGGCGAGGCCATCGGGACGGTGCAACTCCGGCGCACCGAGGCGAAGCCGTTCACCGACAAGGAGATCGCGCTCCTCAAGACCTTCGCCGACCAAGCGGTCATCGCCATCGAGAACGTGCGGCTCTTCACTGAATTGCAGGCGAGCAACCACGATCTGACCCAGGCCCTGGAGCAGCAGACGGCGACCAGCGAGATCCTGAAGGTGATCAGTAGCTCGCCGACTGACGAGCAGCCGGTATTCGATGCGATTGCAGGGAGCGCCCTCCGCCTGTGTGGCGCCGCCCACAGTGTTGTCGGACGATACGACGGTGAACTGTTGCACCTGGCCGCCCACGCGCATGTCGGGGCGGAGGGCGTGGACGCGATGGGGCAACTGTTCCCAATGCGTCCGAGTCGGACGATCACCAGTACCCGAGCTATCCTCGACCGAACCGTGGTGCATCTGCCCGACGTGCTCGAAGACCCTGACTATGACAAGCCGACGGCTCTGGCCATGCAGAACCGCGCCACGCTGGCGGTGCCGATGCTACGCGACGGCGAGCCGATCGGGACGATCTTCGTTGGACGGCCCGAGCCCCAGCCATTTACCGAGAAGCAGATCGAGCTTCTGAAGACCTTCGCCGCCCAGGCCGTGATCGCCATCGAGAACGTGCGCCTCTTCACCGAGCTGCAACAGAAGAACGGGGCGCTGACGCACGCGCACGCGCAGGTCATCGAAGCTCTGGAGCAGCAGACGGCGACGAGCGAGATCCTACAGGTTATCTCGAGTTCACCGACCGACGTCCAACCGGTCTACGACTCAATCGTCGAGAGAGCCGCCCGCCTCTGCGGCGCGGAAGTGAGCCTGGTCGCGCGGCTCGAGGGTGAGTGGATCCATGTCGGCGCCGTCTACGGCACGAGCGTGGCGGGAGCCGACGCCGTTCGGCAGACATACCCCATGCGCCCGGGCGCCGCGGGCGCGACGGCGCGGGCTATCCGAGACAGCGCGATCGCACATATCCCTGATGTCCTGACCGACCAGGAATTCACGATCCGAGACGCCGCCTTGACGGCGGGCTTCCGCGCGGTGCTGGCGGTGCCGATGCTGCGTGAGGGGCGCGCGATCGGAGCGATCGCCATCGGTCGGGCCGAGGCCGGCGAGTTCAGCACCGAGCAAGTTAACCTGCTTCACACGTTCGCCGACCAGGCGATCATCGCCATCGAGAACGTGCGGCTCTTCACCGAGCTCCAGACGAGCAACCGCGAGCTGACGTCGGCGCTCGACACGCAGACCGCCACCAGCGATATCCTGCGCGTCATCAGCCGCTCGCAGACCGACGTCCAGCCGGTGTTCGACGCGATCGTGCGGAGTGCCGTCCGATTGCTGGGAGGCCACTCGGGCTTGCTCACCCGGGTCGTCGGCGATCAGTGCGAGCTGGGCGCGTTCATGAGCACCGACCCCGCCGCGGCGGGTGTCCTGAGCGTGACCTACCCACGTCCGGTCAACTCCCCGGGCGCGCACGGGCAAGCCATTCGCGATCGAGCGCCGGTCAATATCCTCGACATGCACATGGATCTCCGGCTCACCGAAGCTGGTCGCGAGGACGCGCGTGTCGGCGGTTACCGGAGCATGGTGGTGGTACCGCTGCTTCGTCAGGACGTGGCCATCGGGGCGCTCGCGGTGACCCGCCGCGAACCCGGCGGCTTTACCGACGACGAGATCGCGTTGCTCCAGACTTTCGCCGACCAGGCCGTCATTGCAATCGAGAACGCCCGCCTGCTGACGGAACTGCGAGCACGAACGCAGGAGCTGACGCGCTCGGTCGAGCAGCTCACGGCCTTGGGCGAGGTCGGTCGGGCCGTCAGCTCGACCCTGGATCTCGAAACCGTGCTGACTACCATCGTGTCGCGCGCCGTCCAGCTTTCGGGTCTAGATGGCGGCGTGGTGTTCGAGTACGATGAGGGCGCCGAGGAGTTTGTCCAGCGAGCGATGACGCAGACCGGCGACGCCCTCGCGGCGGCTCGGCGCACGACTCGGGTTCGCAAGGGCGAAGGGGTGCTCGGACGCACCGCCATCACGCTGGAACCGGTCCAGGTGGCCGACATCGCGGTGCCGGGCGCCTACGAGGGCCGCCTCAGAGAGATCTTGATCGACTCTGGCATTCGGGCCATCCTCGCCGTGCCGATGGTCCGCGAGGGCCGGCTGATCGGCTGCCTCGGCGTCACCCGCAACCGCCCCGGCGACTTCCCCGCCGAGACGATCGAGCTCCTGCGGACCTTCGCCACGCAGTCGGCCTTGGCGATCCAGAATGCTCGACTCTTTCACGAGATCGAGGACAAGAGCCGGCAGCTGGAAGCCGCCAGCCGCCACAAGTCGGAGTTCCTGGCCAACATGTCGCACGAGCTGCGCACGCCGCTCAACGCCATCATCGGCTTCTCAGAGATCCTGGCCGAGAAGATGTTCGGTGACATCAACGAGAAGCAGACCGAGTACCTCCAGGACATCCTGGAGTCAGGTCGGCATCTCCTGTCTCTCATCAACGACATCCTCGATCTCTCGAAGATCGAGGCGGGACGCATGGAGCTGGAGCTGACGGATTTCAATCTGCCGACCGCCATCGAGAACGCGCTGATCCTGGTGCGGGAGCGGGCGAGTCGGCGAAGGATCCGGCTGGGGAGCACGATCGACCCCCACCTGGGGATGCTGAGCGGCGACGAGCGAAAGGTCAAGCAGGTGCTCCTGAACCTCCTGTCCAATGCCCTGAAGTTCACGCCCGAGGGGGGCCGGATAGACGTCGGCGCCCGTCTGCACGACCAGGTGGCCGAGGTGTCCGTGACAGATACCGGGGTCGGCATTGCGCCCGAGGATCAGGAAGCGGTCTTCGAGGAGTTCCGGCAGGTGGGCACGGCGGACAAGAAGGCGGAAGGCACTGGACTTGGACTCGCTTTGTCCCGGAAGTTCATCGAGCTCCACGGGGGGCGGATCTGGGTCACGAGCGCGGTCGGAACGGGCTCGACGTTCACGTTCACGATCCCAGTGCACCGCCAGCCGAGCGACCGAAGAGGCGCGGACTCTACACTAAACTCATGACCCGGCTGTCTCATTCCCATTGACAGGTTCCGGCTCCCTCACGTCGCACCGAGCGACACCGACCGTCCCCGCCCGTGACCGGGCGGGGACGGGTCGCGGCACCCCAGCGGCACCCTCGTCTCGCGCGGGAATGCCCGGTGCCTGTCAGGCGCTCAGGCGGGTCAAAAACACCGTTCGACCCGAGAGAAAGTGGGAGACTTGATTGGGTCTATCGAAGATGTTTGAGGCTGTTACCGCCGCCCTCGTTGGTTACCACCTAGGGGACTGGGCAAGCGTTGTCGGCCTCGTCGTTGCCATAGTCGGATTTGGGGTCACATTGGCGAAGGTGACTCGCTCCAAGCAGGCCGCAGAGCAGGCCGAAAGAGCCGTGAATCGAATGCGGGGACTCCTAGACCAGACAAACGCGATCAACGAATTCGCCGCAGCCGTTGTCATTATGGACGAAATCAAGCGACTTCACCACCACGGTATTACGACGACCGCCACTGTCGAAGACCTTGACAGCATCGATTCTCGGTATGGCGAGAAGGCTGTCGTCCCGCGCAGTTAGCCACATGGTACCGGATTTGCTCTAGCCAGTAGATAGCAGTGTCTACATTTTGGCTGGAGGGCGGCATATGCGGATGCGATCGGTGGCAATGGCGGCGGTTCTCTTCTTGGGCCTTGGGGGTTGGCTCACCCCCTCCGTCACGGCGGCCCCGTTGACGGTCTCCCTGAGCAACGGCATCACAACCACTACGTGTGCGGACGGGGCCGCGTGCGATACCTCGCCGCTGACCGGGGTGGTGAGTTTCACGAGTCCGGTCGGCACGACGACGTTGTCGCTGACAGGGGTCGGGTCCGGAAGCCCGGCCCTGCCCGGGCTCATGATGGACTTGGCGTACAACGTGACCCAGACGATTGCGGGCACGGGCGGGACCATGGTCATTCAAGCGTCGGAGACGGATCAGACGGCGAACGCCGCGCTGTTCCATGCGGTCCTTGGCGGGACCCAACTGGCGGGGACCACGGCCTTCAGTATTTTTGACTCGGCGACCAACACGCTCTTTGCACAGACGGCGTCGATCTGTAGCGCCGGACCTGCCAGCACCGCCGGAGCCGTGGCGCTGTCCTGTGACGGGGGCCCGCTCACCGGGGCCGCATTCTCGCTGACTGAGATCGTGACGCTTCAGATTCCTGCGGGCG
>JBKOVG010000072.1:0-11250 GCA_046723845.1 Candidatus Methylomirabilota bacterium | reverse complement strand
GTTCTCGCTGTGGAACCAGCAGGGCTCCCGCGTGCTCCGTGGCTCGCTCCTCGCCATTCCCATCGAAGACGCCCTCATCTACGTGCAGCCGATCTATCTCTCCGCCGAGCAGGGCGCGCTCCCGGAGCTCCGGCGCGTCATCGTGGCCTTCGGCAACCAGATCGCCATGGAGCCCACCCTCGAGCAGTCGCTCCAGCGGATCTTCGGCGGCCGCCTCCGCGAGGAGAGCGCGACCGGCCGCGGCGCCGAAGCGGCCCGCGCGGAGCCGGCCGGCTCGGCCGCCCTCGCGCCGCTCGCCCAGCGCGCGTGGGATGCGTGGCAGAAGGGGCAGGACGCGCTCCGGCGGGGCGACTGGGCGGGCTACGGCCAGGCCCAGAAGCAGCTCGAGGACACCCTCCGCCAGCTCCGCGACGCCCGCTAGGCTGGGGGCCGATAAGGGACCATCTGCTTCGACTCAGCTCTCGTCTCGCGTCGGCCGGGGCCGACGCTCAACTCGAACGGCGGCCGCGCTCGTCCGCACGCTCAACATAGAGAGACTACGCCTCGCGTGCGGCCTTCGCGCGGCGCCTCGCATCTGGACCCTTCTCGGCCCCCAGCCCCGCCCGATAAGTCCGGCGGAGTGGCTGCTCTGAGACCAGAGCACGTTGGAGTTCACTCCGCGCGGAGGAGTGTTCCGTTTCGAGCGCCGGCTTGGCCGGCGCCTCCTGGGGGAGGTCCGGAAGGGGGGCGAAGCCCCCCTCCGGGACACTAGGTGCGGGCGCGAAGGAAGAGGGTCGCACCGATGCCAGCAAAGACGATGTTGGCCGTCCATGCGCCCAGCATGGGCGGCAGCAGTTCGGCCTTGGCGAAGGCGATGGCCACGGAATGCACGACCCAGTAGCTGACCGAGATCAGAAGGGCCACCGCGATCCCCACCCCGCGTCCGCCGCCGCGCGGTGAGACCAGGGCGAAGGGAATGGCCACCAGGGCCATGATCACGTGGACGAGGGGGAAGGAGAGCTTGGAGTCGAGCTGCACGAGATACTTCCCGACGTGATGTCCCGTCTCCGCGAGGCGCACCACGTACGCGCTCAGCTCGCGGAAGCTCATGGTCTCCGGCGACTTCTGCACCTGGATCAGGTCGTTGATCTGCTCCGGCATGATGACGAGCCGCTCGGTGAAGGGATCGGCGGTGACGCGACCGCCCGGGCCGATCTTGCGGTAGACGCCGTCGCTCAGCATCCAGCCCGCGTCGGTCCAGCGCGCCTTGCTCGCGTCGAGGCGGTCGAGGAGCCGGAACTGGGGGCTGATGTCGACCACGAGGAGCCCATCCAGCGAGCGCTCGATGGGATCGAGCAGCTCTATGCGGAGGAAGCGCGTGTCGGAGGAGCGGTACCAGATCTGGGTCTGGCGCTGCAGGTGGCGCGGCTGGTTGCCGCGGATCTTGACGCGATCCACCTCCTCGGCCTTCGCGTTGAGCCCGGGGAGCACGGTCTCCTGCAGGAGCCCCGAGCCCACGCTGATGGCAAGGGCCACGAGGAGAATGGGCAGGCTCGCGCGGTAGAGGCTCACTCCCGCCGCCTTGAGGGCGTCGAGCTCGCGCTGCTGGGTCAGGGTGAGGAAGAGCAGCACGGTAGAGATGAGCACGATGATGGGGAGGCCGTCGTAGAGCGAACTGGGCAGGCGATAGAAGAGGTGCTGGAGGATGTAGATGAAGGGCGGCTTGGTGCGGAGGAAGCGGTCGAGGTACTGGATGAGGTCGACCACGAGGATGAGCACCGACGCCACCCCGATGCCGATGCCGAGGAAGGTCAGGTACTGGCCGGTGAGGTAGCGGTCGATGATGTAGGTGGACGCGCGCGGCCCGCGCACCCGGGTCACCGGCCCCCGTGACCGCTCCACGGGCGGGCGCTTGGGAATGAGCCCGCGCACGAGGCGAGGCACGGCGGCGCGCAGCCGCCACACCAGGCGTCCCCACGCGGGAGGCAGGCCTTCCGTGACGGCCTGGATGAGCACGAGGCCCGCCACCCCGAAAATGGCGTTGGGCAGCCACATGGCCACGACCACGGGCAGGCTGCCCCGGAGGGCCGCGCCCTCGAGGAAGGTGTGCATGACGTAGTACGCCACCACGATGGCTAGGCTCGAGCCGAGGGCGAGGGTTCGGCCCCCGCGATGGGTGCGGATGCCCAGGGGGAAGCTCACGAGCACGAACACCACCGCGGCCACGGGGAGGGAGAAGCGCTTGTGCATCTCCACCTGGAGCGGTGTGACGATCTGCCCCTGCCGCTTGAGGTCGGCGATGCTCTCGCGGAGGGCGCGCAGGCTCATCTCCTTCTCGGGCTTTTCGATGCGCTCGGCGGCGCGCTGGGGATTCTCCAGGGGGAGGTTGAGATCGTAGAGCGTGAAGCCGGTGAGGCGGAAGCGGCGCGAATCACCGGCGTCCGTCTCGCTAATGGCGCCGTCGATGAAGCGCATCGTCACCCGGCGGGTCTTGGCGTCGGAGAAGAGCCGTCCCTCGCGGGCCACGATGATGCGCGAGAGCTTGGGATTGCGCTCGTCGGAGACGAGGAGGCCGCGCAGGGCCACCTGCGAGGCGCTGATGTCGTCCACGTACATGACCATCTGGTTGAAGGAGGCGCTGAAGGTGCGCTCCTTGATGCCCGTGGTGGCCTTGGTTTGGAGGATGCGGAAGAGCTGGTTCTGGAAGGCGCCGCTCGACGCGGGGGCGAGGAGCAGGGTGAGGACGGCCACCGCCGCGCTCACCACGAGAGCGACGGCGAAAAAGGGCGCGAACACGCGCAGCGGGCTGACGCCGGACGCCTTGAGGGCGGCGATCTCGAGATCGCCGGCGAGCCGGCCCCCGGCGAGGAGCACCGCCACGAGGAGGGCCATCGGCACCGTGAGGGCGAGGACGCCCGGCAGCATGAACACGAGCAGCCCCAGCACCATGCGAAAGGGGACGCTCTTGGTGATGACGAGATCGGTCAGCTGATAGACACGGTCGATGACAAGGAAGAAGGTGAGGACGCCCACGGCGAGGGCGAAGGGCGGGCCGACCTCCTTGATCATGTACCGGTCGAGGACCTTGAGCATGCGCCTCCATTGTACGATAGCGGCATGGCGCTCCTGGTAGGGCTCTGGACGCTGCTCGTCCTCGCGGGGGCGGGCCTGGCCTGGGGCGCGCCGGCCACGGACCGGCTCGAGCGCTTCCGCGAGCTCGCCCAGACGCGCCTCGCCGTGGTGGAGAACACGGGCGCAGCCCTCGATCCTGCAGTGCAGGGGGAGATCGACGGCATCCTGGACGGCGAGGTCCTGGATAGCCTCCGCGCCGGCGGCCCCTATGCCTCGGCGGAGTTCATCCGCGAGCGGCTCGACTCCTTCAGCGACGCGTGGGGCGGCGCCTCCCTCCGCATCCAGCCGCTCGGCGACGGCCTGCTCCTGGGGCGATTCCGCCTCTCCGCGAAGGGCGTGGGCAGCTCCGTCCGCCTCTACGGCGCGAGCCACGGCGAGGCCTCGCTCCTCAAGGCGTGGAGCGACGACGGTGTGCCCGAGATCTACCGGTGGAGGGGTCGGCGGGGCGGCGGCGTCGAGTTCCTGCTCGCCTGGTCCGGCGAGGCGGGGCCGCAGAGCTGGCCGCTCCGTCTCGAGCTCTGGCGCGTGCGTGGCGGGCGTCTCGAGCCCGTGTGGCGGAGCGCCGACCGTTACCCCGAAGGTCTCTGGGTCTCCCATCTGGACGTCACCGCCGATCGCATCGTGCTGCGCCGCGAGCTTCGCTATCCGGGCTGGAAGCCCGGCTGCGACGTGCAGGCGGCGGAGGAGGATCGCTATCGCGCGGACGCCGCCGGCGCCCTCGCCCTCGTGAGCCGCCAGGTGTTCAACGGCTGGCATCGCGAGCTGCAGCGCTCGGCCACGCGCTTCTTCGCCGCCCTCGCCGCGGGCGATCGCAAGACGCTCGCCGAGCTCGTCCCCGACGCCGCCCTGCGCGCGCGCCTGCCGCGCGCCTTGGCGCCGGAGCCCGCGTGCGACTCGCAGAACCCCGACACTCCCAGCGTGGCCATCGTCGCCGCGGGCGTCGGCGCGCCGTCGGGCCGTCGCGTGCCGTGGTCGCTCTGGTGGGGCCGCACGCCGTCGGGCTGGCGGCTGACCGGCGCCGCCCCCGTGCTAGAATGACCACTCATCATGGCTGACATCGCGGACCGCTACGACCCGGGCCGCGTCGAGTCGCACTGGTACCGCATGTGGGAAGAGCGCGGTCTCTTCCACGCCGACGCGGCATCGCCGAAGAAGCCCTACTGCATCGTTATCCCGCCTCCCAACGTCACGGGGTCGCTTCACTGGGGCCACGCCCTCAACAACACGCTCCAGGACATCCTCATCCGCTACAAGCGGATGGACGGCTACAACGCGCTCTGGGTGCCCGGCACCGACCACGCCTCCATCGCCGTCCACGTGCTCCTGGAGCGCCAGCTCGCCGCAGAGGGCAAGACGCGTCACGACATCGGGCGCGAGGCCTTCCTCGAGATGGCCTGGAAGTGGAAGGAGGAATCGGGGGGCGCCATCATCCGCCAGCTCAAGCGCCTGGGCGCCTCCTGCGACTGGTCGCGCGAGCGCTTCACCATGGACGCGGGGCTGAGCCGGGCCGTGCGCGAGACCTTCGTCCGCCTCTACGAGGAAGGGCTGATCTACCAGGACGACTACATCGTCAACTGGTGCCCGCGCTGCCAGACCGTGCTCTCCGATCTCGAGGTGGAGCGCGAGGAGCGCGACGGCGAGTTCGTGTACATCAAGTACGGACCGCTCACCCTCGGCACCGTGCGCCCCGAGACCAAGCTCGGAGACACTGCGGTGGCCGTGCACCCGAAGGACAAGCGGTACGCGAAGTACGTGGGCAAGACCCTCGAGGTGCCCTCGGTGGACGGCACCATCACCCTCAAGGTCATCGCCGACACCGCCGTGGATCCCAAGTTCGGCACGGGAGTGATCAAGGTCACGCCTGGTCACGACCCCGCCGACTTCGAGATCGGGCGCCGCCACGGGCTGCCCATCCGCACCGTCATCGGCTTCGACGGGCGCATGACGGCGGAGGCGGGCAAATATGCGGGGCTCGACCGCTTCGAGGCGCGCAAGCGCATCGTGGAGGACATGCAGCAGCTCGGGCTGATCGAGCGCATCGAGCCCTATCGTCACGCCGTCGGCCTCTGCTACCGTTGCAAGACGCCGGTGGAACCCCTGATCTCGCGCCAGTGGCACGTCAACGTCCAGCCCCTTGCCGAGGTCGCCCTGAAGGCGGTGCGCACCCGGCGCATCAAGCTCCACCCGCGTCCCTGGATCAAGACCTACTACCACTGGATGGAGAACATCCGCCCCTGGACGATCTCACGGCAGCTCTGGTGGGGGCACCGGATCCCCGCGTGGTATTGCGACGCGGACGGCAGCGTGCACGTCTCGCGCACGGACCTGACCGAGTGTCCGAAGTGCGGCGGCGCCCTTCGCCAGGATCCCGATGTGCTCGACACCTGGTTCTCGTCCGGGCTCTGGCCGTTCTCCACCCTGGGCTGGCCGGAAGAGACCGCCGATCTTGCGACGTTCTATCCCACGAGCGTCCTGATCACCGGTCCCGACATCCTGTTCTTCTGGGTCGCCCGCATGATCATGCTGGCCATGCACTTCATGGAGGACGTGCCCTTCCGCGACGTGTACCTTCACGCCATCGTCCGCGACGCGGAAGGGCAGAAGATGTCCAAGTCCAAGGGCAACGTGGCGGACCCCGTGGTGGTCATGGAGAAGTTTGGCACCGACGCCTTCCGCTTCACCCTGGCCGCCCTGGCGGGACTGGGGCGGGACATCCGCATCAGCGAGGAGCGCATCGAGGGCTATCGCAACTTCGCCAACAAGCTCTGGAACGCCGCGCGCCTGGTGCTGACCAACCTCGAGGGCTACGCTCCCGCCCTCGCCCGCAAGGGCACGCCCTCCGTGGCCGACCGGTGGATCAAGAGTCGACTCGCCGCCACCATCGTCACCGTCCGCAAGGCCCTCGACACCTTTCGGTTCAACGACGCGGCGATGGCCGTGTACCAGTTCCTCTGGAACGAGTTCTGCGATTGGTATCTCGAGATCGCCAAGCGGAGTCTCTACCAGACCGAGGATCCGGTGGCACGCGCGGTGACCCAGCGCACCCTCGTGGAGACGCTGGAGACCACGCTCCGGCTGCTGCACCCTTTCATGCCGTTCATCTCCGAGGACATCTGGCAGCGGCTGCCCCACGACCTCGGGGCTCCGGGCGATCGCTCCATCATGGTCGCGCCGTTCCCCAAGGCGGGACGGCAGGCGCGCGATCTCGCCGCGGAGCAGGCCATCGCGCCCGTCATCGACGTGGTGAGCGCCATTCGCACGGCGCGGAGCGAGAGCCGCGTGCCGCCTGCCGCAGAGGTCGAGGTCACGGTTCGCCCCTCCACGGAGACGGCGAGCGTCCTCGAGTCGTCCCGACCCCTCATCGGCGCTCTCGCCCGCGCGCGGGTTACGGTGAGCGCGGAGGCGACGCGGCCGCCCCAGTCCGCCCACGTCGTCGCCGGGGGCGCCGACGTCTACGTGCATCTCCAGGGCGTGGTCGACCTCGCCGCAGAGCGCGCCCGCCTCGGCAAGGAGATCGAGCGCGCGCGCAAGGAGATCGCCTTCCTCGAGGGCAAGCTCGGCCGCCCCGACTTCGCCGAGCGCGCCCCCGCCGAGGTGGTGGCGCGCGAGCGCGGCCGCCTCGAGGAGCAGCAGCAGATCCTCGCCAAGCTCACCGCGAGCCTCACGGCGCTCCAGTGAGCCTGGCCGAAGCTCCGCGCCGGCTCGGCCACCGCATCCACGCGTTGGGCATCGTGGATTCCACGCAGACGGAGGCGGTGCGCCTCGCCGCGGCGGGAGCCACCGAGGGCACGGTGGTGACGGCGACCCATCAGACCTCCGGGCGCGGGCGGCGCGGCCGCCGCTGGGTCGACACCGAGGGGGAGAGCCTGCTCATGTCCGTGGTCCTCCGCCCGCCCGTGTCGCCGGCACGCGCGCCCCAGCTCTCGCTGGTGGGTGCCGTCGCGGTGGCCGACGCGCTGCGAGCGTGCGCGGGACTGCGCGCCGCCATCCGCTGGCCCAACGACGTGATGGTGGGCGAGCGGAAGATCTGCGGCATGCTGCCGGAGGCGGCCACGCCGCTGCCGGGCGTGCTCGATCACGTCGTCCTCGGCATCGGTCTCAACGTCAACCAGTCGGAGTTTCCCGAAGCGCTGCGCGATCTCGCCACCTCTATCCGCGTCGAGACGGGACGGGTGAGCGACATCGGCGAGATCCTCGAAAGCGTGCTCTCCGCCCTCGATCGATGGTACAGACGGTTCCTCGCCGCGGGTCTGGACGGGATCCGCGAGGCGTGGCTCGAGCGAGCCCAGAGCATCGGCCGCCGCGCGCGGGCCGCGGACGGACGGGAAGGGGTGGCGGTGGACCTCGGGCGGGACGGGGCGCTCGTGCTCCGCACGGACAGCGGAGAGACGCTGCGGGTAGTCGCGGGCGACGTGACCATGGAGGCGAGCCATGCTGCTGGTCATTGAGGTGGGCAACACCAACACCAAGGTCGGCGTGTTCAACGGCTCGCGGCTCCTCGTCTCGTGGCGGCTCACCACGCGGCGGGAGCAGACGGCCGACGAGTACGGCGTCTTCATCCAGACCCTCCTCGCCACGCGCGGGATCGAGCAGCAGCGGGTGACGGGAGTGGCCATTTCCAACGTCGTCCCGCCCGTGCAACAGGCGCTGGAGGCGATGTCGGAGGCCTACTTCGGCATTCCCGCGTTTTCCGTCGAGCCCGGGCACCGCGACGCCGTCCCCCTCGTCGTCGACGCGCCCAACGAGGTGGGCGCCGACCGCGTGTGCGACATCGTGGGCGGCGTCACCCTGTACGGCAAGCCGCTCATCGTGGTCAACCTCGGCACCGCCACCACCTTCGACTGCGTCAATGCGCGCGGCGAGTTCGTGGGCGGCGCCATCGCGCCCGGCATGATCACCGCATCGGAGGCGCTGATCTCCCGGGCCGCGCGTCTGTACCGCGTCGAGCTCCTCCAGCCGAAGGAGGCCATCGGGCGGAACACCGTCACCAACATCCAGTCCGGCGTCGTGTACGGATGGGCGGGGCTCGTGGACGGCGTGGTGGAGCGTATGCGCTCGGAGATGGGCGCGCAGGTGAAGGTGGTGGCCACGGGCGGGCTCGCCGAGCGGATGCGCGGGATCTCGCGCTGCATCGACGTCGTGGATCCCGACCTCACCATCCAGGGACTACGCATCTTGTGGGAGCTCGCGCATCCCACGAACGTGCGGTGACCGCGAAGCGGGTTGACACCTGGTGACCCCGCCCGTATACTCCCCCTAAATACGGTAGGGCGAAGCCGGCGGTTCTCTATATACGGGGTCCGAGGGGCAGGGGAGGCCCAGCCGGGCCTGGAGAGGACGACAGCGCATGGGCATGTGGGTGGGGCGCGGGCGCAAGGCCCGGGCGGCGTATGGCTTCGACGACATCGCGCTGGTCCCAGGAGCGATCACCATCAATCCCAACGAGGTCGACATCTCGTGGGAGCTCTGTGGTCACCGCTTTCAAATCCCCATCATCGCGGCGGCCATGGACGGCGTGGTCAGCCCCAAGCTCGCCATCGAGATGGGACGACTGGGCGGGCTCGCGGTGCTCAACCTGGAAGGCATCTTCTCCCGCTACGACAATCCTGACGAGGTCCTCGACCGCATCACCTCCGCCAGCCTCGAGGAAGCGACCAAGATCATCCAGGGCATCTACGGCGAGCCCATCAAGGAAGAGCTGATCCACAAGCGCATCTCCGAGATCAAGAAGGGCGGCGGGCCCGTCATGGTCTCGGCCATTCCCCAGCGCGCGGAGCGCTTCGCTAAGATCGCGGAGGAAGCCGGCGCGGACTTCTTCGTGGTGCAGGCCACCGTCACCACCGCGCGCCACGTGGCCACGGAATACACGCCGGTGGATCTGCGCGAGCTCAAGAAGCACCTCTCCATTCCCCTCATCGTCGGCAACACCGTGACCTACGAGGCCTGCCTCGAGCTGATGGAGTGCGGCGTCGACGCCATGCTCATCGGCGTCGGCCCCGGTGCCGCCTGCACGAGCCGCGAGGTCTTGGGCCTCGGCGTGCCGCAGGTCACGGCCACCGCGGACTCCGCCGCCGCGCGCGATTTCTACTACAAGCGCACCGGCCGCTACGTGCCCATCATCACGGACGGCGGCATGACCACGGGCGGCGACATCTGTAAGGCCTTCGCCTCGGGCGCGGACGCCGTCATGATCGGCTCCGCCTTCGCGCGCGCCCAGGAGGCGCCGGGGCGCGGCTATCACTGGGGTATGGCCACTCCGCACTCGAACCTCCCGCGCGGCACGCGCATCCGCGTGGGGGTCTCCGGCTCGCTCGAGCAGATCCTCTTCGGACCCGCCTTCACCGAGGACGGCACCCTGAACCTCGTGGGCGCGATCCGCACCTGCATGGGCTCGGTGGGAGCGCAGAACATCAAGGAGCTGCAGCAGACGGAGCTGATCATCGCTCCGTCCATCAAGACCGAAGGCAAGGTGTTCCAGCGCGCCCAGAAGCTGGGCCTGCCACGCTAGGCCGAGCGCGCATGCACTGCCAGACCGTCTGCGGCACGCAGGGGGTCTACTCCGGGTCCGCATGAACAAGATCTGCGTCCTGGATTTCGGTGCCCAGTACAGTCAGCTCATCGCCCGCCGCATCCGCGAGATGTCCGTGTACTCCGAGATCGTGCCGTGCACGGAGCCCCTCGAGAAGATCCTCGCCCAGGGCTACCGGGGCATCGTGCTCTCCGGTGGGCCCTCCAGCGTCTACGACGAGGGCGCGCCGCTGCCTGACCGCCGGCTGTTCGAGGCGGG
Organism: Candidatus Methylomirabilota bacterium; assembly: GCA_046723845.1. Lineage (GTDB taxonomy): Bacteria > Methylomirabilota > Methylomirabilia > Rokubacteriales > CSP1-6 > AR37. The sequence continues at coordinate 1,352 of JBKOVG010000072.1, read as the reverse complement.
CATCCCCGTGCTCGGCATCTGCTACGGGATGCAGGCCATGGGCTATCTCCTGGGCGGTGAGGTGGTGCCCGCGGAGCGGCGCGAGTACGGCCCTGCCGACCTCCTGATCGCGAGGCGGGACGGGCTCCTCGCCGAGGTCACGCCGGAGCGGGACGGCCACATCCGTGTGTGGATGAGCCACGGCGATACGGTGATGAAGCCGCCGCCGGGCTTCGCCGCCCTGGGCTCCACGGAGAACTGCCCGGTGGCGGCCATGGCCGATCCCGTGCGGAAGCTCTTCGGGGTCCAGTTCCACCCCGAGGTGGCCCACACCGCGCAGGGCAAGACGGTGCTCCGGAACTTCCTCGAGGCCTGCGGCGCCACGGGCGACTGGTCGATGAAGTCCTTCATCGACACCGAGGTCGCGGCCGTCCGGAAGACGGTGGGCTCCGACCGCGTCCTCTGCGCCCTCTCGGGCGGGGTCGACTCCGCGGTGGTGGCCGTGCTCCTCCACAAGGCCATCGGCGATCAGCTCACCTGCCTCTTCGTCGACAACGGCCTCCTCCGGAAGGGTGAGGCCGAGGCGGTGGTGTCGACCTTCCGCGATGCCTTCAAGATCAACCTGATCCATGTAGACGCAAGTAAGCGGTTTCTGGATCGTCTCCACGAGGTGACGGATCCGGAGACCAAGCGCAAGCGGATCGGCAACGAGTTCATCGCCGTGTTCGAAGAGGAGGCGCGGAAGCTCGGGGAGATCCCGTGGCTCGCCCAGGGGACGCTCTACCCGGACGTGATCGAGTCCGTGTCCTTCAAGGGGCCGTCCGCGGTGATCAAGACGCACCACAACGTCGGCGGCCTGCCCGCGGACATGAAATTCAAGCTCATTGAGCCCCTGCGGGAGCTCTTCAAGGACGAGGTGAGGGAAGTGGGCGCGCTCCTGGGGCTGCCCGGCGAGATCATCTGGCGCCAGCCTTTCCCCGGGCCGGGCCTCGCCATTCGCGTGCTCGGGGAGGTGAGCGCGGAGCGCCTCGACGTCCTGCGCGAGGCCGACGCCATCGTGCAGGAAGAGGTCCGCCGCGCCGGCCTCGAGCGCGACATCTGGCAGTCGTTCGCGGTGCTCCTGCCCGTGCGCTCGGTCGGAGTCATGGGCGATTTCCGCACCTACGCCCAGGTGGTCGCCCTGCGCGCCGTGACGAGCCAGGACGCCATGACGGCGGACTGGGCGCGGCTGCCCTATGACCTCCTGGGCCGGATCTCGTCGCGGATCATCAACGAGGTCAAGGGCGTGAACCGCGTGGTCTACGACATCTCCTCCAAGCCCCCCAGCACGATCGAATGGGAGTAGGGGGCTCCGGCAAGAACGGCGCGCCGCG
>JBKOVG010000225.1:0-5360 GCA_046723845.1 Candidatus Methylomirabilota bacterium | reverse complement strand
GCGTCCAGAAGAAGACGATCAGGAACAACCAGAGCGCCGGCAGCGTCAAGTTCCCGGTCGCCGCTGCCCAACCGACCAGGGGCGGGAGTGCCCCAGCGGCGCCGCCGATGACGATGTTCTGCGGTGTCGTGCGCTTCAGCCAGCGCGTATAGACGAGCACGTAGAAGAGGTTGCCCGCGAGCGCGAGCGCTGCCGTCAGCACGTTGACCGCGGAGGCAAGCAGGACGAACGAGAACGCCGATAGAGCCAACCCGAACTCGAGCGCCCGCGACGGTGGCATCCGCCCCGACGCCAAGGGGCGCGCCCGCGTCCGCTCCCCCATCAAGCGGTCGATGTCGCGGTCGAGCACGTGGTTCAGCGCGGATGCGCCGCCGCAGGCGAGTGCGAGCCCGAGCATCGTCACGGCGACGAGCCACGCGTCCGGCAGCCCACGGGCGCCGACGACCATCCCACACAGCCCCGTGAGTAGCAGCAGCGACATGATCCGCGGCTTCGTGAGCGTCACGTAGTCCCGCCAAGCCGCAGGCGGGTGGTACGCGCTGCGGAAGGTTCCGGCGCATGCGACGAGCGCCGCGGCGAACGCCGCAGACGCGGCCGCGACATGCACGATCTCCGACGTGAGCAGTGCCGCGGCGCCGAACAGGAGCAACGCCGCGAGCGCCGACGGCAGCAGGTGCCGATGGAAGAGACATGCGGCCGCTGCGAGAGCGACGAGCGGCGGGAGCGCGAGTGCGGCCAGCAGTTGATGCGCCGCACCCAGCCCCGCCGCACCGCTCACTACGGCCAGGAGTGCCCCGGCCGCTCCGGCAAGCGCGGTCAGCCGTAGCCACGGGCCGGGTGCCGGCCGGTTCAGGTCACGCAACGAGGTAGAGGAGGATGAAGGCGGCAATCTCGACTCCTGCCAGCACGAGTAGCACGAAGCTCACGGCGTCGACCGCCGCTGCGCGAAGCTCGGGAGCCTCCTGGCCGACGCGTGAGACGTCTGCGACCACCGTGCCGAGCCAGTAGGTCGATCCGAGCAAGAAGAGCGCAAAGAGGCCCGTCCAGCCCACGAATACGCTCGCGTAGGCGGCGTCTGTCGGGCCAAAACCGAGCGACGAGAACTGCGCGGCCTGTAAACCCACCGCGGCAAGGGAAAGGATGAGTGCGCCGACAGCGCCCAGCCGCCAACGGTTCGGCCCCAGCATGGCCGCGCCGCGGGCGAACGCCGCGCTCGCGACGACGCAGACCAGGATTGCGACGCCGAACGCCATCGACGGGGTCGGATGATGGGGCGGCCATCCCCGCCAGAGCCCATTGGTGTCGAGCGCGCGTAGATACAGGAAGGCGAACAAGAAGGCAACGAAGAAGAACGCCTGGGACGACGCCCAGATGCGAGAGCCGACACGGATATTGCGCGCGAGCAGATCGGGCTGCTCGGTGCCTTCGACAAACGAGGGAGCAGCGGTCGTGTCCATCGCTCAGCTCCCCGCGACCGCGACGGCGCCCGGCGCAAGGTCCGCGACCGGGAGCGCGTCGGGCACGCCGTACTCGTAGGGGCCGCTGGTGATAACCGGGATCCGCTCGAAGTTCTCCACCGGCACAGGCGTCGGGACCTGCCATTCCAGGCCACGCGACGCCCACGGGTTCGCAAGTGCCGGGATCCGCGCGAACACGAGCGACCAGACGAGGTTGGCGATGAAGATCAGCATCGAGAACCCGAGCAGGAAAGCCGACACGGAGACGAAGTCGTTCAGTCCCTGGAGGCTTGGCGCGTAGGTCGAGACGCGCCGCGGCATATTCAGGAAACCGGCCGCGAACAGCGGGAAGAATGTCAGGTTGAAGAAGACGAACATCAGCCAGAAATGCACCCTTGCCAGGGTCTCATTGAGCGTGACGCCGACCATCTTGGGCAGCCAGTAGTAGACGGCTGCGAAGAAGGCGAACACGAGCCCGCCCATGATCGTGTAGTGGAAGTGCGCCATGACGAAGTAGGAGCCGTGGGTCGTCACGTCGCTCGGCACATCCGAGAGGAACACACCGGATAACCCGCCGATCAGGAAGTTGAAGAAGAACGCGAGCGCGAACAGCATCGGGACGGTGAAGCGGATCCGCGCGCGCCAGAGCGTCCCGATCGCGTTCAGGAAGATGAACCCGGTGGGGATCGAGATGAGCTCGGTCGTCAGCATGTAGAAGGGGCGCAACCCCGAACTCATCCCGCTGACGAACAGGTGGTGCTGCCAAACCATGAAGCTGAGCAGCGTGACGCCGAGCATTCCGGCCACGGCCAGTCGATAACCCCACAACGGCTTGCGCGCGAACACGGGGAGGATCTCGAGCACGATCCCAAAACCCGGCAGCGCGAGGATGTACACCTCCGGGTGGCCGAAGAACCACCACAGGTTCTCGTACAGATACTGGCTGCCACCCGCGCTCGCCAGGAAGAACGATGTATTCGCCGTCCGGTCCATCAGCACCATCGTCATCACGGCGACGAGCACGGGCGCGGCGAGCACCATCAGGATCGACGTCGACAGCGTGCCCCACACGAAGATCGGCAGGCGCGTCCAGCTCATGCCCGGGGCGCGCATCGTCACGATCGTCGCCATCAGGTTGAGGCCGACGAGCGTCAGCGAGATCGCGATCAGGATGAACGCCATCACGTAGGCGTCCATCCCGGCCCGCGCTTCGACGGAGAGCGGCGCGTACCCGGTCCAGCCAGTCGGGATTCCGCCGAACGCGATCGCCGACAACAGGATCAGACCCGACGCCGGCACCAGCCAAAACGTCAGCGCCTCGATCCGCGGGAACGCCATCCGGCGCGCGCCGATCATGATCGGGACGAAGTAGTTGCCGAACGGCCCCAGAATGAAGGCCGACGTCATCATGATCATCATCGTCCCGTGCAGGCTGACCAAGCTCAGGTACTGCCCTGCGGGCCAGGGCTGCTCGACCGGCCGCAACAGCTCCGTCCGCATCAGCATCGCGTTCAGCCCGCCGATGAAGAAGAAGATGCCGACCCCGAACAGGTACTGGATGCCGACCACCTTGTGGTCGGTGCAGAGCTTGAAGTAGCGCGTCCAGCCCCCCGTCTCTTCCGCGCGCAGCGTCGGGGGCCGGCCGAGCAACCGCCCGAGCGGGTAATTGGCGAAGCCCAGGCCGACCAGCCAGCCGATGACGGCGAACAGGTAGCCCATGAAGATGCCGACGTCGTTCTGGTTCGTCCCCTCCAGATAATCGTGGCCGACCGCGATCTGTCCGCCGATCCAGCTGCCCAGGAACCAGCCCCCGATCCCGAGCGCAAGGCCAGTCAACATGTTGAAGCCGATCAGGCGCCGCCAAAACGGCCGATGGACTGCGATCGCCGTCGCGCTCACGCCGTCACCTCCTTATCTAGCCGGCCCGCCTGAGCGGCTGCGGGAAATAGACACGGTTGTACTCGGGCAGGTACTTCACGATTGGCGCGTTCTTCTTCTGTGCCGCTGCGACCCAGTCCCGGAACTCAGAGGCGGTCAGTACGCGGCCCTTCTTCGCCATGTGGCCGTGCCAGAGACCACAGAGCTCCGCGCAACGAATCTGGAAGTAGCCGGTGTGACGCGCGCGGACGTACGCGATGTTGTCCACCCCAGGCACGGCGTCCGCCTTCACGCCGAGCTGGTACGCCCAGAACGAGTGCGTGACGTCGATCGAGGTCACGTGGAAGGCAACGAGCGTGTGTTCCGGGATCGCGAGGTCGCGCGTCTCGATGCCGCCGTACGTCGGGTACCGGAACGTCCACTCCCATTGTTGGCCGATCACCTGCACCGGCAGCGCGTGCTGATAGCCGTCCGGCTTCGCGATCGGATCCGGCCCCTGACCGCCGCCGGACCCGTGCGAGCTGACGATCAGCGTGTAGCTTCCCCAGACCGCGAGCGCGAGCACGACCGAGCTCGTCAGCACGATCCAGAGCATCTGCGCGCCGGCATTCCCCCTGATCGGCGGGCCGTCGAGGATCGCCTCGCCGCGCTGCCGGAAGAAGACGAACGAGTAGATGAAGACCACGGCGACAAGCAGCGCGATCGGCACCAGCAATGCCGTCATCAGAATGTTCGCATTGCGCTGATCCCCTGCCTCCGCGCTCATGTTCGGGGGAGGAAGATGGGGTCCGAGCACGAAGACGATCAGGGGCACCGCGATCGCGGTCAGGACAAACCAGATCACCACGATCCGAATGCCGTGCCTGGGGAGTGATTCGTCGGCAACCGTCGTCATTCGACCATGAGGTAGCCGTCCATCCAGCCAAGGCTCTGCATCGGCCCGCCGAAGCCAAGCGGAAAGCCGGCTGCACAGGGAACGAAGCACTGCCAGCGGAACTTGCCCGGATCACCGGTCTTGAACGAGAACGTCACCGTTGTGTGCGCCTGGGAGAGGCTGCAGGGCGCAACGCTGCACTGGTTCTTTGCGTCGTCCGGAACACCCTTGAGCGGCACGCTCACTCCGAGGTCTGGGATCGCGAACGTGTGGGACGCAAGATCCGGATCGAGCACGTCCAACGTCTTACCGTCGACGTTCATCGTCCCGCCGCTCGTCCCGCGCGGCTGACCCCAAAACGGATTCCGCAGCCCGGTGGCCGTATCGAACTGGTAGACCGTGACGGTCACCGTCGAGTGCGACGGCACGCGCAGGACCGTGCTGTGCACCCACGTGCCATCCGGGCTCCGGGCGAGGTACGACACCCACTCGGTATGAGGCCGATGTCCAAACGAGGCAACGGTCTGCAGCGTGAGATGCACATGCGGCTTCGATCCCGTCGCGGCGACCACCGGCGGCGTCACCATCAGGTACGAGACGATGTAGTAGACGATCAGCGCGACGCCGAAGGCCGTGGCCACCCCGACGGCGCCCAGTCTCGCCGCCCGGCTCATAGCGCCGCCAGACGCGTCGCGGCGTCTGCCGCGTGGATCGGGTACGAGCCGGCGCGAAATCGGCTATGCGCCGCCGCCGCCGATTTGTCGTCAGCCCCCCGCGCCTGCCTGCACATCGTCCCCCGTACGAACACTTCAACCCTCCGGTCGAAGCAGGCGGCGGCGAGTATAACTCAGCCCGGCTTGCCGCGCGGTGGCCGACGAGGAAGTCGTGTTGAGGTCACATACGGGCCGCCTCGAGGTTCACATACGGGCCGCCTCGAGGTTCGAGGAGGAGGCGGCCCTTCGATCGATCCGGGCCTGTCCGGGGCGAGCCAGCGGCCCCCTCCTGGACCTTCAGGACGTCCGTATGTGACCGCAGAATCTCGACTTGCCGATCGGCTCCGGCGCGGCGAACCGGACTGAGTTATACTCGCCGTCGCCTGTTACGGCCTGGAGGGACGAATGTCCGGAAAGCGGGCGGGGTGCAGGCAGGCG
>JBKOVG010000314.1:0-9935 GCA_046723845.1 Candidatus Methylomirabilota bacterium | reverse complement strand
CTGCTGCAGTGACTAGGGGGTGACATTCTCATGGACCAACAGCACCCATTCAGGGCCCCCTGTCGCTGTTCAGTGAAAATGTCACGTTAACCCCGATCCGAAAATAACTTAGGCGGTGAGACGGTGGTCGATGGACGCATAGAGGGCCTCGGTCGCCGGGTTGTGGGAGAGGCGCAGGACGTGGCGGCCGCCAATGCGGGTCAGGCGGCCGGCCCGGGTGACGAGCAGGAAGCGCAGGGTGCGCATGCTCCGGATCAGGTACGCATAGGTGCGTTTGCGGGAGCGCGGTTTGGGCACCGCCAGGGTCTCGAGTTGGAAGCTCCGGATGAGGTTATAGGCGAGAACGCTGAGCTGTTGCCAGGCGCTGTTGGCGCCGTAGTGGCGCGTGGGGATGACGTCGAGGGCGAACTCCCCCTTGAGCTCCGCGATGGTCTTTTCCTGGGCGCCGCGACCGCAGATGAAGGCGTACAGAGCCGGCAGATCCAGGGGGAGGTTCGTGGCGACGGCGGCGTACTCGAAGTGGCCGTCGTCAGGGGTGAAGAGATCGAGTTGGAAGTTCTTGGGACTCTCGTGGGCGACGTGCTTGCGGTAGAGCATCACGTGGAGCTGGAGGTTCCACTGGGGGATATCGAGGTCATGGAAGAAGCCGGTCACGTTCGGGGCCACGGGCAGCCAGCGCTCGCGCGCGGCCGCCAGCTGCTTGAGGGGCAGCCAGTGCCAGTAGCCGACCTTGATGGCGTAGGCACAGTCCCGGGCGGCCAGCAGGCGCAGGACGTCGCGCTGGAAGAACGCGGCGTCCATGCGGAATTCCAAGGGGAGGCGTCGGCCAAACGCCGTCCGCAGACCGGTGATCACCTCGCGCAGGAAGGCTCCGGCCTGTTTGGAGTCGTGCACATTGCCGGGCCGGTTCTTCACGCGCAGGATGTGGCCCGTCTGGGCGACGTGGGCCAGCAATGGGTAGTAGCTGGGATCTTTCCGGTGGTGAGGATTGAAGCCGCGGAAGGCCCAGCCCACGGTGGCGCCGGTCCGCACCACAGTACCGTCGACATCGATGGTCAGGCGCGGCAGGGCGTGGCGCTGGACTGCCTCGATGACGAGGGCGTGGTTGAGCTGGACCAGGGACGCCAGGGTGTTCTGCGTGAACTGGCGGAGCCAGTTGCCGACGGTGCGGGCGGTCGGGAGGCGCCCCAACCCGCAGAAGCGCGCAATCAGGGGATCGCCCGCAACATAGCGCAGGTGCTCGAGGCGGCGAGCGCCCACGTAGAGCAACGCCAGGACGAGCAGCGCGAGCCGGCCGCCTCCGTAGTCTCCGCCCGTGGTCTCACACGCGGCGTGCAGCCGGCTCGGCAGGTCGTGCTGGCGCAAGTAGCGGCGGAGCAGTTCCAGACCGCTGTACGACGTCAACTCCTGGTGCACAAACTCGACCCGCAACTTCCCCTTGATCATCCGTCGCAGACTCGCTACGCTCAGCCGCATCAGAGGGGCCTCCTGTGTGAGGGGAGCAACATTGGCGTGTTCTCCCTTAAGACCACACAGGGGGCCTTTTTGCTTCAGAGCCATCGGACTTTCACTCAACATTTATTTTCGGATTGGGGTTAGGTCACACGTGGATTAGAAGCACGCCGGACTGTGGCACTCTGGCGCCGAGGGCGTATAAGCCGTTTTGGGTGCCCTCAGGGCGGCGGGCGCAGGGCTGGCCTCGAAGCACCCTCAGAATTTGAATCCCTTTAGGGCACGTTGTTGAGTCAACATGCTCCAACTGCGTGACGTGAAACAGTTAGCGCGTGGCGGACACTAAACACGGGTTTCAATCCGCTACGGTCCCGCCTTCAACCGAAGGGTTTTCTCTCCTACCTCGACCTTTTTCCTCGCCCACTTAGATATCTCATCCAGCATCAGTCGTCGGCTGACCGACTCGGACTGTACTCGTACCGAGTGATTTGATTTTATCTGTTTTTATTCGTCTTTATCGTGGGCCGATAGAAGAGTAAGGTTGCGAATAAAAACGGATCGCGACGAATCATGTCTCTGAGGGAGGGAAGGAAGTGGGGTCTGAAAATCCTGGTGTCGGCGGTTCAATCCCGTCCCTGCCCACCATTCTTTTCAACGAGTTGCCCGCTTTGAAATTCTCCACGACTTGAGTTTGTGCCGAGATTTGTGCCCAACTCGGGCACACTCCAGCGCATTCCAGCGCACGGACGGGCAGATGCGACTTCCGAAGGTGCTAGTGGTTTTCGGTTGCGAACACTTTGCTCCGATCATCGATCGCCGGAAGCGACGGCAATATTGCCCTGCCTGGTTGCCGAGTCACTCCTGGGCATCGCGTTGGCGCAGCTAGGGGCAGTTGCCGCGCGTGGCTTATCGGCGAAGGCCCGCAACTGATTCGTAATTAGACCTCAGGGGCGCGGTAGGTCGAGTGGACCCTCTGGGGTGGGGCGGTAAAATATAGATGGGAAGGCAGGGCTTTTGTGTGTCCTTCGTGCTCGCGTAGTACGGTCGCGGCTAATTGGGATCGACGTCAACTTCTATGGCGGAAAACCGCGGGATCTTGCGCTAGTCGGCCTAGCTCAGCCTGAAGATCGGATTGTCCCCATTAGCGTGGGGCTTGCCGGTGAGAGGTCACGTCGTCGGCGATGGCCCCATGTCCCCAGGAGCGTGCTAGAGAATCTACTAAAGGACGTCCCGAGACGCTTTATGTCGAGAAACGAGATTCGCGATGTTTGGCTAAAAGGTTCTGAGGAAGGCTCTCTCTGGAGAGAATGAGGGAACGTGGTGGATCGATCCGAGAAACACGCCTCTCAGTGCCACGCGGTTCGTGCTGTTCCTCTATCTGTTTCAGGGTGGGTTGATCGAACTAACACTAGACGACCAGGCCTGGAGGCTCCTCCGAGAGTTTGCGGAACGAGGCCGACGAACGCGATTGGAGGATGGTGTGCTGTGGGAGGTGGTCTCCCGGCTGAAAAAACACTTCTCGCTTCCGCGCGACTGGAAGGGACTAGGGTTATATCTACATCGGGTCTGCTTTGAAATAGAACGAGATAAGAACAGGCAAGAGGGGAGCGTCCTCGACCGGGTGGGTTTGTCGCGACGGACAGCGTATCGGCTTATGAGTCAAGGGGTGCTGCCGCGGATTTCGTTAAAGGACCTAGGTAGAGTTCAGAACATGACGAGTGTGCCTTCGAACATTTCGAAATTTCTGCAGGCAGCAGAGGAATTCGTTGATATGCGGCGGCATAGGGAGGAGGCCAGGCAGCACTTTGAATCCAAAGGGTTGAGTCGAGAAGCTGCGCGCAAGAGAGTGTATCGGCGAGTCCAAGCGGGAGAGACCTTACAGAAGGTCGTACACGACTTGAGGCGGGCCCGTGGTCCTGAAGATGTTAGTGACTAGGCTGTCGCTGCTGATACGACCTGATAGGAGTCGAAAGATGTTGGGACACTGATTCTCGGTTTCCCGATAGCCCCTTCCAAGCCTTCTGCTCGCTCCCGTTCCAAGGGGAAGCATAGGATTTCTAGTCCCAGGCCTGGGTCCTCGTAAGTAGTTTAGATAGTTGCATTCGCATTCTCAAGAATGGCCAGAAACGGGTCGTTGTGCCCACATTTGTGCCCATTAGCGCTCGGTCTATAGGTCGGGCTCTTGAAATCTGCGAGCCGTGAACTACTGAAAACTGCCCAGAGGCGCTTCTTCGGCGCTTCGGCCATAATGGTCACGGATCGACCACGCCGAGACCTATTCATCATCGATTTGACGGTCTGGCGCCGTCACTGCCGTCCTTAGACTCCGGCATCTGCAACGGATGCCTCGACGCACTGCGATAGGGGGCACCTTGACAAAGGCATTCTGAGCGTGGATGATGCCGCGGCTGACTGAGCGCTCAGTATGAACCGCCTCATCGCGACCAACATCAAGGACCGCGAGCTTGTGCACGAGCGGCGCCAACGGCTTGCCCGCGCGGCGCTGAAGGTATTCACGCGGAAGGGCTACCATCGCGCTACCGTGCGCGAGATCGGCCGCACCGCCGGATTCACGCAAGGAACGATCTACAACTATGTCCGCTCGAAGGGCGACATCCTCTATCTGGTATGCGAGGAGAAGGTGCGCGCACACCAGGAGGCGCTCGCTCGTGCCGTGCACGGCATCGTGGATCCGGCGCAACGACTGGCGCGGGCCCTGGAGGTGCTCGTCGAGGCGGTCCATGCGCACGAGGAGACGGTGCTGCTCGTGTACCGCGAAAGCCACGCGCTTGATCGCCGCTCGCTTCACGCTATCCTGGGCCGGGTGGCGGAACTCATCGACATGGTTGAGGGCATCCTCGTCGAAGCGCGCCGACACGGGCGCGTGACGATCGGTGAAAGCCGGGTGGTTGCCAATATCGTGACCTTCCTGCCGCTGATCGTCGCGATGCGGCGGTGGGATTTCGGCCGGCAGCACGTCCCGCGGAAGACCCTTGACCGGGACCTCGTCCGTTTCATGCTGTTGGGTCTGGGCTTCAACGCCGTCAATGGCAACGGCGACTCCAGAGGACGCTGAGTCACCTATGGCCTACCGCGACCTTCTCTACGATTTGCGCGACCAAGTCGCGCGAGTGACGATCAATAGACCCAAGCAGTACAACGCGTTCACCGGCGACACCCTGAAGGAAATGACGCTCGCCATCGAGGCGGCGGGGGCGGACCCGGAGGTGGGCGTCGTGGTTCTCACCGGGGCGGGAGACAAGGCCTTCTGCGCCGGCGGGGATGTGAACTGGGAAAAGGAAGGCGGGCTGGAGCGGCAGATCCTCGAGCCCTACCTGTTCCACCAAACGCTGTCGCATTGCCCAAAGCCCATCATCGCTCGGGTGAATGGCTACGCCGTCGGCGCTGGCAACCACATCGCCTATTTCTGCGACTTCACCATTGCGGCCGAGCACGCGATCTTCGGTCAGAACGGGCCGCGGGTCGGCAGTCCGGCGTGTGGCGGCATCGTAAGCTATCTCACGCGGGTGGTCGGCGCCAAGCGGGCACGCGAGATGTGGATGCTCGCCCGTCGGTATACCGCGCGGCAGGCGTACGAGATGGGCCTTGTCAACGTCGTCGTGCCGATGACCGCGCTGGATGACGAGGTCAACAAGTGGTGCAGTGAGATCCTCGCGCTCTCCCCGACGTGCCTGCGCATCCTCAAGGCGTCGTTTGTGGAGGAGTTCAACGCCCTGCTCGGACAGGGCGACCAGCTGCGGCGGTACCTCACGGGCCCGGAGTTCTGGGCCGAGGAGCAGCAGGAGGGGGCCCGGGCGTTCCTCGAGAAGCGCCCGCCGAACTTCGCACGGTTTCGGCAGCGCCGAGCGTGACGGACGGCGTCGGAAAGGGGACCGTATGAGCGTTCCGTACTACTACCGCTCGCTCGACTTCGACCGACTCGTCCGTGACTATCCGCCTTCGCAAGACTACGCCGAGACGGTCTTCCTCCACGATCGCAAACGGATCGAGGAAGTCCAGAATCGACGTCTGCTTGAGATCCTGGACTGGGCTGCGAAGAATCCCTTCTACCAGAAGAAGTGGGCCGCACACGGCGTGCGCCGGCAGGACATTCGGTCGAAGGATGACTTGACCAAGCTGCCGATGGTGGCCGTCGAGGACTTCAAGGACAGCATCAAGATGCATCCGCCTTTCGGGGAACACCCAGGCCTCACACGCGCGGACGGGGCTCGGGTGCCGATCAAGCTGCAGTCGAGTGGCGGCACAACAGGGATGCCACGGCCAACCCTGTTCACCCCGCTCGAATGGGAGATCCAGGGGATTCAAGGCTCGCGGGCGCTGTGGATTCAGGGGGCGCGGCCCGGGGATGTGATGCAGATTCCCTCGACGCTTTCGACCGCCAACCTGGGCTGGTTCTACTACTTGAGCTGTCTGCACTGGGCGGGCATCGCCCCGGTGACGACGGGCAGCGGCAACGTGACGCCGAGCCGCCGGCAGCTTGAGGTTGCCTTCGACTGGGGCGTGAACCTGTGGGCGGGCTTCCCAGAGTACCTGCTGCACCTAGCATCGGTGGCCGAGCAGGAAGGCCTTGATCTTCGCCGCCTGGGCACGCGTTTCATCGCGACATTCCTTGGGCCCGACCTCGACGGCAGCCTGCGGAAGATGATGGAGAGCGCGTGGCACTGCCCGATCTATGATAACTACGGCACCCACGAGGTCGGCCTGCCAGCCTTCGAGTGCCAGGAGCACGACGGGCTGCACCTGATGGAGGACATGTTCATCATCGAGGTGGCCGACGTGGACAGCGACGCCATCCTACCCGACGGTGAAAAGGGCAACCTGGTCATTACGAGTCTGTACCGCCGCCACCCGCCGCTGGTCCGGTACAACTTGCGCGACTACATCCGCATTGTCAGCGATGGTAGGCGTCGGTGCGTGTGTGGCAGCTACACTCGCAAGATGGACCACTTCCTCGGCCGCAGCGACGACATGGTAAAGATCCGCGGAACCAATGTGTTTCCCATGGCCTGCGTGCGGGCGGTGACCTCCGACGAGCGGACGACCGGGGAATGGCTGTGTGTCGTGGAGCGCAAGACCTCCGGGCTCGATGTGCGCGACGACATGACCGTGCAGGTCGAGGTGAAGGACAGCGCCGGCGGCCGGGAGGAGCTGGTCCGAATCCTGGAGGATCGGCTCAAGTCCGACCTGGGTATCCGAGTGACGGTCGAGCTGGTGGCAGCCGGGAGCCTGCGCGACTACACCTACGGCCGCGAAGGCAAGGCCCGGCGCTTGCTCGACAAGACGCGCGCGAAGTGACAGGAGCCTGTTGATGATTCAGTTCGGTGTGATGGCCAACACGCACCCAGCGCCGGGCACCGATCTCGCGCAGATGGTGGACGAGCTCATCACCGAGGCACAGCAGGCGGAGCGGTGCGGGTTCGACTCGTTCTTCCTCACCGAGCATCATCAGGAGCCGAGCGGCTATTTGCCATCACCCTTGCCGTTGGCGGCCGCCATCGCCGCCCGCACGTCGCGGATTCGCATCGGCACCGGCATCGTGATCCTGCCTCTTTACCATCCGATCCGCCTCGCGGAGGATTGCGCCGTCATCGACATCATCTCCAAGGGTCGGCTCATCCTCGGGGTGGGGCAGGGCTACCAGGCAGGCGATTTCGCCGCGTTCGGGCTGAAGGTGAGCGACCGGGTCTCGCTCTTCGAGGAGGGAATCGAAATCCTCCGCCGGGCCTGGACGGAGGAAAAGGTCTACGTTGTTGGCAAGCGCCACACGCTGCACAACGTGGTCGTGACGCCCAAGCCGGTGCAGCAACCCCATCCGCCGATCTGGGTCGCCGCGCTTGGCGATGAGCCGATGAAGCGCGCCGGCCGACTGGGTGACGCTCTGCTGGCCGATTCGTTTCAGCTCCCCGACCGGCTGAAGCGGCGGGTGGCCCTCTACCGCGCGACAGCCGAGAGCCGCGGCCGCCCGCACAAGGTCGTTCTCTTCCGCGAGGGGTATGTGGCGCCCACACGAGAGCAGGCCATCGCCGAGTACGAGGCAGGTCTCTTGAGCACGCACCGCTATTACTGGAGACACGGCTCTTACTACCAGGACATCAAGAAAGAGGAAGACCTCGATCTCAAGCGTATCTCGCTCGAGCGTCTGATCCTCGGCTCACCCGACGACTGCGTCGAGCGCGTGCAGACCTGGCATCGCGAAGTCGGCGCCGACTACTTCCTGATCCGCTTCCGCCATCCCGGCGGCCCGCGCCACGAGCTGGTCCTGCGCGCCCTACAATACTTCGGCGAAACCGTGATTCCGAGATTCCGCTGAGCGACCCGTGCTCTCGACAAGGAGGAGATCCATGACGATCGGACGCAGCATCGGGGCTGCCGTGGTCCTGGCCCTTCTGACAGCCGTGCCCGGCGCCGCTCCGGCCCCGGCAGCGGAGAAGACGCTCACCATCGGCCTCCTCGGCCCCTTATCCGGCGGGGCAGCCTCCTACGGCATCGAGCTTCAGCGTGGCGCGGAGATGAAGGTTGACGAGATTAACAAAGCAGGAGGCCTGAAGATCGGCGGTGACGTTTACAAAGTCAAGCTCATCGCCTATGACCAGAAGGCCCAGGCGGCGGAGGCCGCGACGGCGACGAACAAGCTAGTGTTCCAGGACAAGACCAAGTACATCATCGGCAATGCCGTCGGGGCGACCTGCAATGCCGCCCAAACCATCACCGAGCCGAACAAAGTTCTCTTCGCGTTCGTGTGCTGGGGCACCTCCAACCTCGCCCCTGACAAGCCGTACTCCTTCCGCTCGATGCTCAGTCAATGGGAGCTGGCCGAGCCCTTCTATCGCTGGGTCAAGGAGAACCACCCGAACATCAAGCGCGTGGCCGCGATCTCGCCGAACGACACCAGCGGCAAGGACACGAACACGGCGATCGTCAAGGCGCTCAAGAGCCTAGGGTTTGAGGTGGCGGCCGACGAGTACTACGAGCGTGGCACCAAGGACTTCTATCCGATCCTCACCAAGGTGCTCGCCCTGAAGCCGGACATGATCGACGTGGCCGCGGCACCAGCCGGCGAGGCGGGCCTGATTCTCAAGCAGGCGATGGAGCTCGGATTCAAGGGCGCCAAGGGGTGGACGGCGGGGACCAATCCATTCACGATCATCAGCGTCGCCGGGCGCGAGGCGGCCGAGGGAGTGTGGAGCCCCGCCAACATCAACGTCAAGAGCGAGCACGTCAACAGCGCCGTCCGCAAGTTCGGCGATGCCTATGAGAAGCGCTATGGCGAGGTCCCGGGGATCATCGCGGTCGCCAACTATGCCGCTTTCGACGTGTTCGCCCAGGCGATGCAGCGGGCCCGCAGTGTGGAGACCGAGCGCGTGCTGGATGTCCTCACCAAGGAGCGGTTCGAAACGGTCTGGGGACCCCTGGTGATCGGCGGTAAGGAGACGTACGGTATCGATCGACAGTTTCTCTACCCGCTCGTGATTAGCGAGGTGCGCGGCGGGCAGGTCGTCGATCTTGCTCAGGTGCTTCCGACTGCTCTCAAGAAGAAGTAAGCGCGGGCAAGAACGAGAGCCGGCGGGGCGAGCATGACAGCGCCCCCCCGCTGAGCATGTCTATTCAGCTACTGATCCAGTCGGCGCTGAACGGCTTCGGTCTGGCGGTGGTGTACATCCTCGTCGCGCTCGGCCTGACGCTGATCTTCTCGATCCTTGGCATTATCAATTTCGCCCACGGTGAATTCTACATGCTCGGCGGCTTCGTTACCTATTACGTGTTTGGCGTCTTCGGGCTGAGCTATCTCTTCGCCCTGCTGCTCGCTGTCCTCGCCGTGGGCGCGGCTGGGGTGCTTGCCGAGCGACTGGTGTTTCGCCACCTGCGCGGCAAGACGCTCAACGGGTTCATCGTCTCCCTTGGCCTCCTGTGGGTTCTGCAGGCCGCGGCGCAGCTGGGGTTCGGGGTCCTGGACAAGGCGGTGCCGTCGGCGGTGTCGGGTGTCATTCGGGTGGGCGGGCTCGTCATGTCGCGTGAGCGGCTGATGGTCATCGTCACGGGGGTTGCACTTATTGCGGCGCTTTACGTCTTTCTCGCCTTCACGCGGGCCGGTAGGGCCATGCGGGCGGTCGCGCAGGACGCCGACGCCGCCGCGTTGCAGGGCGTGAACATCGAGGCGGTGTCGGCGCTCGGCTTCGGTGTTGGGTGTGGGCTGGCCGGCGCCGCCGGCGCGCTGTTGGCTCCCATCTTCGCCGTGAGCCCGACGATGGGCGCGCTGCCGGTCGTGAAGGCGTTCATTATCATCATCATCGGAGGCATGGGGAGCTTGCCCGGGGCTGTCCTCGGCGGGCTGCTGCTGGGCGGGATCGAGGGGATCGGCACGCTGTTCATGAGTAGCGCCACGGTGAACATGCTGGGCTTCCTCGTCGTGATCGCGGTGCTGCTCGTCCGGCCCCGGGGACTCTTTGGCGTCGCCTAGGCCC
>JBKOVG010000231.1:0-11225 GCA_046723845.1 Candidatus Methylomirabilota bacterium | reverse complement strand
GGCCCCGGGTCCAACACCACCCCTTCATACGCCCCCCCCGGGGGGGGGCCCCGGGGGGGGGGGGGCCCCCGGGGGGGGGGGCCCCCCCCCCCCCCCGCCGCCACCCGCCCCGATCGCACGTTCGGCACTCGTGAATAATCCAGGCTAGAGCCGAGAGAAATCGATCTCGTCGGCGCGCGTCCAGTCCAGCGCTCCGGCCGAGCCGACCTTCGACCGCACGACCTTGAGGAAATCGTGGCCATCCGGGGTGAGGCGGAACTGGCCTGGGGCGCCGTCGGCCTCGATGAGTCTCGAGGCGACCAGCCGCTTGAGGGCGGCGGCGCGTTCCGCGTCCTTGGCCGGGTTCTTTCCGGCCCGCGACGACCGGCCTCGGCTGCTCTTCTCGACGTCCAGGAGCACTTCCAGTCGGTAGAGCTTCTGGCGAAGCTCCCGCGCGCTACCGAGAAGGTCGCTCATCGGTGTCCTCCTGCCCTATCCGCTCTTCCTTGGATCACCTGCGGCCGCCATTATGGAGCCTGGAGCTTCCCTCTGCACTCCCGAGGTCGCGAAGAACATCTGCCACGAAAGGACCTGTCATGACCATCCGTCGACGTCTCCTCCTCGCCGCCGCGCTGGGCCTTTTCGCGATGCCGCTCGCCGGCTGCTCCAACTCCGTCAAGCTGAGCTCGGCCCGGATGTGCTCGGCGACGGGTGGCACCTACACCGCGAACGTGTGCAGCCAGAGGACGGGAAAGCAGACGACGGCGGTGCAGATGTGCCAGGCCCACGGCGGCGTCTACGACTCGGTGCTCGACATGTGCGAGATCCCGGGCTCGAGCAAGTAGGGCCCAGGGTCGGGAACGAGGATGCCCGCCGGCCGGACGTTACGCCGGCGGCTATCCGCGGCGACGGCGCGGGGACCTCATCCCCGCCTTGTAGCGCTGGCCGCGCCGTCGCGGCTTCACCCGTCGCGCGGGCGGCGCGGCGAGCACCTCGAGGCATTCTAGCGCGACGCCCGGCTTCGCACCTCACAGCGGCAGGCGCCGCAGCCGGAGCGCGTTGGCGATCACGGAGACCGAGCTGAGCGTCATGGCGAGGCTCGCCAGCATGGGGCTCAGGAGCATGCCCGTGACGGGATAGAGCGCGCCCGCGGCCACCGGAACCCCGAGCACGTTGTAGACGAAGGCGAAGAAGAGGTTCTCGCGGATGTTCCGCATGGTGGCGCGACTGAGCGCCCGCGCCCGCGCCACGCCGCGGAGGTCACCCTGCACGAGGACGACCCCTGCACTCTGCATCGCCACGTCGGTGCCGGTCCCCATGGCGATGCCCACGTCGGCCTGGGCCAGCGCCGGCGCATCGTTCACGCCATCGCCGGCCATGGCCACCACATGCCCGTCCGCCTGGAGGCGCTTCACCGTCTCCGCCTTCTGCGCAGGCAAGACCTCGGCCTCCACCCGGTCAAGCCTCAGCCTGCGGGCGACCGACTCCGCGGTGGTACGGCTGTCGCCCGTGACCATGACGAGGCGGATGCCCTCCGCGTGAAGGCGCGCGATGGCCTCTGGCGTAGTCGCCTTCACTGGATCGGCCACGCCGAGCAGACCGGCCGGGTGACCGTCGATCGTTACAAACATCACGGTCTGCCCGTCCCGACGCAGCACCTCGGCACGGTCGCCCAGTGCCGACGGATCGATCCCGAGATCGTCGAGCAAGCTTCGATTGCCGAGCGCGACCTTCTTGCCGTCGACCGTGCCCGTCACCCCCTTGCCGGTCAGCGATCGGAAGTCCGACGCCTCGGTGAGAGACAGCCCCTTCTCCAGCGCGCCGGCAACGATGGCCGCGGCCAGCGGATGCTCGCTGCCCCGCTCGAGGCTCGCGGCGAGCCGGAGGATGTCGGCCTCGGTCGACTCCATCGCCACGACCGTGCCGAGGCGCGGCTTGCCCTCGGTGAGCGTGCCCGTCTTGTCGATGACGAGGGTGTCGACACGCTCCAGCACCTCGAGCGCCTCGGCGTGTTTAATAAGGATGCCCGCCAGGGCGCCCCGCCCCGTGCCGACCATGATGGACATGGGCGTGGCGAGGCCGAGCGCGCACGGGCACGCGATGATCAGGACAGCGACGGCGTTGACCAGCGCATGCGCCATGCGCGGGGCCGGGCCGAGCCAGGCCCAGATCGCGAAGGTGACAACGGCGGCGAGGATGACCGCCGGCACGAAATACGAGGCGACCACGTCGGCCAGCCGCTGAATCGGCGCGCGGCTGCGCTGCGCCTCGCTCACCAGGCGCACGATCTGTGCGAGGAGCGTCTCGCTCCCCACGCGCTCCGCCCGCATGACCAGGCCGCCCGTGCCGTTCACGGTGCCGCCCGTCAGCCGGCTCCCCGCCGATTTCTCCACGGGCATCGACTCACCGGTCATCATCGACTCGTCGACGGTGCTCGCTCCCTCGAGCACGACGCCGTCAGCGGGCACCTTCTCGCCGGGCCGGACCCGGAGGCGATCGCCTACCGCAACCTGATCGAGCGGCACCTGCCTCTCGCGGCCGTTGGCCTCGAGCCGCCGGGCCGTTCGCGGGGCGAGGCCGAGGAGCGATCGGATCGCGCCGCTCGTCTGGCTCCGCGCACGGAGCTCGAGCACCTGGCCGAGCAGCACGAGCGTGGTGATCACGGCAGCGGCTTCGAAGTAGATCGGCACTTGGCCGTCGTGGCCGCGGAACGATGCGGGGAACAGGCCGGGCGAGAGCGCGGCGACCAGGCTGGAGAGGTATGCGGTGCCGACACCGAGGGCGATCAGGGTGAACATGTTCAGACTGCGGTGCCCCAGGGACGCCCACCCCCGCTGGAAGAGCGGCCAGCCGCCCCAGAGCACGGCCGGCGTCGCGAGCGCGAGCTCGATCCAGACGATGGCGCGGCCGGAGAGGAGCCGCTGCACCGGCGCCCCGGGAAGGAGATCCGACATGGCGAGGAGGAGCACGGGGACGGAGAGCAGCGCGCTCACCCAGCACCGCCGCATCATGTCGACGAGTTCTGGATTGACCTCGTCAGCGAGCGTGATCGTCCGCGGCTCGAGGGCCATGCCGCAGATGGGACAGGCGCCGGGCGCGCTCCGGACGATCTCCGGATGCATGGGACAGACATACTCGACCCGGGTCGCCGTGGGCACCGGCGAGAGAGGCTCGAGGGCCATGCCGCACTTCGGACAGACGCCGGGCCCGCTCTGTCGGATCTCCTGATGCATCGGGCAGGTGTAGATCGCGCGGCCGGGTTCGGCCGGCTGGTCTGCGGGTGCGGCCTCGAGCTTCGAGTCGACGTACGCGACGGGATCCGATCGGAATCTCTCCAGGCAGTGACGGCTGCAGAACGCATACCGGCGGCCGCCGTGCTGGAGCGTGAGGCTGTCGGCGCCCGGCTCGACGGTCATCCCGCACACCGGGTCGACCGAGCCGTACGCCGATCCGCTCCGATGAGTGGAGTGCTCCATGTGCGCCTCCGGAGCCCACGCTGACGCGATGGGACCTCGTCCAAGTCGCGGCCCGAGCTCGCCCGCCGTGATGGCAGCAATCTCAGGTCGGCGGCACCGAGACTACACCATCGGCTAGGTATCGGGGAGGCGCTACTCCTTCGGCTCTCGCTCCCAAAAGCGAGCGTCGCGGATTTCACGAAGGCCGTCACCCAGCATGGATCACGTCCGCGCCCCGAAAACGGCGCCGGCCCGTTCGAGGGTAGCTTAGACTACGGGCCGGGGAGGTGACCCAGATGCGTATCGGCGTGCTCATTCCCACCCGCGGCGTGGTCATGGAGTCGGCGCGCAGGCCCGACGTCGGGATGTGCTGGCGCATGGCGCGCCTCGCCGACCGCGCCGGCTACGACGCCGTGTGGGTCGGTGACAGCATCGTGGCCAAGCCGCGTCTGGAGGCGGTGACCACGCTGGCTCACCTCGCGGGCATCACCGAGCGCGTCCAGCTCGGCACGGCCGTGCTCCTCCCCGCCCTCCGTCATCCCGTGGTCCTCGCGAACGAGATCGCCAACGTCGACAACATCTCGCGGGGACGCGTGATCCTGGGCCTCGGCGTGGGATGGAGTCTGCCCTCGGCGGAGCGCGAGTGGGCGGCGTGCGGCGCCGACCACAAGCGACGGCTCCGGCGGCTCGAGGAGCACGTCGACGTCTGGCGCCGGCTCTGGCGCGGGGAGCCCGTCACGCACCGCGGCGATGACTACGAGCTGACCGAGCACACCATCGGCCCCCTGCCCTGGACCGAGGCGGGACCGCCCGTGCTGATCACCGCCGCCAATCGCGGCAAGATGCTCCCCGCGCAGTTCGATCGGTTCGCGCGGCTGGGCGACGGCATCATCACCACCTACATCGAGGCCGAAGACTGCCGGATCGTCCGGGAGCGGGCCGACGAGGCGCTCGCTCGGCACGGCCGGAGCCTGCCGAACTTTCCTCTGTGCGTCTACACCACCGTTCGCTTCGAGGACGACGTGCGCACGGCCGAGCGCCGCACCGGTGAGTTCCTCGCAGCCTACTACGGTGGCGGCGTCCACATGCGCGGCACCATGGGCCTCGGACCCCCGGAGGCGGTCATCGCCGCCCTTCACCGCTACGCCGACGCCGGCGTCACCGATCTCTGCCTCCGCTTCGTGGGCGAAGATCAGTTCCAGCAGTTCGAGCGCTTCACCGCCGAGGTGCTGCCCGTCTTTTCCGGCTAGCCGCGGTCGGCGGCCGGCTCCAGGCCCGTCGGCCGGCGAGGCGCCCCTTGAGATAGTTGTCAACCCGCGCGTAGATCGTTGCCTCCTGCACGGGCAGCGCACATGGAACGCGCGGGCGCTCACCCGGAAACCTTTTCCGGAATCAGCTGAATCGAGATTCACCTGCATCCACGGCAGTACAATCCCATCGAAAGACGGAAGGCTCGCCAGGAGCAGAGCCGATGAAGCGATACGCTTGGATCTTGATCATCGTGGGCGTCCTGGCCATCGTCGGCACGGCATTCCAGCTGGCGCCCCACCGGGTGACAGAGCGCACCTGCCCGAGCGGCATCGTCATGACCAGGGGCAAGGACGGCGCGCCGCAGGAGTGCGTCTGCTCGCGCGGTGTGCTCACGTCGTGCTTCGGTCCCGGCCCCTAGGAGCCTTTCTCGCTCTCATCCGGAGGACACGTCATGGCAACCATGAAGGCCGTGCAGGTGACCAAGGCCGGAGGCGACTTCGAGCTCGTGGAGCGCCCGATTCCTGAGCCCGAGCGCAACCAGGTGCGCGTCAAGGTCGAGGCTTGCGGCGTCTGCCACAGCGACGTGATGGTCAAGGACGGGCTCTTTCCCGGACTCACCTATCCGCGGATCCCCGGCCACGAGATCGCAGGGCGCATCGACCGCGTGGGCGCCGACGTCAAGATCTGGAAGGTCGGCCAGCGCGTCGGTGTCGGGTGGCATGGCGGGCACTGTTTCACGTGCGATCCCTGCCGTCGCGGCGACTTCATCCTGTGCCGCTTCGAGAAGATCACCTCGCTTAGCTTCGATGGCGGCTACGCGGAGTACATGGTCGTGCCCGCCGAGGCGGTCGCCGCCATGCCCGACGATCTGCCGAGCGCGGAGGCGGCTCCCCTCCTCTGCGCGGGCGTCACCGTTTACAACCCCCTGCGCAACTCGGGAGGGAGAGCGGGTGACCTCGTCGCCGTGCAGGGCATCGGCGGTCTCGGGCATCTCGGCATCCAGTGCGCCCGTCAGATGGGCTTCCGTACGGTGGCCATCGGCCGTGGTGCCGACAAGGACGCGTTCGTCCGGAAGCTAGGCGCGCACGACTACATCGACGGCGGGGTGAGCGCTCCCGCGGAGAGCCTGCAGAAGCTGGGCGGCGCCCGCGTGATCCTCGCCACCGCTCCCGACGCCAAGGCCATCTCGGCCTTGGTCGACGGGCTGGCGCCGGGCGGCAAGCTCATCGTGGTCGGGGCGGCGCCGGAGCCGCTGTCCATCAGCCCGCTTCAGATCATCCTGCCCCGCCGGTCGGTTCACGGCTGGCCGTCCGGCACCGCCAAGGATTCCGAGGACACCCTGGCCTTCAGCTCGCTCACCGGGGTCCGCCCGATGATCGAGCGCTTCCCGCTGGAGAAGGCCGCCGAGGGTTATCAGCAAATGCTCAGCGGCCGAGCGCGTTTTCGCGTGGTGCTGACCATGAGCTGACGCGCAGAACAGAGGGCCAGCCTGAGAATAAGTGCGGGCGGCGAGGCTCGCGCATGACGATGAGGAATCCCTCGCTAGCCTGGATTACTCACGAGTGCCGCACGTGCGATCGGGGCTGATGGCGTCGGGGGCGGGGGAGCGCTCCGGCGGAGTGGGTGACGCAGCGGGAGCGCTTCCCCCGCCCCTGACGACGGGCCCCGACCCGCCTCGCGCTCCGCGTGGTCGTGAATAATTCGGGCTAGCCGCGTGCAGGTTCTCGGCATGGCTCGGCCACACATTGTCCTCGTTGAAGACCAAGTTGGGGACGGCCACGGGCTCACGCCTCGGGGCCGTCCGCCGTCGTTGACAAGCGGGTGGTTCACGGTAGAGTGCGGGCACGCGCCGCCCTCGAGCGCGCACGGGAGGTCGTGCCCATGGAACTGTTGCTGCGGGGACAGTATCTGCTCACGAGCGCGGCGGAGACGCGCGTGCTCACCGATGCCGCCGTCCTCGTCACGAGCGACCGCGTGATCGAGGTCGGCGACTGGCCGACGCTGCGGCGGGAGCACCCGGGGACCCGGGTGGTCGGCAACGGCCGGCAGCTCCTCCTCCCCGGGCTCATCGACGCGCACAGCCACGGGCGCGCCATCTCGCCCATCCAGAAGGGCGTGCTCAACGACTACCTCGAGAACAATCTCCTCGACTGGGCGATCATGCCGCCCTTCGATCCCGAGCTCACCGCGGCCCTCGGCGTGGTGCGCCACGTGCGGAGTGGCTGCACGACGCTACATCACATGGGCTTCGACACGGAAGGACCGCGGGCCCTCGATCTCTGCGAGCGCGCCATCCGCACCTATCTCGAGGGCGGCCTCCGGCTCGCCTTCTCGCCTGGCGTGCGCAACGTGGACAAGCTGGTTCTCGACTCGCGGGCCTTCCTCGCCACTCTGCCCGCCGACCTGCGCGCCTTCGCGGAGCCGCTGGTCAACCTGGACAGCGCGGCCATGGAGCGCGACTACTTCGATCTCTTCGACCATCTCTACGGGAAGTTCAACACCGACGACACGCGCATCCTCTTGAGCCCGAGCTGGGCGCAAGCGGTGACGGAATCGTTCCTCGCCCGCACCCGCGAGACCTCCGAGCGTCTGGGCAAGGTACCCATCCACATGCACTGCCTGCAGACGCCCATCCAGAAGGCCTTCTCGCTGCGGCGCTACGGCCAGACGGCGGTGGCGTGGCTGGACGAGCGCGGACTCATCGACGAGCAGGTCGCCCTGGGCCATGCCATCTGGGTCACCGATCGTGACATCGACATCCTCGCCGCGCGGCGCGCCTCCATCACCAGCCATCCGAGCTGCAACCTGGGCATGCGCAACGGCCTCGCGCCCGTGTACGAGATGGCCCGGCGCGGCGTCAACGTGGCCCTGGGCCTCGACGACAAGACCATCAACGACGACGAGGACGCCGTGATGGAGCTGCGCATGCTTCACAAGCTCCACCGCGTGCCCAGCTACGACCTCGCCACCCCGCCACTGTCGGCGCGGGAGGTCCTGGCCATGGGCACGCTCAACGGCGCCCGCGCCCTCGGCTTCGCGGGACGCCTCGGCGCGCTGGCCCCGGGCATGAAGGCGGACGCCATCCTCGTCGACCTCGATCGCGTGCTCGACGATCCGTGGCTCACCGGCGAGCTCGACATCGTGGAGGCCTTCCTCCATCGCGCCATGGGCGCCGACGTGGCCACCGCGGTGATCGGCGGCCGGGTAATCATGGAAGACCGCGTGTTCCTCACCATGGACGTGCCCGCCCTCTACCAGGAGATCCGCCGGGCGGCCAAGACCATCGGGGACGAGCAGCGGCGGCGGGCGGAGATGCTCCAGCGCCTCAAGCCCTACTATCAGCGCTGGTACGGAGAGTGGCTGGACGGCCCCACGCAGCCCTTCTACGTGCTCAACAGTCGCATCTGACGGCCATGCGCGGACGGGGACTGGCCGTGGCGGCCCTCAGTCCGGCCGGCGCTCGATGAAGCGGGCGAGCTCGTTCATCTGCTCGTCGAAGAACACGTAGACGGGAATCGAGCGGTAGCGTCCGTCCTTGAGGAACTGGTCCATCAGGTCCGGATTCTCGTCGCGCAGGAAGATCCGCATCTCGATCTGCGGCGCGCCCTCCACGAGCTTGATCACGTAGGGAAGCGAGGCGATGGCCGCCCCGCACCAGTCCTCGGTGATGACGAGGATCCGCCGGGTGCCCGGCCGGCGCGCCAGGACCTGCGTGTTGCCGGGCGAGGCGGTGATCGATTTCAGCGCGGCGAGAATTCGCTCTTTGTTCATGATCATCTGATCGAGATACTGGCTCACCGTCAGCCCTTGCTCGAACCGCTCCTTCGTCACCACGATGGCGCCTCCCCTGGCTCGAGTGCGTGCCCTCACGCGGGTGCGGGCGGCGAGAGTCTACCCGCGCCGGATCGCCCCTTGCAATCACACGCGACGTGGTGCGAATGTTCCCCGATTTGACAGATGGTCGGGGTGACCGTACTGTATGCCTGCCTAGGACAGAGGGAGGGCAGGCGTCGATGGGCTCCGTCGACAAGGTCATCACCGTGGTCCGCAACGGCATCCTCGCCGGGACGTGGAAGCCGGGCGCCCCTCTCCCCTCGGCTCGCCAGCTCGGCGAAGACCTCAAGGTGAACAAGAACACGGTGAGCAAGGCTTACGGACTCCTGACCCGCGAGGGACTGCTCGACGTCTCGCGCGGCCGTCGCGCGCGAGCCGCACCGTCGGCCCGGCGCTCCCTGCCCGCCCAGGACGTCTTTCGCGGCGAGCTGCGTCGGACCCTCGAGCCCGCCCTGCGGTCGGCGCGCATGCTCGGCCTCCGCCCCGAGCAGGTGGTCCAGACGGTCAACGAGGAACTGACCTCCTTCTACGGGATGGCCGCGCCCCAGATCGTCCTCGTCGAGTGCAACCGGATCGACGCCCAGCAGCATGCGAGCGATCTCTCGTCTCTCCTGGGCACCGCGGTGAGCTGGGCCCTGATACAAAGCCTCCCCGCCGCGCGGAGCGCCGATCTCTTCGTGGTCCCTTACTTCCATCTGGACGACGTCCAGGAACAGCTCGCGGGCGCCCGGATCATCGGTCTGCACATCGCGCCCGAGCCCTCCGTACTGCTGGACATGCTCACCTCGGCCCAGCGGCCGGGGGCTCGTGTCGGACTCGTCTGTGGCAACTCCAAGTCCGCCCTGCGCTTCACCAAGCTCATCGAGTTCTACACGACGAAGAGCATCGAGATCACCCATTACCGTGACCCGAAGGGCATGGCCCGGCTCGTGGCCGGCTGCCCCAGGGTGTACGCGACCCCGGAGTCCTACGACACCGTGCACAAGCTCGCCCCCAAGAAGAAGCTCGTGCTGTTCCCAGAGCGCATCGATCCCGAGGCGCTCGGGCCGCTCCGCGCCCTGCTCGTCGACCTTAAGAAGTCGGCGCTCGCCCGCGCCGCCGCGCGCCCCTCCGCGGAGGGATCACACCCCAGGACGTTGCCGGCCGTCACCGTCCCGTGACCCTCAGCGTGATGTTCGAGTGTGTCCGCTGCCGCTTCCGGAGCGGGCTCGATGCGTGGTTCCTCGGCTGTCCCGACTGCGGGCGGCAGGGTACGGTCAGCGTGCTGGAGGCGGTGTACCCGGGCGACGCGCGCCCCACCGCGGCGCCCTTCGGGGCGACGCGCGACGGGTTCTGGGGCTTCGCCCCGCGCCTGCCCGTGCCCGATGCCGCCTCGCGCCTCACCATCGGCGAAGGCAACACGCCCCTCGTGCGCTCGCGGCGCATCGGACCCGCCCTCGGCCTGCCCGAGCTGCTCTTCAAGTGCGAGGGCGCCAACCCTACGCTGTCCTTCAAGGACCGCTACGCTGCGGTCACCGTCTCGGTGGCGAAGAGCCTCGGCTTCCAGAAGGTGGTGGTGTCCTCCACGGGCAACTACGGCGCCTCCGTCTCCGCCTACGCGGCGGTGGCGGGCCTGCCCTGCGTCGTCCTGTGCGCCGACAGCGTGCCCAGCCTCGTGCTCGAGCAGATCGTCCACTTCGGCGGCCAGCCCGTGGTGATCGAGGGGCCCGACCGGTTCAGCCTCGTGGACTATCTCGTCAACGAGCACGGCTGGTTCCCCGCGGGACTGTTCCTCGAGACGCGCGTCCACAATCCCTTCGGCGTCGAGGGCTACAAGACCATCGCCTGGGAAATCGTGCGCGATCTCAGCGACGTGCCGGATGCCGTGGTCTTTCCTTGCGCACGCGGCAACGGCCTCTACGGCACGTGGAAGGGCTTCCGCGACCTCCACGAGCTGGGCATCATCCATCGCATCCCGCGCATGATCGCCTGCCAGCCCGTGGGTTCCGCCACCATCGCCGCCTCGCTCCAGGCGGGCACCTCGGTGCGGCTCTCCCCCAGTCCCTCGGTCGCCGCCTCCATCAACGAGGGCCTGGCCAGCGCGCGGGCGGTCGATGCCGTGCGCAAGTCTGGCGGCACCGCCATCCCCGTGTCCGACGAAGCCGCGATCGCGGCGGCGCGGAGCCTCGGTGGCGAAGGCATCTGGGCCGAGGTCAGCTCGGCCCTCGCCGTGGCGGGAGTCGAGCAGCTCGTGCAGATGGGCGACCTCGACGAGAACATGCGCGTGGTCGTGGTGCTGACCGGCTCCGGTGCGAAGTGGGGCAGCGACAGCGTCCCCGTGGCGAGCACGGTGCCGCGCATCCACGGCACCTCCGTCGAGCTCGAGGCCTGCCTCGCCCGGAACGGGATGTCCTTGTGACGGCAGCGACGGCGCCGCGGGTCGCGCCGGCACGTGCTGCCCGGCCACGACTGGCGGCTCTGGGACGTGCATCCAAAAACGGGCGTGAGGTCTAATCCGGCCTATTCACGGTTGTCGCGCGTGCGACCGGCCGGGTGGCGTCGGGGGGAGGGGTGCGCTCAGGCGGAGTGGGACCCCCTCCTCCTGCGCGCAGCCCGCAGGGCTGCGATTCAGGCGAGTGGGTGACGCAGCCGGAGAGCCCCCTCCCCGGTGACAGGACCCGGCCGCTACGCGTACTACCGCCTTCGAACGATCGAAAGGTAGAGAAG
>JBKOVG010000066.1:0-20748 GCA_046723845.1 Candidatus Methylomirabilota bacterium | reverse complement strand
TCGGCGGGCTTCGCGCCCTTGAGGACCTTGTCGATGTAGACAGCGAGGCGCTTGTAGTACTCCGACTGGTTCGGCCCGTAGGACATGAGCCCCCCGGCCTCCGTGAACCGGCTGAACATGGAAATCCCCGGCAGGCGATTCTTCAGCAAGAAGTCGGCGATCCGTCTGGCGAGCGGGCTGTCGAAGATCGGCGATGACAGCTGGACGAGGGCTCGTGATCCACTCTTGAGACTCGCTCCGAGCACATGGTCCAGCTCCTCGGATCGGCGGATCTCGAGCACCTGCAGCTCGATCTTGAGCTTTTCCGCCGCCGCCTTGATGGCCGCAAGCTGCCACGGCCCCGTCGTCATATCCGCCAGCACCGCGGTGCGCCGAACTCCCGGCGCGGCCTCTCCGATCAACTCCAGCCATTTGCCGGTCAGCCCGGGTTGATCGAGAAAGCATCCCGTAATGTTTCCGCCCGGCTGAGCGAGGCTCCGGACAAACCCCGCCTGCACGGGGTCGCTCTCCAAATCGAGGGCGACAATCGGGATCGCGCTGGTTGCATCTTTCACTGCCCGGATACCGGCCGGACCGCTTACAAGGATCACGTCGACCTTTCGCTGCACGAGATCAGCGGCGAGCCCAGGGAAGGCCTCCTGCTTCAGGCCGGCGAACCGGACGTCGAACGCTATCGTCTGGCCCTCGACGTAGCCGAGATCGCGCAGGCCCTGTCGGGTGGTATCGATGGTGGTCGATCGCGGGCCGACCCCAGCGTTGATGACACCTACCATAGGTACTTTCCCCGCCCGCTGCGCTTGCGCGGCCTTCGACGAGGCGAGGGCACCCAGACCAAGGGCGGCGAGGAACACTCTGCGATCAATCACGTCGAAATTCTCCTCACCCTGCCCTCTCCCCGGAGGAGAGAGGGAGATACGGACTCAGATCTTCCAGCCGTTGATCCACTCGATGAGCTTGGAGCCTGCCGGCTTCATGGCGACCTTGGTGGAGACCACCTCGATGGGATTGATGGTCACGAAGTCGTAGCTGTTCTTGTGGGTGGTAATGCCCTGGTAGAAGTTGCACATCTGCACGTGATCCGTTCGCCACGAGCGCGTGCCCGAGAGCGACTCCGCCTCGATGCCCTCGAGGGCCTTCACGACCTGGGCCTTGGCCGGCCACTGCTTCGACTGCGCGTAGGCCTTCTCCACCGCGACCTTGTAGGACTCCGCGTTGAAGTAGGCGTGGTCGCACTCGTAAGGCGGGTACTCGTTGTACTTGGCCTTGTAGTCGCGCACGAACTGCTTGAGAAGCGCCGAGCCCTTGGGATCGTCGAAGTACATCGTGTTGTAGCCGAGGAGCAGCCCCTCCGGCGTGAACTCCTTCTTGAGCGAGTCGTGCACGCCGCCTGCGGTGGTGAACACGCCTTTCATGTTCTTGAAGAGCCCCACGGCGGCTGCCTGCTTCATGACGATGGTCGCGTCGCCCGACCAGAAGGAGCACATGAGCAGATCGGGCTTGGCCTGTTGAATGGCCGCGATGTGGGAGGTGAAGTCCGTGACCCCGAGCTTGGGGAAGAGCTCGAGCACGAACTTCACGTCCGGGATATAGCGCTTGAGCACGGCCTGGTACGTCTCCCAGCAGTCGTGGCCGTAGGAGTAGTCGTTGCCGATGCCCGCCACCGTCTTGATGCCCTTGAAGTATTTGGGCGTGAGCTGCCCCGCCACGATGGCCTCGACCTCGTTGTCCACGCTCTTGAACGCCCACTTGGGATTGGGCATGGTCTCTTCCACACCCTTCTGCGTCGTGCCGTCCCAGGACAGCCACGGCACTTCCATCTCCTCCGCCACGGGACCGAGGGCGAGCGTCACGCCGGTGGAGATGCCGCCGATCACCACCTCCACCTTGTCCTGGAGGATGAGCTTGCGATAGCGCTCCACCGTGTCCTTCGGGGTCGATTCCTCCTCGACCACGAGCTGCACCTGGCGGCCCAGGATGCCGCCGGACTTGTTGACGCGATCCGCCCACCACTCGGTGCCGCGCAGCCCCGCCGCGCCCACGGGCGCCGCGATGCCTGCGCGGATGGCCAGGATGCCGATCTTCACGGGATCGGACGGCACGCCCGGCTTGGCCTGGGCGCGGGCGAAGGCCGGCATCCCGACCGCGCCTGCGGCCGCGGCGCCACCCGCCACCTTGAGGAACTCGCGTCTCGTCGTCGCCATCGTGTCCTCCCCTCGTCGTTGAGAGTTAGCCCTGCAATTGCTTGCGTGCCAGTCGGGCGCCCGCGGCCAGTCGCTTGAGCTTCTCGAAGGCGACCCAGCGGGGCACGGGAAAGAAGCCGCAGTCGGGAATGAGGGACAACCGCTCGGCAGGAATGGACGTGAGGCAGAGGCGCACCCGCTCCGCGATGTCCTCGGGAGTCTCCATGTAGAAGCTCTTCACGTCGACCACCCCGCACGCCACGTCGCGGTCCACGCCGATCTCCTTCCACATGTCGATCTCGGCCATCTCGCGGTTGGCGTACTCGAAGACGAACTGGTCGCAGCGCGTCTCGAGCAGCGCGGGGAACATCCAGCGATAGGAGCGCTTGCCGCGCGGGCGCGAGAGAAGATTGCCGAAGCACACGTGGTAGCCGATCTTCGCCGGCACCCCCTCCACACAGGCGTTGAACATCTTCACGTACTCCGCGGCTTGCCCGGGCACGATGGCCGCGGAGGGCTCGTCCACTTGGATCCGGTCCGCCCCCGCCGCGGCGAGAGCCTTGAGCTCGGCGTTGACGGCAGGCACGAGGTCCCAGCAGAGGGCGAGCCGGTCGTTGTTGTACGCGTCGCCCGGGCGCGTCTGGATGTGGATGGACAGCGTCACCGGCCCCGGGCAGGTCGCCTTCACCGGCTTGTCCGTCTGCGTCTTGAGATATGTGAACTCGTCCACGGTGCCGAGCCCCTTGGGCACGGTGATCTTCCGCGTCGGCCGGTAGCGCGGCACGCTGTCGTAGGCGTAGAGCCCCGTCTTGCGCAGAGGCTCGATCTCCTCGAGGCCGTCCATCTTCCCGTAAAAGGTCTGCACGAAGAAGAAGCGGCGCATCTCGCCGTCGCAGATCACGTCGATGCCCGCGCGCTCCTGGTCGCGGATGGCGAGCTGGGTGGCGTCGTCGAAGGTCTCCCGGGCGTCGGTCTGGCCGTACTCGCCGGCCTTGATCTTGTCCAGCGCCGTCCAGAACCAGCCGGGAAAGCCGTGGCTTCCCATCACGTGCGTGTAGAGCAGAGGCAGCGAGGCAGCCATGATGCCGTCCTTTCCTAGAAGAGATGCTTCTGGATCTTGCCCACCGACGTCCGGGGGAAGACGTCTCGGAATTCCACGATCTCCGGCACCTTGAAGGGCGAGAGGCGCTCCCGGCACCAGGTGATGAGCTCGGCGGCGCTGGCGGCCGCGCCTTCCTTCACGATGACAAAGGCCTTGATGGCCTGATCGCGCACCGGATCGGGGATGGCCACCACCGCGGCGTCGAAGACGGCGGCGTGCTGCTTCAGGGTCTCTTCCACCTCCGAGGCGGACACGTTCTCGCCGGCGCGCTTGATCATATCCTTCTTCCGGTCGACGAAGAAGAAGCAGCCGTCCTCGTCCATGTACGCCTGGTCGCCGCTCCACAGCCACCCGTCCCGCAGGGTCTCCGCAGTGGCCTGCTCGTTCTTGAAGTAGCCCTTCATGAGCGACACCCCGGGCACCCCCGCCACCACCAGCTCGCCGACCGTGCCGGGCGGCACCTCCTTGCCGTCAGGATCCACCACCTTGCACTCGTAGCCGAGGACGGGCATGCCCATGGAGAGCGGCTTGCTCGGCAGATCGAGGGGCTGCATCAGGGGCAGGCTCATGGTCTCCGTCATGCCCCAGATCTGCATGAGAGACGCGCCGAAGCGCTCGTGCCACTCCTCGAACTGGCGCGGCGTCACGTTCTGGGCGTAGGAGACGGCGCGGAGTCGGGTCTGTCCCTCGCGCGGCGACGGCGGCTGGGCGAGCAGCATACGGATGGGCGCGGCGAACAGCGCGGCCAGCGTCGCCTCGTAGCGGATGGCCTGCTCCACGAAGCGCGTGGCGCTGAATCGCTCCATGAGGGCGACGCTGCCCCCCGCGAGCAGCATGGGGAGGAAGGCGTGGAGCTGCGCCCCCGCGTGGAAGAGGGGCAGCACGATGAGGTGGCGATCGGCGGGCCCGACGCGCATCGACTTCGACATCGCCTCGCCGCCGAAGAGGTAGTTGGCGTGGGTGAGGAGCACGCCCTTGGGCTTGGACGTGGTGCCGGAGGTGTACTGCATCGAGATCTCGTCGAGGGGAGTTACCGCGACGCCGGGCGCGGTGGAGGGTAACCCCGCGAGCAACGACTCGAGGGGCCGCACCTCGAGCACGCCGCCGAGGGCGGGGCAGCGGGCGGCCACCGCGTGCACGGCCGCCGCGTACTGCGGCTCGGTGATGGCAAGGCGCGCCTCGGAATGCGCGAGGATGTACGCCATCTCCTCCGCGCTGGAGACGGGGTTCGTCGGCACCATCACCGTTCCCGTCCTCGCCGCGGCCATCCAGAAGAGGAGGAACTCGGGGCAGTTGCCAAGGTGGAGATTGAACTTGTCCCCGTTGCGGAGACTGTGCGCGAGGAGGAGATGCGCGACGCGGTTCACGAGGCCGTCGAGCTCGCGCCAGGTCCAGCGCGCGGTCGAGCCGGTGGCGTCCTCGAAGATCAGGAAGGTGCGGTCGGGAAAGCGCCGCGCCTTGTCCTCGAGGGCGCTTCCCAGCGTGCGCGTGCCCGTGATCAGCATGGGCGCCTCAGCTCCGCCGCCGCTTCGCCACGAAGTCGGCGATGCGGGATCGGGCCTCGGGGTCGCGGCGGAGCGAGGCGGCGTAGGCCTGGGCGGCGTTGCCGGACTTGCCGGCGCGGATGTCGGCCACGATGGCCTTGGTAGCGGCGAGACCGCCGCGTGGATGACGCGCGATCTCCGCGGCCAGTTGCTCCACCGCGGCCTCCAGCGTCCCGTCGGGAACGACGCGGTTTACCAGCCCCACGCGCAGAGCCTCAGCGGCGTCCATGGCGCGTCCGGTGAGAAGGAGATCCCTCGCGGGTCCCCCGCCCATCACGTCGAGGATGCGGCCGATGCCGTAGGAGGGATTGAAGCCGAGCGTCACCTCGGGGAGGCCGAAGCGCGCGCTCGCCTCGGCGACCCGGAGATCCTGGGCGGCGGCCAGCATGCAGCCCCCGCCCAAGGCATAGCCGCGCACCGCGGCGATGGTGACCTGGGGCAGCCCCGCGAAGCGATTCATGATCTTCTGCCAGCGCCGCGACACCGCGCGCGCCTCCGTGGGAGTGAGGGTCGGCATCTCCGCGATGTCGTTGCCCGCGCAGAAGGCGCGCCCTCGCCCGGACACGATGACCACGGCGACCCCAGTCGCCCACTCGAGCCGCTTGAGAGCCTCTTCGAGCGCCGAGGCGACCTGACGATTGAGCGCATTGAGCGAGTCGGGGCGCTCGAGGGTGAGCCGCGCCACCGCCCCGTCGATGGTGAGGCTCGCGCTCACAGGCCGAGCCTCGCCCGCACGGCCTTCGGCAGGGCCGCCGCCTCCAGGCTGTCGAGCGCTCCCGTGACCTCGCCGCTCACCGCGGCCATCTGGAGCGCGGCGAAGCGCGGGTGCTCCACGCCCACGTCGGTGAACCAGGCGAGCGGCACACCCTCGCCGACGAGCCGCTGCTGCAGGTCGCGACGGCGACCGGCCTCGGCATGGATCGTGGCGGGATCGCGTCCCGTCTCGAGGGCATGCGCGGCGAGGATGCCCGCCGCCTCGCCGACGTTCCACTCCACGGGGTGGAGCCGGTAGCAGCCGTTGGTGATGTGCGTGGCGCCGAGGTTCTTGGCACCCGCGAGGAGGTTCCGCCGCCGCACCGGGATCAGCGCGCCCATGGGGATCTGGAAGGGGCGCGTGCGGCACGAGACGCCGACGTCGTCCGGCCCGGAGTTGTGGATGTCGATCGGGTAGAAGCCCACGCCGACCGAGTCCTCGACGTGAGCCGCGCGCGCGCCGCTGTGGTAATCGGCCGATACCTCCTGCTCGAGTATGGTCTTGCGTGCCCGGAGACGCCGGCACTCGCGTATGTACGGGTGCTTGCCCAGGGCATCGGCCGTCGCGAAGACGTCGGGACGGGGCCTGAGCTCGGGAAACCCCGGCGCTCGACCGGGACGCGGCGCCTCCGTCTGCAGCCAGTAGAGGAAGCCCAGGCTCACCCGCTTGGCGTCCTGGAGCGCCTGCGCCTGCTCGAGCGGCGACCGGTCGAGGATACTCCGGTCGCGGTAGTCGTTGCCGGGCCAGTTGAGCATGCTGATGTCCCGCGGATAGCCGGCGGCGGGCGGGAAGAGGCTCGCGTCGATGAGACGTCGATAGGTCCAGAGCCCGCCCTTGGTGTCGGGCGCCTGCTCCAGCACCTGGTACTCGAGCCAGCGCGTCTCCTCGCCGTAGATCTCGCCGCCGTGGACGTGGATGCGCAGCGAGTAGGGCTGCCCGTCGCGATAGCCCTCGTACTTCTCGGGCTTCGCGATCACGTGACGCTCGCTCTCTGCCATGCGCTCCAGCACGAAGGTGTACGTGAAGCTTTGCACGCAGTGGGCCCGAGCCTCGAGGGGCTGCGCGTGCGGCTCGCCCGTCTCCGCGCGGCTCTCCGCGCCCGCCACGTACTCGGCGCCGGCCAGGGGCAGGAGATCGCCGAGCTCCGTGGCGTCGATGACCATGCGCGCGCGGATGCGGAGCCAGCGGCGGTCGTCGAGGTGGGCGGCGAGCACGCTCTCCACGCGATCGTCGTTGACCTCCGCGCTCGCCACCTTGGTGCGGGTCAAGATGGTGAGCCGTCCCGACTCCACGAAGGGCGCCGCCATGGCCTCGAGCGCGCCCACGGCCACGCGCGGCTCGAAGGCGAGCCGGGTGACCCAGCAGCGGCCGGGATTCGGATGAGGCTCGGCGGCCAGCGCGGGCGAGAGACGGCGATAGTGGTCGCGGATGGCCTCGCGCAGGGCGTAGTAGCTGCGCGTCCCACCGAAGCGCTCGATGTGCTCGTGCTCGTCGAGGGAGGAGACGCCCTGAGCGGTCAGCTGGCCGCCGATCCAGTCCGTCTCCTCGAGGAGGCACACGCTCCGGCCCGCGCGTGCCGCGGCCAGCGCCGCCGCCACTCCGCCCGTGCCGCCGCCCACCACCAGCACCTCGCAGCGTCGCTCTTCTGTGCGGAGCGGGGGCTCGCCGAGCTCCGCGAGGGCGCGGGCGGGATCGCCGCTCGCTCGCACCGCCATGACGTCGAGGAGGGTGGTCACGGTCTCACGCGCCCAGGTAGAGCTTGCGGACCACGTCGGTGCGGCCCAGCTCGGCCGCGGTGCCGTGCAGGGAGACGTGCCCCGACTCGAGGAGATAGGCGCGGTCGGCCAGCTCGAGGGCCATGGCCGCGTTCTGCTCCACGAGCACGATGGTGAGGCCGCGGCCCGCCAGCTCGCGGATGGTGCGCGCGATCTCGCTCACCACGATGGGAGCGAGACCGAGGGACGGCTCGTCGAGGAGCAGGCAGCGGGGCCGCGCCATGAGCCCGCGGCCGATGGCCAGCATCTGCTGCTCCCCGCCCGAGAGCGAGCCGCCGCGCTGCTGCAGGCGCTCGCGCAGGCGCGGGAAGAGCTCATAGACGTTCTTGAGATCGGCGGCAATGTCGCCGCGATCCGCGCGCTGGTAGGCGCCCATCCGCAGATTGTCGAGCACGGTGAACTTGGGAAAGATCTGCCGGCCTTCGGGGACCAGCACGAGGCCGCGGGCCACGCGCTGGAAGGGCAGGAGACGCGTGATGTCCTCGTCGAGGTAGCGCACGGATCCGCTCGTGGACTCCTTGAGCCCGGAGATGACGCGGAGAGTGGTGGTCTTGCCTGCCGCGTTGGGCCCGATCATGCAGACGATCTCCCCGCGCTCCACGCGTAGGCTCACGTCGTGGAGCACGTGCACCTTGGCGTAGTGGCAGTTCACGCGCTCAAGCGTGAGCATGACCCGTCCCCAGGTATGCCTCGACGACGGCGGGCTCGTTCAGCACCGCCTCGGGCGGGCCCTCCGCGATCTTCTCCCCGTAGTTGAGGGCGATGACCCGGTGGGCGAGGCCGCGGAGGAAGCCGATCTTGTGGTCCACGAGGCACAGCGTCGTGCCGGCGGCATGGACCTTGGCGAGCACGCTCTCGAGGTTGCGGATCTCGTGGCGGCCGAGGCCGGAGGCCGGCTCGTCGAGGAGGAGCAGTTTCGGCTCGCACATGAGGGCCATGGCGATACCGAGCATCTTCTCCTCGCCGTAGGAGAGATTGCCCGCGACCTGGTCGGCCGCGCCGTCGAGGTCGCAGAGGGCCAGGACCTCGTTCACGCGACGGGCGAGCTGCGCCTCCACGGCGCGGGCCGCGCCGACCAGCTCGAGCCCGCGGCGGAGTCCGAGCATACGCTTCAGCGCAAGGTGGCTCGCCACCCGCACGTTGTCGAACACGCTCAACTCCGCGAAGACCTGCGGGTTCTGGAAGCTCTTGACCACGCCCAGGCCCGCGATGATGTCCGGCCGCAGCGCCTGGATCTCCCGCCCCTTCCACAGCACGGTTCCCGAGGTAGGAGTGAGGAGCCCCGCCATCATGCTGAGGAGCGTGGTCTTGCCCGAGCCGTTGGGGCCGATGATGCCCACGATCTCGCCCGGTCTCACCGTGAAGGAGACGGCCGACACCGCCACGAGGCCGGCGAAGCGCTTGCTGAGGGCGCGCGCCTCAAGCGCCACGCTTCGCCCTCCAGGCGCCGAGGGTGCCCACGATACCTCGCGGCATCACGAGGATGGTGAAGATGAGGATGGCGCCGTAGAGGATGGCGCGGATCTCCGCGCGCAGGTCGATGGCGTGCGGCAGCCCCGTCAGGACGAAGGAGCCCACGATGGGACCGAGGAGGGTGCCCTGGCCGCCCAGCAGCACCATGGCCAGCACCTCCATGGACTGGTTGATGGCGAGATAGCCGGGATCGATGTAACCCGTGTAGTAGCCGTAGAGCCCGCCCGCGAAGGAGGCGAGCGCGTTGCCGATGGCGAAGGAGAGGAGCTTGTAGCGGAACACGTTGATGCCGAGGGTGCGCGCGAGGTCCTCGTTGAGGCGGATGGCCCCGAAGCAGCGGCCCATCCACGAGCGCAAGCACCGGGCGCAGATCAGCACGGTGACGGAGAGGCAGACGAGGGTGAGGTAGTACCAGGCGATGGGGCCCCGGATGGGCACCACCCCGCTGCCCGGCCAGTAGATGGTGGGCTTGCCCGCCACCACGAGGCCGAGGGTGCCGTTGGTGAGACTGTTCCAGTTCAAGATCACGAGGCGGATCATCTCCGCGAAGGCGAGCGTCACCACCGCGAAGTAGAAGGTCTTCAGCCGGAACTTGAAGCAGATGCTCCCCACCACCACCGCGAGCACCACCGCGGTGACCGCCGACGGCACCGTGGCCACCCAGAACGGCAACTTGTAGTGGGAGGCGAGGAGGTACGTCATGTACGCGGAGACGCCGAACACCGCGGGATGGAACATGGAGAGCTGGCCGGTGAAGCCGAAGATCAGATCGAAGGTGACGGCGAGGATCCCGTAGATGAAGGTGAAGATGAAGATGGTGAGGAGGAAGTCGCTGCGCACGAAGAGAGGGAGGGCGTAGAGGACGCCCCACAGGATCGCCTGGGCGATCATTCGTCCCCGAAGAGGCCGGAGGGCCGGAAGAGGAGGATGGCCACGAGGACGGCGAGCCCATAGGCGTCACGAAAGGCCGTGGGCAGGAAGATCGAGCCCACCGCCTCGATCACCCCGAGGATCACCCCGCCCCACAGGGAGCCCATGAGGCTGCCGATCCCGCCGAGAATCGCCGCCTCCATGCCCTTGAGCACGTAGACCCCGCCCATGGCCGGCTCGAGGGAGTAGAGGCTCGCGTAGAGCGCGCCGCCCAGGCCGGCCAGGCCCGTGGAGTAGAGCATCACCGCCGTCTCCATGCGCGGGGTGTGCACGCCCATGAGCATGGCCGCCTCCGGATTCTGCGCGTAGGCAAAGGCCGCGCGGCCGAGCCAGGTGCGGGCGAGGCCGAAGTAGGTCGCCACGATCACCGCCACGATGACGCCGAAGACCACGAGCTTCATGCGGGGCAGCCCGATGTCGCCAATGCGGAGCGCGCCGGGGAGGACGAAGTGCATCTCCACGGGGGTGGCCGTCCACAGGAGCATGGAGGCGCTCTCGAAGATCGAGATGAGGCCGATGGACACGAGCAGCCCGTTGACGAGGTTGTTGCGGGTGAAGCGGAAGAAGGCCTTGTTGGAGAGATAGCCGGCGGCGGCCGCGATGAGGCAGGCCGGCAGCACCGCCACGGGGTAGGGGAGGCCGCCGCGCTCGGCCAGCGCATACGTGGCGTAGGCGCCGATCATCATGAACTCGCCAAGGGCGAAGTTCACGATACCCGTGATGCCGAAGGTCAGCGTGATGCCGAGGGCGATGATGCCGTACATGGCGCCGATGATGGCGCCATTCAGGACCTGGCCCAGTACAAGCTGCGTCACGCCCAGGCCGCCGCCCAGGCCGATAAGGGCCCATCTGCTTCGTTGGCGCCCTCGGCCGCACGCTCAACGTACAGGGAGTACGCCTCGCGTGCGACCTTCGGGCGCCGCCTCGCATCTGGACCCTTCTCGGCGGCCTGGGTCGCGAGAGCTCGACTGGCACGTCGACGTCCCCGGAGCACTCGCTGTCGATCGAGCAGCATCCGTTAGTTAGGGTTGATGTGCTGCACCTCCAGGGCGCCGCCCTTCTTGAGGCGGACCACGTCGAAGTTGAAGACGGCCTCGCCCTTGTCGTCGAAGCGGATCTTCCAGAGGCCGTCGTAGGTCATGGACATGAGGGCCTTCTTCACCGCGGCGGGATCGTCCACGGTGCCCGCCTTCTTCATGGCCTCCACCAGCATGTACACGTGGTCGTAGCAGGAGGAGGAGCAGAGCGGCGCTTGGTCATAGGGGAAGTCGCGCTTGTAGAAATCCTTGTAGGCCTTGACGAACTTGGCCACCTTGGGATCCTTCTTCTCCGCCTCCTCGAAGTACTTGGGCACGTAGACCATGTACTCCTCGATGCCGTCCTTGTTCTTGAGGCCGGGGCCGAGGGAGCCGCGCACGAGGAAGAACTTGGTGAGCTGCCCCGTCTCCGTGGCCTGCCGGACGATGTCGTAGATGTAGGAGTCGGCGTAGCCGGGGAAGAGGAAGTCGGGCTTCCAGGCGGCGATCTTGGCGAGGACGGCCGAGAAGTCCTTGGTCCCCGGCTCGAAGTAGTCGAGGCGCGACTCGATGCCCTTCTGCTTGAACATGGGCACGTAGATGTCCTCGAGCACCTTGCCTCCCTGGTCATTCTGGAAGAGCATGGCGATCTTCTTGGCTCCCGTGGACTTCACGAGGTTGTCCACCATGAGCTCACCGAAGCCGTTCTTGCCTGCGTCCCAGTTCCACGTGCGCATGAGGAACTCGTTGCCGGGGGTGCCCACGAAGTCGTGGATGCGCGTCGCCCCGCCCCACATGAGCAGCTTGCCGTTGAACTCCGCCGCGTAGGGCCGCACGGCCAGGAAGACGTTGGAGAGGAAGGGACCGAAGATGTACTTCGCCTGGTCCACCTCGACCAGCCGCTTGAGCTGGACCGTCGCCTCCTTGGGCTCGCCGCGCGTGTCGAGAGCGATGAGCTGGATCTTGTACGTCTTGTTCCCGACCTTGAAACCGCCCGCCTTGTTGATCTCGTCCACGGCCAGCGCAGTTCCCTGCGAGGACATCCAGCCGTAGATGGCGTTGGGCCCGGTCTGGGCTTCGATCTGGCCGAACTTGACCACGTCCTGGGCGAGAGCGGGGGCGGCGGGGAGGGCCCCCGCCACGGCGAGCACAGCAACGAGCAGCAGGCCACGCTTCATACACGTCTCCTCCACGTTGAGGGATCGAGTGCGTCGGGCGGCAGGTAGGGCGCCCGGGACACAGTAGTGAATTGCTGCTCAGAGCGCAAGACGCTTGGCGATGATCTCCTTCATGATCTCCGAGGTGCCGGAGGCGATGGTCCAGAGGCGCACATCGCGGAAGAAGCGCTCCACGGGAAACTCGCGCATGTAGCCGTAGCCGCCGTGGAGCTGCACGGCCTGGTAGGCGACGCGGTTCGCCACCTCGGTGGCGAAGAGCTTGGCCATGGACACCTCGGAGATGCAGTCCGCGCCCTCGGTGTAGAGGGAGGCCGCGCGGTGGAGGAGACAGCGGGCGGCCTCGATTTCCGTGGCCATGTCCGCCACGCGATGGCGCAGCGCCTGCTTCCCGCTGAGGGGGCCGCCGAAGGCGTGGCGCTCGCGCAGGTAGGCCATGCTGTCCTCGAGGGCCTGGGCGGCGCCGGAGAGCGCGAGCACGCCGGCCATGATGCGCTCGCGCTGGAGCCCCGCCGCGAGCTGCTGGAAGCCGCGGCCCTCCACGCCGAGGAGATTCTCCGCGGGCACCGGGCAGTCCTGGAAGGCAAGCTCGGCGGTGTCGGAGGCGCGCATACCCATCTTGTCGAGCTTGCGGCTCACCGTAAAGCCAGGGAGCCCGCGCTCCACGAGGAACATGGAGATGCCGTCGTGGCGCCGGTCGGGCGTGCCGGCGTCCGTGCGCGCGGCCACGAAGTAGAGATCGCCGTAGACGCCGTTGGTGATGAAGATCTTGCTGCCCGTGAGGAGATAGCGATCGCCCGTTCGCACCGCGCGCGTGGTCAGGTTCGCCATGTCCGAGCCCGTGCCGGGCTCGGTGATGCCGAGCGCGCAGACGATCTCACCTTTGATGATGCCGGGCAGGTACCGGCGCTTCTGCGTCTCGTTGCCGAAGCGAGTGAGCCACGGCGACGACATGTCGGTATGTACGAGCACGCTGAAGGCCACCCCGCCCGAGCGGCAGCGAGCCATTTCTTCGCCCAGCACCACGCTGGAGAGAAAATCGCCGCCCGCGCCCCCGTATTCCACGGGGAATTCGAGGCCGAGGAAGCCCAGCTCGCCCAGGCGCCGCCAGAACGCCTTCGGGATCTGTCCCGCCGCTTCCCACTCGTCCACGCGCGGCGCCACCTCCTTCTCCACGAAGGCCCGCACGCTCTTGCGCAGCATCCCGTGCTCTTCGGTGAACATGGCCGTCTTCACCCTCTCCCCTCTGGGGAGAGGGCAGGGTGAGGGGCTCTCTTCGCTTGCTGCGCGAATGCGTCGGCGGGCGCGACGGCGAGACCACCGGCGACGGCGCCGATGAACGCGCGGCGCGAGATCACTCGATGACCTTGTTGGCGTGCTGGCGAATGGACGGCGGGAGCTTGCTGTCGAGGCCGGCAGACGAGTGCCTTTGCCCGGCCTGGGTCACGGAATCCTCACGTATCCTTCCATAAGGCGGCGGGCCGTCCGGTAGACGGTGACGCGCTCGGCCACGTAGTCGCCGCCCTGCCTGGTGACGGCGGCGTCGAGCGGCAGCACGCCCGAAGGATGGCCCAGACGCACGTCGGCGCCGCGCTTGGCGGTCGAGCACTCATGGACGAGCGTGCCCTCGATGCGCGCGGCCACGGCCAGGCACATGGACGAGGTCAGCGGGAAGGCACGATGGCAGTTGGCCATGGAGATCGCGCGCCCGACAACGTCGGCCTGCTCCGGGGCGATCCGCGAGCCGTCGAGGGCGGTGTATTCCGTGGGCGCGGTGACCACGGCGATCTTGGGCGTGGCCGCGCTGCCGGGGATGCCCATGAGGTGCGAAGCGGCGACGCGGATCTTCTCGAGCCGCGTGGAGAGTGTCTTGTCCCCGTCCATCGCCTGCGGTGTCTCGCTACCGGTGATGCCGAGGTCGCGCGCGCGCACGAAGACCATGGGGATGGAGGCGTCCACCAAGGAGGCTTCGAGGCCGTCGATGACGTCGCGCGGGTTGCCCGTGGGCAGGAGACGCCCCGTGCCCGCGCCGCCGGGCTCGATGAAGTCGAGGGCGATGCGCGCGCCCGTCCCCGCCACGCCGGGCAGCTCGAAGTCGCCGTGCACGGCGGGCTCGCTGCCCGCCACCGGCACACGCGCCACGATGATCTTCTTCGTGTTCGTGTTGTGGATGCGGACCAGGGTCTCGCCGTCCCGCGGCTGGACGAGGCGCTCCTCGATCGCGAAGGGTCCGACGGCGGAGGAGCAGTTGCCGCAGTTACCCGTGTAGTCCACCTGCGGCTTGCTCACCTCGACCTGGGCGAAGGTGTAGTCGA
This sequence comes from Candidatus Methylomirabilota bacterium, assembly GCA_046723845.1. Lineage (GTDB taxonomy): Bacteria > Methylomirabilota > Methylomirabilia > Rokubacteriales > CSP1-6 > AR37. Next base: position 6,484 of record JBKOVG010000066.1, on the reverse strand, counting down.
CGTCGGCGGCGGGGTGGTTCGACGGGCCGATGATGCACGCCTTCGAGAGGGACGAGATACCACCGCCGAGGCCGTCGAGCTGGCGGCCATAGGGATCGGGGCTGCCGAGGGCGGCCAGGAGGATGTAGTCGCGCTCGACGCCCGCCGGAGGGAGATCGCGCTCGTGGAAGACCAGGCAGCGGCTGGTGCCCCCGCGCATGTAGACGGCCTTGACGCGTGATTGAGTCATGTGGATTCGCTCATCCCCCTCACCCTGCCCTCTCCCCCAAACGGGGGAGAGGGAATAGGGGGCTCTCCCCGCTGGGGAGAGGGCATTGAGTTGGCGGTCTGGGCCAGGAGGCCGCCCGCGAGGAGAATGTCGCGCTCGCGTGGGGTGAGCACGCAGCGCGTCTGGAACGATGTGCCCGTGCGCTCGTTCGTCACCGTGACCTTGCGTCCCGCGTAGAGCGCGTCGCGCAGACCGTCGAGGCGGAGCATGTCGTCGCGCTGGATGCCGTCGTAATCGGCGGCGTCGTCGAACTCGAGCGGCACGATGCCCCAGTTGATCAGATTGGCGCGGTGGATGCGCGCGAAGCTCTTCACGATCACGGCGCGGATGCCCAGGTGGAGCGGCGCCGTGACCGCCGCCTCGCGCGACGAGCCCTGGCCGTAGATCTCGCCTCCCACCAGCACGCCGGTGCCCGCGGCCCGCGCGCGAACCACGAAGTCGGCGTCGGTGTTCCTGAAGGTGAACTCCGCGATGGCGGGCACGTTGGAGCGGAAGACGAGGGCCGCCGTGCCGGACGGGGAGATGTCGTCGGTGGAGACCTTGTCCCCGAGCTTGATGAGCACGGGCGCGCACAGCGCGGACTCGACGGGACGGCCCCGCGGGACTTCCTTGATGTTGGGCCCGCGCACCACGGTGACCGCGGCCGCCTCGCCTTCCGGCGACGGCGGCAGCAGCCCCGCGCTGGAGGCGGTGAGGGTAGCCGGATAGTGACGCGTGGGCGCCACGCCGCGCGTGCGCGGGTCGGTGATGACGCCGGTGAGGGCGGAGGCGGCGGCGGTGAGAGGGGAGCAGAGATAGACCTGGTCGTCCTTCACGCCGCTCCGCCCCGCGAAGTTGCGATTGAAGGCGCGCAGGCTGCGCCCACCCGCCGCGGGCACGTGCCCGATGCCGGCGCAGGAGCCGCAGGTGGGCTCGGACACCGTGGCCCCCGCCACGAGCAGGTCGGTGAGCAATCCCTCGCGCGCCATGATCTCGAGGATGCGGCTGCTCCCCGGGAACACGACTAGGTGCACGCTGGGGGCGACGCGCTGCCCCTTGATGGTCTGTCCCACCGCCCACATGTCCTCCCACGAGGAGTTGGTGCAGGAGCCGACCATGACCTGCTCGAGCGTCGTGCCCGCGACCTCGCGCGCCGGCACCACCTTGTCCGGCGAGGCGGGAAGGGCGACGAGCGGCTCGAGGCTCGAGAGATCGAGCTCGATCTGGTCGTCGTACTCCGCGTCGGGATCGGCGGCGAGGGGCGCCCACTCCCGCTCGCGGCCGAGGAGAGCGAAGTAGCTACGCGTGGCCTCGTCGGACGGAAAGACGCTGGTGGTGAGGGTCAGCTCCGCGCCCATGTTGCAGATGGTGGCGCGCTGGGGCAGGGAGAGGGTCGCCGCGCCCGGCCCCGCGTACTCGAAGATCTTGCCGCTGCCGCCGCGCACGGTGTAGCGGCGCAGGAGCTCGAGGATCACGTCCTTGGCGTGCACCCAGGGCTTGAGCTCGCCCGTGAGCCAGACGCGGGTCACCTTCGGCATGGCGAGGTGGTAGGCGCCGCCGCCCATGGCCACCGCCACGTCGAGACCGCCCGCGCCAATGGCGAGCATGCCCGTGGAGCCGCAGAGAGGCGTGTGGCTGTCCGTGCCGAGCACGAACTGCCCCGGCACGCTGAAGGTCTCGAAGTGCACCTGGTGGCAGATGCCGTTGCCCGGCTTGGAGAACCAGGCTCCGTAGCGCGCAGAGGCCGTCTGCATGTAGCGGTGGTCGTCGGTGTTGCGCGAGTCGGTCTGGTAGACGTTGTGGTCGATGTAGCTGACCACGCGCGCGGGCTTGACGCGGGGGAAGCCCATGGCCTCGAACTGGAGCCACGCCATGTTGCCGTTGGTGTCGGTGAGCAGGCACTGGTCCACGCGCAGACCGATTTCCTCGCCGGCTATCGCCTTGCCGGAGACGAGATGCGCGTCGATGAGCTTGTGCGCAACGTTGCGACCGGGCATTTCGCCCCTCACCCTGCCCTCTCCCCAGAGGGGAGAGGGGATGCCGTCGTCGTCATCGCTTGTCCACGGGCACGTAGGTTTTGTTCCGAGGGCCCTTGTAGTCCGCGCGCGGGCGAATCAGCCGGTTGTCGTCGTATTGCTCGAGGAGGTTGGCCGTCCACCCTACGATGCGCGAGGCGGCGATGACCGGCGTGAAGAGATCCACGGGGATGCCGATCGAGTAAAAGAGTGGCGCGGAGTAGAAATCCACGTTGGGGATGAGCTTCTTGGTCGCGTTCACCTTGCCGTGGAGCTTGACGGCGAGGTCGTACCAGAGGGCCTGCCCCGACTGGCGGCAGGCCTCCTCCGCCATGCCCTTCAAGATGGCCGCACGCGGGTCGCCCGCCGTGTAGACGCGGTGGCCCATGCCCATGAAGCGGCGCTTCTCCGCGAAGGCCTTGTCCACGAAGGCGTCCACGTTGTCGAGGCTGCCGATCTCCAGCAGCGTGTTCATGACCGCCTCGCCCGCCCCGCCGTGCAGGGTGCCCTTGAGGGCGCCCACCCCGCCTGCCACCGCGGAATGCATGTCGGACAGCGTGGCCGCGATGACGCGCGTGGTGAAGGTGGAGGCGTTCAGCTCGTGCTCGGCGTAGAGGACGAGGCTCGCGTCGAAGGCCTTGGTCGTCACCTCGCTCGGCTTCTTGCCCGTGAGCATGTAGAGGAAGTTGGCGGCGAGCGGCAGGTCCTTGGTCGGGGCCACCGGCTCCTGGCCGCTGCGCACCCGATGATGCGCGCAGATGGCGGTGGAGAACTGGCTGGTGAGCCGCGCGGCCTTGCGCAGGTTGGCCGCGTGCGAGTTGTCGGTGGCATCGGGATCGTGCATGCCGAGGATGGCCACCGCGGCCTGGAGCGCGCGATTCGGATCGGTCTTCCGCGGCATGAGGGCAAAGGCCTTGACGAGCTCGGCAGGAATGAGCCGGGCCGCCGCCAGCTCCGCCGCGAGTCGATCGAGCTGCGCCCGGGTGGGCAGCTCGCCCATCCAGAGAAGGTACGCGACTTCCTCGAAGGTGGCCTTGCGCGCGAGATCGTCGATGTCGTAGCCGCGATAGGCGAGACGGCCGCGGGCGCCGTCGAGATCGCAGAGCTCGGTCTCCGCCGCGACCACGCCTTCGAGACCGCGGATGAGCTGGGTGCCTTCAGCCATGCTCGACTCCTCTCGGGAGACTCCTGTTGGATGCCGGCACCGGGGCCGGCTCGACAAATATACACCGGTCACGAGACGCAGATGGCCGTCTGGCCTTCCGGTGGACGGCGCCCGGCAACCGTGGAAAGATCGAAGGCATGGGGCTTCGCGAATATCGTCGCAAGCGGAACTTCAAGGCCACGCCGGAGCCGGCGGGCAAGGAGCCGCGGGCCGGACGGAGCCGGTCGACGCATCTGGCCTTCGTGATCCAGAAGCACGCAGCCAGCCGCCTCCACTACGATTTCCGCCTCGAGCTCGATGGCACCCTCAAGAGCTGGGCGGTGCCCAAGGGCCCGAGCCTCGATCCCGCCGACAAGCGCCTGGCCATGCACGTGGAGGATCATCCCCTCGAGTACGGCGGCTTCGAGGGGACCATCCCCAAGGGCGAGTACGGCGGCGGCACGGTGATGGTGTGGGACCGCGGTACATGGGACCCCGTGGGCGATCCCCACAAGGGTTACCGCGACGGCAATCTCAAGTTCACCCTCAACGGCAAGAAGCTCCACGGCGGGTGGGCCCTCGTGCGGATCCGGGGGCGGCAGCGTGGTGACGACAACGGGCGGAGCTGGCTTCTCATCAAGGAGCGGGACGAGGTGGCTCGATCCGGCAGCGCGGCCCGTGTCGTCGATGCCAAGCCCAAGAGCGTGAGCACCGGGCGCACCCTCGATCAGATCGCCACCGCCAAGGGCCGCGTCTGGCATTCGAGCCGGAACGGCAACGAGACGGCTCCGGCCGAGACGCGCACGCCGGAGGCGCGCCCCGTGCGAGCCCGCGGCCACGCGCGCGGCGGAGACGCGGAAAAAATTTCCGGGGCGCGCAAGGCTGCCTTGCCCAAGTTCGTGCCGCCCGAGCTGGCGACCCTGGTCGATCGCGCACCCGCCGGCGACGCCTGGCTCCACGAGATGAAGTACGACGGCTACCGCATCCTCGCCCGGGTCGAGCGCGGCCGCGTGCGCCTCCTGAGCCGGAACGGGCGGGACTGGACGGACAACTTCCCCACCGTCGCGAAGGCCGTGGGCCGCCTCGCCGCCGATCGCGCCCTCCTCGACGGCGAGGTCGCGGTGCTGCTGGACAACGGCACCACGAGCTTCCAGGCGCTCCAGAACCATCTGTCGGGATCGCACGCGGGCCAGCTCACGTACCTCGTCTTCGATCTCCTGCACCTGAACGGGCTCGATCTGACGGGGGCGCGCCTGGAGGACCGCAAGCGCCTGCTCGCCGATCTCCTCGGCCCCGTGCGCGACGCGGCAAGTCCCGTTCGCTACAGCGATCACGTGGTGGGCGACGGTCCCGCCTTCTTCGCGCAGGCTTGCCGGCTCGGCCTCGAGGGGATCGTGTCCAAGCTGCGGGACGCGCCCTATCGCAGCACGCGAAGCCGCGAGTGGCTCAAGGTCAAGTGCTTCAAGCGGCAGGAGGTTGTGATCGGCGGCTACACCGATCCCGAGGGCTCGCGGGTGGGCCTGGGGGCGCTGCTCGCCGGCGTGTACGAGAAGGGTCGCCTGGTCTATGCGGGGAAGATTGGCACGGGCTTCACGGAGAAAACCCTGCGGGAGCTGACGAGCCGGCTGCGCGCTCTCGAGCGGGAGGCCTGCCCATTCGCCACGCGGCCGGTGGGGGTCGGTCGTCCGCACTGGGTCAAGCCCGAGCTGGTCGCGGAGGTGAGCTTCAGCGAGTGGACCGAGGACGGACGGATGCGCCATCCGTCCTTCCTCGGTCTCCGCAAGGACAAGCCCGCCGCCTCCGTGGTGCGGGAGCTGCCGGCGCCCGTCGAGGAGGTTGCCCCGCCGCGCTCCAGATCCAAGGCGAAGCGATCCGGATCGCGCGCCCGCCGGCGCACGTGAGCCGCATCTTCCTGCTCTCTCCCGCCCACTGCGGCGGCCAGCGGGCGGCCCTCGTCCTGAACGAAAGAGCGCAGTTCGAGTTGGCCCGACGCCTGCGCGAAGCGCCCGGAGCGCCGTTGGGCGAGGTGTTCTCGTTCCTGAGCGGGCTCTATTTCCGCGGCAAGCTCGCCTACGCACGAGCCTTCGCGCGCCCGCCCTTGGGAACGCCGGGCGTCTACGTGATCACGCCCACCGATGGCCTCGAGCTGCCCGACACCGCCGTCCGTCTCGATCGACTCCGGCGCTTCGCCGAGGTCGACATCCACGCGAGCGACGAGCGCTATCGTGCCCCCCTCGTGCATCACGCCCAGCGTCTGGCCAGGTCAGTGGGTCCTCGCTGCGAGGTGGTGCTGCTCGGCAGCATCGCCACCGGGAAGTACATCCTCCCGCTCCGGGAAGTCCTCGGCCCGCGGCTCTACTTCCCCTCGGAGTTCGCGGGTCGCGGCGACATGAGCCGCGGCAGCTTGCTCCTCCGCCATGCGCGGTCGCAGGTCGAGCTCGACTATGCGCCAGTGCCCGGCGTCGAGCGTCTCCGGGGAGCGAAGACCGCGGCCGGGCCGGCATTCTTACCGGGTCGCCGCGACTCGCGTCGCTGAGACAAACGTGCCATGGTCGCAATTGTCGGAGGAAACTCTGCACCTTTCCCGCGGCACGTCGATTGCAGTTTTCAGCGCGGCAGCGAGGTGATCGTCCGATACCGGGAGGAATTGACATGGCACGACGAACCAGCCGACGGAGATACAGCCCGAGCGCGAGCCGCGACGTGGCCAGCGCCATGCGCAGGCGGAAGCGCGGCACACTGCGGAGCGGGAAGGGCGGTAAGGGAGGCCGGGTGACCAGCCGCAAGCAGGCCATCGCCATCGCGCTGTCCGAGGCGCGGAGGAAGGGCAAGAAGGTCCCGCGCAAGCGGAGCTGATAACTCGACAAACGGCGGGGCGTCAGCGGCGGCCGAAGCCGGTGACGCGCTGCACGCCCAGCTCCACCTAGGCCTGCCACATCTCGAGCGCCTCCTCAGCCTTTTGCCTCGCGCGCGGGGTGCTCGCCTTCTAACGCGAGGTGATCGTCAATCCCCCGTCAACCACGAGAGTCTGACCAGTGACCCAGCGCGCCTCGTCGCTCGCCAGGTACACCGCGGCCC
>JBKOVG010000083.1:0-5132 GCA_046723845.1 Candidatus Methylomirabilota bacterium | reverse complement strand
TCATTGGCCGCCCCAACGTGGGGAAGTCCACGCTCCTCAATCGGCTCGTCGGGGAGAAGATGGCCATCGTGTCGCGCCGGCCCCAGACCACGCGCACGCGCATCACGGGCATCAAGCACCTTCCCTCGGCACAGATCGTCTTCGCGGACACGCCAGGACTGCACGCGGGGCGGAGCCGTCTCGGGGAGCTCATGGCCAGGACGGCGGAACGGGCAGTGGAGGACGTCGACGTCGTCTGCTTCGTGCTGGAGGCGATGGAGAAGCCCGAGCGGGTCGACACGAGCAGCCTGGAGCGGCTGCGGCCGGGAGGCTGCCCTGTCTTCGCCGTGATCAACAAGACGGACCTGGTCGCGCCGAAATCGAAGCTGCTCCCCCTCATGGCGGCCTGCCGGGCTGCCTTCGCCTTCCAGGAGATCGTGCCGGTGTCGGCCGAGACGGGCGAGAACTGCGACCGGCTCCTGAGCTTGATCGTCGACGTCCTGCCCGAGCGGCCGCCCTACTTCCCTCGCGAGTCGCTGACCGACCAGCCGGAGACCTTCTGGGTCGCCGAGGCCATCCGCGAAAAGATCTTCCGCCTCACCCACCAGGAGGTGCCCTATGCCTGCGCGGTGCGCGTGGAGGAGCTGACCGAGCGGAAGCGCCCGGAGTGCCTGTACATCCGGGCCCGCATCTTTGTAGAGCACGACTCGCAGAAGGGTATTCTCATCGGCAAGAGCGGAGCGACCCTCAAGCAGATCGGCACCGCCGCCCGCGAAGACCTGGAGCGCTTCTTCGGCATCAAGGTGTTCCTCGAGCTCGCGGTGGGGGTGCGCCACAAGTGGCGGACGGACGAGCGCGCCCTGCGCGAGTTCGGCTTCCACCTCACCTCGTGACCATGGCCCTCCACAAGACCCAGGGAATCGTCATCGGCCGGCGCGCCCTCGGAGAAAGCGACCGCCTCGTGGAGTTCTACACGCGAGATCACGGCCGGGTGCGCGGAGTGGCCAAGTCGGCGCGGCGTACGCGCTCGCGCTTCGGCAGCGCGCTCGAGCTCTTCACCCTCGGCGAGCTCGTCTTCTTCGACACCGGCCGCAGCGAGCTGGTGCGGGTGGACCACTTCGACATCGTGCATCCCTTCCTGCGGGTACGCGAGCATCTGGAACGGCTCGGGCAGGGCGCGTGGGTGGTGGAATGCCTCACTCGACTCACCGCCGACCGTGATCCCCAGCCTGCCCTCTTCGGTCTCGTGCTGCGGAGCCTCCGCGCGCTCGAGGGGGGCGCGCGGCCGCAACGCGTGGCGACTTGCTTCGGCCTCCGCGCGATGGATCTCCTCGGACACCGGCCGCGCATCGACCGCTGCGTCGACTGCGGTCGCCTCTATCCGTTCCCGGGGGCGGGGCTCGACGTGCTGGCGGGCGGGCTCCTGTGCGCCGACTGCGGCCCCGGCGCCGATGCCCTCGACCTCTCGGGGGCGGCGGTGGGGCTCCTCAAGCGGCTGCGAACCCTCGGCTGGGACGAGGGCATCCGGCTCCCCCTCGCCGCCGACCTCGACGCGGAGCTGGCCGCCACCGTGGAAGGTGTGATGGGCCGGCTCATCGGCTCCCCGCCGCGCGCCTCGCGCTTCCTCGCCCAGACACGTCGGGAAATCACCGCGCGTTCCTGAGGGGGGGGAGAAGGGGCGGAAGGAAGCCCATGCTATTCTGACTTCATGCCCGTGACTATGGACACGCTCGTCTCTCTCTCGAAGCGCCGCGGTTTTATCTTCCAGTCCAGCGAGATCTACGGCGGCACCGGCTCGTGCTGGGACTACGGTCCGCTGGGCGTGGAGCTCAAGCACAACATCAAGCGCATCTGGTGGCGCGACTACATCCAGCGCCGGCCCGACATGGTCGGCCTCGATGCCTCCATCCTCATGCATCCCACGGTGTGGAAGGCGAGCGGCCACGTCGACAACTTCACCGATCCCATGGTCGACTGCCTCGAGTGCCGCCATCGCTTCCGCTCCGACAAGGTGGACGAGATGCCGTGGGTGCACTACTGCGCGGCGACCAAGGGAAACAAGTTCACCATTCCCGCGGGCGAGCCGTGCTCGCACTGCGGCGAGCGGCGCACGCTCTGCCCGGACTGCGGCAAGGGCGCCCTCACCGCGCCCCGTCAGTTCAACCTCATGTTCAAGACCTTCATGGGCCCCGTGGAGGAGGACGCCGCCCTCACCTATCTGCGGCCGGAGACGGCGCAGGGCATCTTCGTCAACTTCGACAACGTGGCCCAGGCCATGCGGCGCAAGCTGCCCTTCGGCATCGGGCAGATCGGCAAGGCCTTCCGCAACGAGATCACCCCGGGCAACTTTATCTTCCGCACCCGCGAGTTCGAGCAGATGGAGATCGAGTACTTCGTCAATCCGCGGGACACCGTGGAGGGCAAGCCCGCCGACGAGTACTGGCACGAGCGGTGGATCGCGGACAGCCTCGCCTGGTTTCAGCGTTACGGACTGCGCGCGGAGAGCCTCCGGCTGCGCGAGCACGAGAAGGACGAGCTGGCCCACTACGCCAAGCGCACGGCGGACATCGAGTACCGCTTTCCCATCGGGTGGAGTGAGCTCATGGGCATCGCCAACCGCACGGACTTCGATCTCAAGCAGCACGCGAAGTTCAGCGGTAAGGCGCTCACCTACTTCGACGAGGAGCGGAAAGAGCACGTGGTGCCCTACGTGATCGAGCCCTCCGCGGGCGTGGATCGCGCCCTTCTCGCCTTCCTCGCCGACGCCTATCAGGAGGAGGAAGTGCGGGGCGAGAAGCGCGTGGTCCTGCGGTTCCACCCCGAGCTCGCCCCCGTGAAGGTGGCGGTGCTGCCGCTCCTCAAGAAGCGGGAGGACATCGTGCGGACGGCGCACGCCGTGCGCGATACGCTCGCCCGGCACTGGACGGTCGTCTACGACGACACCGCGGCCATCGGCCGCCTCTACCGGCGCCAGGACGAGGTGGGCACGCCCTACTGTGTCACGGTGGACGTGCAGACGGTGGGCGACAGCGACAAGGGTGAGTCGGCCGACGGCAAGGTGACCATCCGCGACCGCGACTCGATGGAGCAGGCGCGCGTGCCCATCGATGCCCTGCCCGCCGTCTTCCTCGATCTGCTCGACGGCGGCGCGTGGTCGGTCGTCGCATCGAAGTACCCCGCCGCCGCCAAGGCGTAGGGCGCGAGGTCTCCGCTAGGGGCTCTCGTTCCGCGGCTTGGGGAGTGCGGGCGGCGCGGCGGCCACGGGCGGCGCGTCGGCCGCGGGATCGGCGTTCGCCTCGGCGGGCGGTGGGGTAGGGGCCGGAGCGACGGGCGCTGCGGGTGACGCATCCGGCTTGGGTCCACTGGAGCGAGCGGGCCCGCACGTGTTCTTGGGCTCCGTGCCGGCTAGAAAGGCCATGGTGACGGGCTTCACGCACGTGCCGGCGGCGGAGAGATCCACCGGCACCACCACCACGCCCTCGGGAATCGGGAAGTCCTCGACCGGCTTGCCCGCCAGCGCTTCCTTCATGAACGCGGTCCAGATGGGCACGGCCACCCTCGAGCCCGTCTCGTCCTTCCCGAGACTCCGCGGCTTGTCGTAGCCGACCCAGACCCCCGTGGCCAGGTGCGGGGTGAAGCCGATGAACCACGCATTGGAGTAGTCGTTGGTCGTGCCGGTCTTGGCCGCCACGGGCCGGCCCAGCGCCTTGGCGGCCTGCCCGGTGCCGCGCTCGACCGTCCCCTCCATCATGTGGGTGATGACGTAGGCGAGATCGGGGGGAAGGGCCTGGCGCGCCTGCGGCACGTTCTCCTCGAGGAGCTTGCGCTGAGCATCGAGGACGTAGCGGATGGCCGTGGGCTTGATCCACGCGCCGCCGTTGGCGAGCGCGGCGTAGGCCGAGGTCAGCTCGAGGAGCGTCAGATCGGAGGTGCCGAGGGCGATGGAGAGATTCTCCTGCAGCGGACTTTCGACGCCCAGGCGACGCGCGATGTCCACCGTCCGCCGGATGCCCGTGCGCTCCTGCACCTTGATGGCCGCGACGTTGATCGACTCCTCGAGGGCCTGCTGATAGGTGATGGGGCCGCGGAATTTCCTGTCGTAGTTGTCCGGCTTCCAGATCTTGCCGTTGCCGCCGAGCGGATACTGGATGGGCGAGTCGTCGACGACGCTGGCCGGCGTCTGGCCCGACTCGAGCGCGGCCATGTACACGAAGGGCTTGAAGGCCGAACCCGGCTGGCGATGCGCCTGCACGGCGCGGTTGAACTCGCTCTTGAAGAAATCGTAGCCGCCCACCATGGCTCGGATGTAGCCCGTCTCTGGCTCGAGGGCGAGGAGGGCGCCTTCCGGGCGCTCCGGGGCCGGAGTGTCCTTGGCCGCGGTGGCCGTCGCCCGCCGCGTCTCCAGCGCGCGCAGACCCTCGCGCAGGGCGGCTTCCGCCTTGAGCTGCATGGCGGGAGCGAGCGTGGTGTAGACCTGCAGGCCGCCCTTGAAGACCAGGTCGGCGCCGTACTGCGCCTCGAGGTACTGCTGCACGTACTCGAGATAGTACTGGCCCGTGGTGCGCCGCCGCTCCGGCGGCACGAGGTCGAGGGCGGCGGCGGCCATGCGCGTGGCCTGCGCGGGCTTGAGCGCTCCCGTGTCCACCATGCGGAGGAGAACCGTAGCGCGCCGGCGGATCGCGGCCTGTGGATGCTCGAAGGGCGAATAGGTGGCGGGCGCCTTGGGCAGACCGGCGAGCAGCGCGCACTCGGGCGGGGTGAGCTCGTTCACGCCCTTGCCGAAGAAGGTGCGGGCGGCCGCCTCCACGCCGAAGGCACCGTGGCCGAAGTAGATCTGGTTCAGGTATATCTCGAGGATGCGGTCCTTCGAGTAGCGACGCTCCAGCTCCACGGCGAGCACCGCTTCCTTCAGCTTGCGGTCGAGACTCCGGTCGGGGGTGAGGAAGAGCACCTTGGCCAGCTGCTGGGTGATGGTGCTGCCACCCTCCACGATGCGGCCGCGGCGGAAGTTCTGATAGATCGCGCGCGCGATGCCCATGGGATCAACGCCGAAGTGCGAGTAGAAGCGCGCATCCTCGGTGGCGATCACCGCCTGCTTGAGGGCGGCGGGCATCTGGGCGAGGGGTACGAAGATCCGTCGCTCGACGTGGAAC
>JBKOVG010000337.1:0-7824 GCA_046723845.1 Candidatus Methylomirabilota bacterium | reverse complement strand
TCCTCGTCGCGGTTGCCGGAGACGTACCACATGACCACCTTGTCGCCGGCGCGGATGCGCTGGCCGCCTAGCTCGGCGGCCACGCGGGCGGTGCGCCGCATGTGAATGACGGGCGTCTGCCAGCGAATGGTCTCCTGCACGAAGGCGGGCAGCAACGCCCGGTTGACGCGCAGCTTGGCCCACTGGTCGGGATGACGCTGGAGCGCGAGCACCGCGCCGCTCATGGTGTTGCGGGTGGTGTCGTTGCCGCCCACGATCAGCAGACCGAGCGTGCCCATGAACTCGAGCCGCGGCATGTCGCGCGTGGACGGGCCGTGCGCGAGCATCGAGAGCAGATCGAACTTCGGCGGCGCGGCCGCGCGCTCGGCCCACAGCCGGCCCATGTACTCGGCCATGCTGGTGAGCTCGGCGAAGCGCTCGGTCTCGGAGTGGACCGGCGCGTCGGCGGCTCCGACGTTGGCGACGGCGACGTCCGACCACCAGGTCAGCTTGCGCCGGTCCTCGAACGGGAAGTCGAAGAGCGTGGCCAGCATCATGGTCGTGAGCTCGATGGAGACGCGGTCCACCCAGTCGAACGTCTCGCCGCGTGGGAGCTCGTCGAGCAGCCGCGCGGTGCGCTCGCGGATGGTGGGCTCCAGGTTGTTCAGGTTCTCGGTGGCCACGATCGGCGCCACCACGCGGCGCTGCTGGGTGTGCTTGGGCGGGTCCATGCGGATGAAGCTCGGCCGGCTCATGTCCTTCGGCTGATCCTCGACCTGGATCCCGCCGAGCTCGCCGGCCGAGGAGTAGATCTCGTGATTTACCTCGACGGTCATGATGTCCTTGAACTTCGTGACCGACCAGTACGGCCCGTACGCGCTCTCCGGGCAGTAGTGGACCGGGGCCTCGCGCCGCAGCCGCGCGAAGTACGGACGCCAGCTGTCCTCCTGGTACAGGCGCGGGTCGGCGACGTTGAACTTCTCGAGCGGCAGCGTCTCGGCCTCGCGCCCGGTCTCGGTCACGGCATTCATGCTGGTTCCTCGCTGACGACTACGCTTCGTAGATCTTCCTCAGCTCGCTCGAAGGTAGCCTACACTAGCCCCCTCCGGCGGCGGCCCCCCCCGCGTGGCCCCCGTCCCCCTGACGTAATCTGCCATACTCAGACGCTGGCCCCCGCTGGAGCCGCAGGCACAGCTACGCACCACGATTGCCGAAAGCTGCCTCGGCGCTCGTGGCGGGAGAGAGCGGAGCCGATGATGCTACTTTTTGCGGGTGCGCCGCCAACCGATGCCAGCCAGCCCGGCGAGGCCAGCACCGAGCAGAACGAGAGACGCCGGCTCGGGAACCGTGATCAGAAGCCGTGGTGTGAAAGCGGAAAACACGAAAGCCGGCGTCCGGCTCACGATGAAGTTGGCCTCTGGGTTATGGAGTTCCCGGAGCTGGAAGACGACGAACTGGTTGCCGACGCTGCTCTGGATGAAGGCTGTCACATCGACTTCATTCAGGGTGGGCGGACCGAACGTGGTGGGGTCGAAGGTGGTCAGCGGGTTGCTGAACAAGAAATCCGACGCTTCAATAGTCCCGTTTCCAGTGGCGCCGTGCACTGCGATGTCAGCATCTGCCAACAAGAATATCCAGAGCTGAAGCGTCGCACTAGTGACACCGGTAGGAATGCTGCTGATGTCGAATTCGAGAGCAGCACGCTCCTGAGGGATCCGCCCTTCCAACCAGCAAGTCGACGGAAGGCGAGTTGATGCCAGAAATAGAGCTAAAGTTGTTCTGGCTGAGAGCCCACCCATCGGCCACGTCCGAAAGGGTGATGGCAATAGCGTCAATAGGGCCGGCCAGCACGAACACGCCAACCGCGACCACCGCCGCCAGACGTCTCATGATTCGCCCCCCTCGGACCCTATCGGCGATTCCCCCGTTTAGCCCTTTGTCCATCGGGATGGACATGCTCCCCAGCGAACCTCATTCCGAGAACTGCAAGCAAAGATAGCGCCCAGACCACATTAGTCCCCGGGCGCGCCGACCGAGTCGCCCCGGCTGTGGCCGGGATGCTAGGCGCCCACACCGCTGCCGTCAAGCGGTAACGGACTCTTCGGCCGCCCGCACCGGCGGTTCGACGACTTCCCCTTCGGTCGCTTCGTCCCCATCGTGGCCTCCTTGGACACGCGCATCATTAGTCAAACCGGTGTCCAAGGAAACCGGGTCCGATTTAGAGCGACTCAGGGCGATCCTGGCTTCGGCCTCGTGCTTGACGAGGCGATGATCCGGCGTTACCGCGTCGCCTCTAGGGAGCGCCCTGCTGCCGGAGGCGCGGGTCGAGGCCGCGACGCAGGCCGTCGCCGAGCAGATTGAAGGCGAGGACGGTGACGAAGATGGCCGTCCCCGGCGCGAAGGAGAGCCACGGCGCCTGCTGCATGTATTGGTAGCCCGCCTTGAGCATCGACCCCCAGCTCGCCGTCGGCGGCTCTATGCCGAGGCCGAGGAAGCTGAGGGCGGCCTCGACGACGATGGCGGACGCGACTAGCAGCGATGTCTGCACGATGATCGGCGCGGTCACGTTCGGCCAGACGTGGCGGAGCATGACGCGCCCGGGTCCCGCGCCGAGCGCCCGCGCCGCCACCACGAAGTCACGCTCGCGCACGGAGAGGGTCTGCCCGCGCACCAGCCGGGCAAAGACCGGCGTGAACACGACCCCGATGGCGAGCATGGCGTTGGTCAGGCCCGGCCCCAGGCTGGCCGCGATAGCCAGCGCCAGCACCAAGGTCGGGAACGACCACAGGGCGTCGACGAAGAGCACCAGCACGTCGTCGATCCAGCCTCCGTGGTAGCCGGCGAGCAGGCCGATGGCCACGCCCGCGATGAGGGCGAACCCCACCGAGACCACGCCCGCCTGCACGGACGTGCGCGCCCCGTGAATGATGCGGCTCAGCACATCGCGGCCGAGCTGGTCGGTGCCGAGCCAGTGAGCGAGAGCGGGTGGAGTCAGGACGCCAGCCTGCTGGGCCTTGTTCGGATCGTAGGGCGCGATCACGTCCGCGCTCAACGCGACGAAGAGCACGAGGGCGACGACGGCCAGCCCGAAGCCCGCTCCACGCGTCTGGAGCGCCCTCGCCACGACCGCCCTCATCCCGCCCACGCGTCGTCCTCCCGTTACCGGTAGCGGATCCGAGGATCCAGGAAGCCGTAGAGGAGATCCGTGAGCAGATTGGCGAGCAGGACGGCCAGGGCGAGGATGAGCACCACCCCCTGGAGCATGGGAAAGTCGCGGAAGAAGATGGAATCGGCGGCCAGGCGGCCCAGCCCGGGGAGCGCAAAGATCGTTTCCACCACGACCGCGCCGCCGAACAGGCGACCCGTCTGAAGGCCGATCACCGTGACCACGGGAATCAGCGCGTTCTTCAGGGCGTGACGGCCGACCACGAGCGCCTCCCGCAGCCCTTTGGCCCTGGCTACCGTGACGTAGTCCTGCTGCAGGACTTCGATCATCGCGGACCGGAGCTGGCGCATGACCACGGCCGACAGGGCCATGCCCAGCGAGAGCGCGGGCAACAGCATCGACTGCAGGCTGGGCCACAGCCCCTGCGAGAGGGGCACGTAGCCGGAGGGAGGCAAGACCTTGAGCCACACGGAGAAGACATAGATGAGCATGATCCCCAGCCAGAAATCTGGAATCGCCACCCCGCTCATGGCCAGCACGGTGCCCGCCTTGTCGGCGTTCGAGTTGGGGCGAACAGCAGAGAGCACGCCGATGGGCACGGCGATGAGCAGGGAGATGGTCATGGCCATCGCCGCGAGCTGGAGCGTCACGGGAAAGCGGGCGAGCAGTCCCTCCAGCGCAGGCTCCCGCGTGCGGATCGATCGTCCGAAGTCTCCCCGGAGCACGCGACCCAGCCACTTCGCGTACTGCACGGGGATCGGCTGATCCAGCCCGAGCTCCTTGCGCATGGTCTCGTACATCGCCCGGTCCCGCATGTTGGCTTCCCCGATGTAGGCGAGCGCGGGATCGCCGGGCAAAAGCAGGGCGACCGAGAAGGTCACCACGGTGACCAGGAAGAGCAACGGCACGAAGTAGACGAGCCGACGCAGCAGGTACTCTCTCACGGCCCCGATTGTGTGCTGAACCGCCGGCGAATGCACGTGCCTCGCGGACTTTCGGTTGCGGAGACCCCAGCGCCGGCGCTACGATGGCGCGCTGACAATGGCGCCGGGGCGCGTTGCCATCCGCGCGTGGAGGAGCGACATGACGAGTGATGCCCTGAGGGGCGCGTACCAGCGTGACGGGTTCATCGTGGTTCCCGACCTTCTCGGCCCCGCGGAGCTGACGGAGCTGCGTGAGATCATCGCCGAGCTGGTCGCGGGCGCCGCCGCCGTGGACACGCACACCGCGGTCTACGATCTCGAGCCCGGGCATACGCGGGCCGAGCCGAAGGTCCGTCGCATCAAGACGCCCCACAAGGTGCATCCGGCCTTCGACGCCGTCGTGCGTCGCCCTGACGTGATGGCGGTGCTCGCGCGGCTGCTCGGCCCCGACCTCCGCCTGCACAGCTCCAAGCTGAACATGAAGGCGGCCAGGTACGGTTCGCCCGTCGAGTGGCATCAGGACTGGGCCTTCTATCCCCACACGAACGACGACGTGCTGGCGGTGGGCGTGATGCTCGACGACATGGACCTGGAGAACGGCCCTCTCCTCGTCACGCCGGGCACGCACAAGGGTCCGATCTGGAACCATCACGGGGAGGACGGCCGCTTCTGCGGGCTGATCGATCCCGCCGACATCCGGGCCGAGATCGCGAACGCGGTGCCTCTGACCGGGCGCGCCGGCAGCATGTCGTTCCACCACGTGCGCTCGCTACACGGCTCCGCGCTCAACACGGCCGACCGGAACCGCAACCTGCTCCTCTACGGGATTGCGGCGGCGGATGCCTGGCCCCTCCTCGGTGTCGGCGATTTCGACGAGTTCAACCGCGCTCTCCTGAGCGGCACGCCGACGCTGGAGCCGCGCATGACGTCGGTGCCGGTGCGCCTGCCTCTGCCCCCCGCCGCGAACGAGGGATCGATCTACGAGAACCAGACCGGCGCTACTCACTTCTACTTCAAGAAGGCGGGTGCCCCATGAACGAGAGCCCGAGCCTCCCGCTCGTCACCCGACGCTCGCTCCTCACCAGCATGGGCGGCGCCGCCGCGGCGCTGCTGGCCTCCCGCGCACCCGGCGCGCTGGCCCAGTCCGCCGCCATCAAGCGCGGCGGGACCTTCGTCGAGTCGATCAACTGGACGTACCCCAGCCTGGATTCCCATCTCTCCAGCCAGCCGTTCATGGCCGGCTTCGAGGCCATGTACAACACGTTGGTCCGCTTCGAGCTGGCCGACCCCAAGACGGGGGAGCAGAAGGTCGTGGGCGACCTCGCCGAGTCGTGGGAGCAACCCGACACCAAGACGATGATCTTCAAGCTGAGGCAGGGGGTGACCTTCCACGACGGCAGCAGCTTCGACGCCGAGGTGGCCGCTTGGAACATGCTGCGCGTGCGCGATCATCCCAAATCGCAGTGGAAGACACAGCTCGGCGTGCTGGACAGCGCGGAGGCGCTGAACAAGAGCACCCTCCGGCTCAGGCTCAAGACCCCCAGCCCGGGGTTTCTCCGCAGCCTGGCCTACGCCTCCGGCGCCCGCGTCTACATGAACTCGAAGGCCGCGGTGGACAAGCTCGGCGAGGACGGCTTTGCCCGCAGCCCTGTGGGCACGGGGCCCTTCAGGTTCAAGCAGTGGGTCACGGACGACCGGCTGATCCTGGAGCGCAACCCCAACTATTTCGAGACCGGCGCCGACGGCAAGCCGCTGCCCTACCTGGACGGCTTCGTGGGGCGCTTCGTCCCCGATCCCACGGTGGCCCTCGTGGACATGCGCGCGGGCGCCGTTCAGCTCGTGGAGTGGGTGCCCACGAAGGACGCCGCCGCCGTCCGGGCCGACCCCAACCTCGTGCTGTACGAGCTGCCGTGGGCCGGCCAGAACTACTTCAAGGTCGGCTTCAACGCGAAGGCCTCGCCCTTCAACGACGTGCGGGTGCGCCAGGCCGCGCTCATGGGCATCGATCGGGCGGGCATGGCCAAGGCCCTTGGCTTCGGGGTGGGCGTGCCCCACTACTATCCCTTCTGGCTGCCGCGCACCCTCGGCTACGACGAGAGCATCACCAAGAACGAGTACAACCCGGCGAAGGTGAAGGAGCTCCTGACCGCCGCCGGCTACCCCAACGGCGTGTCTATCGAGCTCAAGGTGATCAGCCGGGAGCCCGAGAACACGATCGGCGAGTTCGCGCAGCAGATGTGGTCGGCGGTCGGCATCAAGACCAAGCTGGTGAGCCTGGAGCGGCTGGCGTGGATCGACGCCGTGCGGGCCAACAACTTCCAGGCGGCCTTCTGGCGCGGCGTCTTCCAGACGGTGGTCGACCCCGACGTGCTCAAGACGCGCATCAAGTGCGGCGCCCCGGCGAACTGGGCGCAAGTCTGCGACGCCGACATCGACAAGCTCATGGACGAGGGCGGTGCGACCATGGATCCACGCAAGCGCCACGAGATCTACCGCAACGTGCTCCGGCTCATCCAGGAACGCGCCTACCTGGGCACGGGGATCGTCATGCCGCTGCTCATGGCCTACCGCAAGGAGGTCCACGGGCTGCGCTTCAACTTCCAGGTGCCCAACGTCACCACGGCCTGGCTGGCGAAGTAGCGCTTCCTAGATCGAGTTGGCGACCAGCAGGATTCGGCGAAGTAGTTACCCCTCGCAGGTCGATCCGACCCAGTACCGCGCGCTCCTGGCGGGCGATCGCATCATCGTGACGAGCCGGCCCGAGAGCAACCGCATCGTCGCGACGTCCGTCCAGCGTGTCAAGCAGTAAGGGGCTACAAGGCCTTCAGGAACTCCAGCATCACGGCGTTGACCGTGAGGGAACTGGTTCAGAGAGGGCATGTGCTGAAGTCTTGAGCAAGAGGACGCGCCCCGCGCGGGATGCCCGGGATGTCGAAGCGTCGAGCGTCCCGACAATCAATGTGCTCTTGCTGTGCATTGGCTCCTCGGGCGTTCCGCGTCCGAGTCTGGCAGCTTATGTCGCGGGGACCGGCCCAGGGCGCGGCGGACGCCGCCGGAGAGTGCTAGTGTTGGCTATTCACAGAACTATCAACGCCGAGTTAGTTGGGAAACGATTTTGGTTACTCAAAGAGGCGATTCCTCGTATCGCGCGGATTGCTGTGGTCCAGAATCTGAGCAACACGACACTCGTCACTCAACGCAAGCAAATCGAGGTCGCGGCACAGGACGTCATCCCGTTCTCCCGTCCGCCGTGCGCGTGGTAGGCTGTCGACCCTGGCCCGTGAAGGCCGATCACGATGAGCACCCCGCGCGTCTCGATCGTGATCCCGGTCTACAACGAGCGGGCGACGGTCGAGGAGCTGCTCAAGCGAGTGCAGGCGGTCGCCCTCGACAAGGAAATCGTCGTGGTCGACGACGGCTCCACCGACGGCACCCGCGAGCTCCTCACCCGACTGGGCGGCGACGCTTCGCTGCGCGTCTTCCTGCAAGATGGCAATCGCGGCAAGGGCGCCGCGCTGCGCCGCGGTTTCGCCGAGGCGCGTGGCGCCGTCATCCTCATCCAGGACGCTGACCTCGAGTACGACCCGGAGGACTACCCGGGGCTGCTGAGGCCCATCGATCGTGGCGTCGCCGACGTCGTCTACGGCTCACGATTCCTCGGCGGGCCGCATCGGGTGCTCTTCTTCTGGCACTACGTCGGCAACCGCGTGCTCACCACGCTGTCCAACGTCTTCACCAATCTGAACCTCTCGGATG
>JBKOVG010000263.1:0-16882 GCA_046723845.1 Candidatus Methylomirabilota bacterium | reverse complement strand
GGGTGAGGGAGCTCGTGGTTCCGTGCCTTCGCGCTGGAGTGGACCCGAGTCACCCGTTGTAGCTACAATGGCTACAAACGAGGAGGTGAGCATGGGGGCCGTCGGCGTGAGGGAGCTGAAGAACCGGTTGACGTACTACTTGCGACGGGCCCGAAAGGGCGAAGAAGTCATCGTGACCGAGCGTGGGAGGCCGATCGCGATCCTCAAATCTCTTCAACATGTGGATCGCGGGGCGGCGTTGGAGACACGCCTTGCCCGGCTTGCCAGCCTTGGAATTGTCAGGCTGCCTACTCGCAAGGGATTTGGCCGGACGCAGCCTGTACGCATCGTGGGCTCTTCGGTGTCCCGGGCGATCCTCGAGGACCGCCGGTGACCTATCTGGACACCAGTGCCCTCGTCAAGCGCTTCGTGTCGGAGGCAGGAACCAGCGAGGTCCGGAGTCTGCTGACGAAGGGAGAGCCGGTCGCCTCGGCCACCATCGCGTACGTGGAGTTGTATTCGGGCCTCACCCGACGCCACCGGGAAGGCGGCCTCTCGCAACTCCAGTACCGGCGGGCGTGCCGGCACCTCGAGAGGGATTGGATGGCGCTCATCAAGGTGGAACTCGGCGACGACATCTTGAGCTCGGCGCGAACCCTCATCCAGCGCTACGCGCTGCGAGCCTTCGACGCCATCCATCTCGCTTCGGCTCTTGGCTTGCAGGCGGCCGTCAACGAGCCAGTGACGTTCATGGCTTCTGACGCGCGTCTGTTGCGGGCCGCGACCGGTGAGCGGCTTGCAACGATCAACCCCGAATCGGCTCATCGTCGATAGCGGATGACTAGGTCAGAGTTGCCACGATGAGGTCTCGGCCCAGCGCGGGCACGCGGGGGCGCTTCGCGCACCAGTTCTTCTGGGCCATTGTGGCCATAGCGGTATGTGCCTGGGCGTTCACGGCGCAGGCGCAGCAACAGAAGCAGCAACGGGTGGAGCAGCCGGCGCAGCAGGAGCGACAGCAACAGCCTCGGCGCCCGCTCCGCATCGGCGTTCTCAACGCGGCGTGGGCGGCGAGTCACCCCACCGTGGAAGGGCTCAAGGCCGGGCTCAAGGAGCTCGGCCTCGAGGATGGCCGCGACGTCACGTTCGATATCCGCTTCACCGAGGGCAAGCTCAACGCCATACCCCCGGCTGCCGAAGCCCTCGTCAGGGCCCGTGTCGACCTGATCTTCACCAGCCAGGAGGCGGCCACCCAGGCCGCAAAGGACGCCACGGAGAGCATTCCCATCGTGTTCACGCTCGTGGGTGATCCGGTGGGCGCGGGGATCGTCGCCAGCATCGCCCGACCCGGCGGCAACGTGACTGGCATCTCGAGCCTTCAGACCGAGCTGGCGGCAAAGCGGCTGGAGGTGCTCAAGACGCTTGCGCCAGCCGTCCGTCGCGTCTGGCTCGTCTACTACCAGCTCGACACGGGCACACAGCCGATGATCGTGAAGGCCCTCGAAGCTGGCCAGCGGCTGAAGCTGGAGGTTGCTCCGAGGGGGCTCGCCGATGCTCCCGAGCTCAAGCGCGTCTTCGGTGAAGTGGGGCGAGGCGACGCGGTGCTGGCGCCGGAGGGCTCGAGCCCGGAGCTCACCATCGCCATCATCGAGCAGTCCCTTGCCTTGCGAGTCCCAGCGGTGTTCGGCACGGCCCTCTGGATCGGCTATGGTGGGTTGGCGTCCTACGGCCCCGACTACTACGCGCAGGGCATGCAGGCAGCGACGCTGGTCGCCAAGATCCTGCGCGGGGCCAAACCCCAGGATCTGCCCGTCGAAGGCGCCGAGCGGATCGACCTCGCCGTGAACCTCAAGACCGCAGACCTCTTCGGCCTCAGCGTGCCGCGCAAGATTCTGTTGCGCGCTGACGCCTTCCGGCGATGAAGACCTCCGGCCCGCGCGGGCGGCTCTTCCGCAAGTACGTCGTCGTCCTGCTCGTGCTGATGGGCGGTGTGCTGATGGCTTCCAGCCTCGTCGAGCTCTATTTTTCCTACCGGGAGACCCAGCGCTCCATCGTTCGGGTCGAGCGTGCCAAGGCGGTGGCGGCTGCGGCCGGGATCGAGCAGCTGCTAAGGGAGATCGAGCAGCAAGTACGCGAGACCACCCGGACGGCCTCCGACGACCCCGACGCGAGCCAGGTGGGACAGGGCAGGCTCGGGTTTCGCCAGGGATTGGGCGCAGCGATGGCGGAGCAGCGCGAGCTCGACTTCCTGCGCGTCCTCCGGAATGTTCCCGCCGTCAGCGAGCTGCGCCACCTCGACCTCGCCGGCAAGGAGCAGCTGCGGGTCTCCCGCCTGGATCTGGATGTCGTGGGCAGTCAGGAAGACTTCTCCAAGTCGCCCAAGTTCCTCGAGGCGAAAGATGGCAAGACGTACTGGAGTCCCGTCTATCTCAAGAACGAGGCCGAGCCCTTCGTCACGCTCGCGGTGCCCGTTGGCAAGTATGCGGTGGAGGTGACGACCGCCGAGGTGAGCCTTGGGCCCGTGATCAAGCTGGTGACGCAGATCGACGTGGGCCCCGGGGGCTATGCCTACGTGGTGGACTTGCGCAATCGGCTCGTGGCTCACCCGGACAGCCGGATGCTGCGAGAATTCCGGGATCTCTCCGGTCTCTCCCAGGTGAAGACGGCGAGGGCAGAACCGGCGGCGACCGGTGGTGATGCCGTGTACGCCACGGTTGTTGCCGATGGCTTGAGCGGCGGCCGCGTGCTCGCCGCGCATGCGGCCATCGCGCCCCTCGGGTGGTTCGTCTTCGTGGAGCGCCCCGCCGCGGACGCCTACGCTCCGTTGCGCGCCCCCATCATCCGGAGCGCCGTCATCTTCGTCCTTGGCCTGGCGCTCTCGATCCTGGCGAGCCTGCTCCTTGCCCGGCGGATGGTCGCCCCCATCCGCATCCTCCAAGAAGGCGCCACGCGTATCGGGGCGGGCACCCTCGACCAGCCCATCAAGCTCCGCACGGGCGACGAGATCGAGGGCCTCGCGGCGTCGTTCAATCAGATGGCGGCCAGCCTTAAGGAGTCCTACGAGAGCCTCGAGCAAAAAGTGGAAGCGCGCACGCGGGAGCTGGCCGATGCCAACCGCGGCCTGACCGAGGCGCTCGAGCAGCAGACGGCCACCAGCGAGATCCTGCGCGTGATCTCGAGCTCGCCCACCGATGTCCAGCCGGTCTTCGACGCCATCGCCCGCGAAGCCATGCGGTTGTGCGGCGCCTCCTACGGCGTGGTCGGGAGGTACGACGGCGAGTTGGTGTACCTGGCCGCCTACGAGCACGTCCGGCCCGAAGGCGTGCAGGCGATGAAAGAGCTGTTCCCGCTCCGCCCGAGCCGGGCGACCACCATCAGCCGGGCGATCCTCGACCGGACGGTCGTCCATGTGCCGGACGTGCTCGAGGATGTCGACTACGACCGGTCGATCGCGGTCGGCATCCAGAACCGGAGCACCCTCGCCGTGCCGATGCTCCTCAATGGAGAGCCGATCGGGGCGATCTCCGTCGGCCGGCTCGAGCCTCAGCCGTTCAGCCACACGCAGATCACCCTGCTCCAGACCTTCGCCGATCAGGCCGTCATTGCCATCGAGAACGTCCGGCTGTTCAAGGAGCTCGAGATCCGCAACCGCGATCTCACCGAGACGCTGGAGCAACAGACGGCCACCAGCGAGATCCTGCGCGTAATCTCGAGCTCACCGACGGACGTGCAGCCCGTCTTCGACGCCATCGCGGCAAGCGCCACTCGACTCTGCGAGGCCGTCAATGGGCTGGTCGTTCGCTTCGATGGGCAGCTCTTGCACCTGGCCGCGCACCACAATGTCGCCCCGGAGAGACTCGATGCCCTCGAGCGAGCATATCCGCGCCCCGCGAATCGGGGAAGCGTGAGCGGCCGTGTGGTGCTGACGCACGCCGTCGTGCACGTGGAGGACATCGACGCGGATCCGGAGTACACGCTGCCCGTCCAGACGACGGTGGGCTATCGGACTGCTCTGGGCGTCCCAATGCTGCGAGAGGGAGTGGCGATCGGTTTGATCCTGGTAGCCCGTGACCACGTAGCCCCGTTTTCCGACACGCAGATCGCGCTGCTCCAGACCTTCGGCGACCAGGCCGTCATCGCCATCGAGAACGTGCGCCTGTTCAAGGAGCTGGAGGTCCGCAACTCCGAGCTCACCGACACCCTCGCCCGGCAGACAGCCACCGGCGAGGTCCTCCGCGCGATCAGCCGCGCCCAGACCGATGCCCAGCCCGTCTTCGACATCATCGCGTCGAGCGCCATGCGCCTGTGTAGTGCCGCCTACTGCTCCGTGTGCCTGTACGACGGCGACCAGATTCGGATGGCGGCCATCCAGAACGTCGACGCCGCTGCCGCCGAGGCGCTCCAGCGTGTCTTCCCGTTGCCCGTGGACGACGGAACGCTTCCGGGTCGGGTAATCCGGGCGCGCACCGTCATGCAGATTCCTGACGTGGTAGCGGATCCGGGCTACCGGCTGAAGCGGGAGATCCAGGCCATGGGCTTCCGGAGCCTGCTGGCGGTTCCCTTGTTGCGCGACGGCGAGCCGATCGGAACCATCAACGTCGGGCGTGTCGAGCCCGGTCAGTTCTCGACCACACAGATCGAGCTGCTCCAGACCTTCGCCGATCAGGCGGTCATCGCGATCGAGAACGTGCGCCTGTTCAAGGAACTGGAAGAGCGCAACCGCGACCTCACCGAAGCGCTGGAACAGCAAACGGCCACGGCCGAGATCCTGCGCGTGATCTCGAGCTCCCCAACCGATGTGCAGCCCGTCTTCGACACCATCGTCGAGAACGCCCGGAGCCTGTGTGGGGCCGACTCCGCCGGCGTTCTGTCGTACGACGGCGCGCTGATCCACCTCGAAGCTCTCGACAACAACAACCCCGAACGGTCCGACGCGCTGCGTCAAGCCTACCCGCTGCCGGCGGACCGACGACATATCACTGGGCGGGCGATCCTGACCGGCCTTCCCGTCCAGGTCGCCGATATCCGCGAGGATCCCGAGTATGGCCTCCCGACGCTGAGAGATTTCGTCGGGCTTCGCACACTGCTGTCAGTGCCGATGGTTCGCGAGGGGAATCCGATCGGTGCCATCACCGTTCAGAGATGGGACACGCCCCGGCCTTTCTCCGACAAGCAGATCGCGCTGCTCCAGACATTTGCCGATCAGGCAGTCATCGCCGTCGAGAACGTGCGCCTGTTCAAGGAGCTGGAGGCCCGCAATCGCGACCTCACCGAGTCCCTGGCGCAGCAGACAGCCACCGCCGAGGTTCTCAAGGCCATCAGCCGATCGACGTTCGACCTCCAGCCGGTCCTCGAGACGCTCATCGAGAACGCGACTCAACTTTGCGGGGCCACTCAGGGCTTCATTTTCCGGCGCACGGGCGATGAATACAGGCTCGCGGCAGACTACCAGGCGCCCGCCGCCTTCAAGGAGTGGGTGGCGGAGGTACCGATTCGACCCGGAGACGGGAGGGTGGTTGGGCGCGTTGCGCAGGAGGGCCGGACCGTCCAGATCCTGGACGCCCAGGCCGATCCGATATGGAAGGCGACTCACGCCGACGCCGTCGGAATGGGTGAGGTGCGAACCCTCCTGGGAGTACCCATGCTCAGGGAGGGCCGCCTCGTAGGGGTGATCGCGATGTGGCGAAGGGTCGTGCAACCGTTCACTGACAAGCAGATCGAGCTCGAAACGACTTTCGCCGACCAGGCGGTGATCGCGATCGAGAACGTGCGCCTGCTGAAGGAGTTGCAAGAGCGGACCCAGGAGCTGACGCGGTCGGTGGAGGAGTTGCGGGCGCTCGGCGAGGTGGGGCGGGCGGTCAGCTCGACGCTCGACTTTCAGTCCGTTCTCGCCAGCATCGTCTCGCACGCGGTGGAACTCTCGCACACGGACGCCGGGACCATCTACGAGTTCGACGAGGCCGCGCAGGTGTTCGTGCCGCAGGCGAACTACGGCATGAGCGAAGAGCTGATCGAGACTTTGCGCCAAACCCACATCGGGATCGGCGTCGGCGAGACCGGGATCGGTCAGGCGGCCGCCATGCGCAGGGCCGTCCAGATTCCAGATCTCGAGAAGCGGGCCGGTTATGCTTTGGCGTTCATGGTCAGAGCTGGATTCCGCTCGCTCCTCGCCGTTCCCCTCCTCCAGGAGGACCGCGTCGTCGGTGGCCTGGTGGTCCGGCGGAAGGTGGCAGGGGCCTTCCCGCAGCCTGTCGTGGACCTGCTCCAGACCTTCGCCACACAGTCGGTGATCGCCATTCAGAACGCACGGCTCTTCCGGGAGATCGACGAGAAGAGCCGAGCACTCGAAGAGCTCTCCCGCAACCAGGAGCAGCTCTCCCGGCTCTCGACGGCCCTCCAGGAGCCACTGTCGCTCACAGAGCAGCTCACGAGGGTCCTCGATGCCGCGCGTCAGGTGGTCGGCCTCGATCACCTCTACATCTGGACGCCCAGCGCAGGCGGGGACGGGCTCATGGTCAGCGCGGGGGCCGGGCTCACGGAAGGAGACGCGCAGGCCCTGGTCGGCGTGACGATACCATTCAACGAGGCAGGAGCGCTGGCGGCCGTGTACGGCGACGGTGAGCCGCGGGTGTTCAACGAGGCAAACCCAGTGCCGGAGAAATACCACCTGCGCCCACCGTACTCGACGATTGCCGCGCTCAGACTCAAGGCGTTTCTGGTGAGCCCGATGATCGCCCGCGGACGCACGGTGGGGGTCCTCAGCGCCGACAACCGCGTGAGCCGGACGCCGATTGCGACCCACACGGTGGATCTGCTTCACACCTTTGCCGCCCAGGCGGCGGTTGCCGTCGAGAACGCGCGCCTCTTCCAGGAGATCCAGGAGAAGGGCCAGCAGCTCGAGCTGGCGAGCCGGCACAAGTCCCAGTTCCTCGCCAACATGAGCCACGAGCTCCGCACGCCGATGAACGCCGTCCTGGGCTACACGGATCTCATCCTTGACGACATCTTCGGGGAGGTGCCCCCAGCCATTCGCGAGACCCTGGAGCGGGTCAAGAGCAACGGGCAGCACCTGCTCGGCCTCATCAACGACGTGCTCGACCTCTCGAAGATCGAAGCGGGGCAGCTCACGCTCTCGCTCGGCGACTACGCCATAGGCGAGGTCGTGCACGCGGTCGTCTCGGCCGTGGAATCTCTGGCCGCCGGTAAGAAGCTCGGCTTCGAGGCCACGGTGGCTCCCGACTTGCCGCCGGGCCATGGCGACGAGCGGCGGCTCACGCAGGTGCTTCTGAACCTGGCCGGCAACGCCATCAAGTTCACGGACGCCGGCAAGGTTTCCATAGACGCGCGGGCGGCCGACGGGAACTTCGTGGTATCTGTGACCGACACGGGTCCCGGGATCTCCGAGGCCGACCAGCTGAAGATCTTCGAGGAGTTCCAGCAGGCGGACAGCTCGAGCACGCGCACGAAGGGCGGCAGTGGGCTGGGGCTGTCCATCTCGCGCCGCATCGTGGAGCTCCACGGCGGCCGCCTCTGGGTCGAATCGGTGCTAGGCCACGGGTCGACGTTCTCTTTCACGGTGCCGCTCAGGGTCGAGCGGCAGACGGGGCGAGCATGAGCAAGCGAGTGCTGGTTGTGGAGGATCACGAGGAGAATCGCCGCATCGTGCGCCTGCTCCTGGGCAGCGCCGGCATCGAAATGATCGAGGCCGTCACCGGCGAGGAAGGCGTGGCCAAGGCGGAGCAGGAGCGGCCCGACCTGATCCTCATGGACATCCAGCTGCCTGGCCTCGACGGCTACGAGGCGACCCGGCGTATCAAGGGCAACCCGGCCCTCCGGCACATCCCAATCATCGTGGTGACCTCGTATGCGCTGAGCGGCGACGACGTGAAGGCGTTCGAGGCCGGCTGTGACGCCTATGTCACCAAGCCCTTCGTGCCGCGGGAACTCCTGGCCAAGGTTCGCGAATACCTGGGCAAGGCGGAGGCGGGAGCGTGAGAGCGCCGGCCCGTATTCTCATCGTCGACGACACGCCGGCCAACGTGCACATCCTCCAGACGCGGCTGGCCGTGCATGGCTACGACATCGTGACGGCGGGGGACGGCGAGGCGGCCCTCGCCGCCGTGAAGGAGACCTTGCCGGATCTCATCCTCCTCGACGTGATGATGCCCAAGGTGGACGGGTTCGAGGTCTGCCGGCGCCTCCGTGCGGACGCCTCGCTGCCGTTCATCCCGATCATCCTGGTCACGGCCAAGACGGATCCCAAGGACATCGTGGCGGGCCTTGAAGCCGGCGGCGACGAGTACCTGACCAAGCCTGTCGATCAGGCGGCGCTCGTGGCTCGGGTCAAGTCGATGCTCCGGATCAAGAATCTCCACGACACTGTCCAGGCGCTCGCCGACGAGCGCGCCGAGTGGAACCGGACGCTCGAGCAGCGCGTTGAGGAGCAGGTGGGCCAGCTCGAGCAGCTCGGCCGGCTCAAGCGCTTCTTCTCGCCGCAGCTCGCCGAGCTGATCGTGGCGGGCGGGGCCGACGATCCGCTCAAGACGCACCGGCGGGAGGTGACTGTGGTGTTCCTCGACCTGCGCGGCTTCACCGCCTTTGCGGAGACGGCCGAGCCCGAGGAGATCATGGGAGTCCTCCGCGAGTATCACGCGGAGATGGGCAAGCTCATCCTCGAGCACGAGGGCACGCTGGAGCGCTTCACCGGCGACGGCATGATGATCTTCTTCAACGATCCCGTGCCCGTGCCCAACCCCGCGGAGCGCGCGATTCGCATGGCCGTATCGATGCGTGACCGCGTGGAGGGTATGGTCGTCGGATGGCAGAAGCGCGGCTACGACTTGGCCCTCGGCGTGGGGATCGCACAAGGCTACGCCACCATCGGAGCCATCGGATTCGAGGGACGCTGGGACTATGGCGCCATTGGCACCGTGACCAACCTCGCCGCCCGTCTCTGCGCGGAGGCCAAGGGCGGCCAGATCCTCGTCCATCAGCGGGTGGCCGCGCAGATCGAGGAGCTGGTGGAGGCCGAGTCCCTCGGGGCCCTGGCCCTCAGGGGATTGCTCCGCCCGGTGCCCGTCTTCGGTATCACGAGGCTCAAGGGCAGCGTGTAAGGTCGCTTGCTTGACAGGTGCCCGAGGCTCTTCCATACTTCAGCCCACTTCGTTGTGCCCGACGGGGCTCCGTCGCCGCCGTCCCGGCCAGAGTCGGCCTCGAGATCGCCTATAGCTTGCTCCAAGGGAGGACATGGCATGCGCCGCAGCGCACATGATGCGAGTCTTCACCGCCGGGAGTTCCTGCACCTCTGTGCGCTGGCCACGGGAGCGCTCGCCCCCGGCATCGCCGTCTCCTCCGCCTCCGCGCAGACACCCAAGAAGGGGGGCACGCTGCGGGTCGGCTTCTATCTGGAAGCGTCGACGATGGATCCGCACCTCTCGGGGAGCAAGGTCGACCGCCAGATCTACCACAACATCTACGAGCCCCTCCTCACCCTCGACGTGAAGCTCGGCATCAAGCCGGGCCTGGCCGAATCCTGGCAGCAGCTGGAGCCCAAGATCCTCATCCTGAAGCTCCGGAAGGGCGTCAAGTTCCAGGACGGGACGGACTTCAACGCGGAGGTGGTGCGTTTCAACTTCAACCGTATGAAGACGGAGCCCAAGTCCGTCCGTAAGGGCGAGGTCGCGAGCATCGAGTCGGTGGACGTGGTCGATCCCTACACGGTGAAGCTCAACCTGCGCCGCCCCGACGCCGCCCTGCTCGCCACCCTCACCGACCGCGCGGGCATGATGGTCTCGCCCAAGGTCATCCAGGAGCGCGGCGCGGAGCTCGAGCGCAACGCCAAGGGCGCGGGCACGGGCCCCTTCGAGTTCGTGGAGTGGGTGAAGGACGACCATCTCCTGATCAAGCGCAACGAAAGTTACTGGAACAAGCAGGGCGGCCCCTATCTCGATCGCGTGCGCTACCGGCCGATTCCCGACGACACGGTGAAGCTCCAGAGCCTCCAGGCGGGCGAGATCGACGTGATCGACTACGTCCAGCCGCGCGACGTCGCCGCCGTCCGCGCCGACAAGAACCTCGTGGAGCTGGACGTCCCCTCGCTCGCCGCCTTCGCCTACCAGCTCAACCAGACGCGGCCGCCCTTCAACGTCAAGGCCCTGCGCCAGGCGGTGGCCTACGCCATCGACCTGGACCAGATCGTCAAGGGCGTGTGGCTCAACGTGGGCGTGCCCGCCAACGGGCCGGTGCCGCCCACGAGCTGGGCGTACGACAAGAGCATTCCGGCGATCAAGCGCGATCTCGCCAAGGCCAAGGCGAAGCTCGCCGAGGGGGGCAAGCCCTCGGGCTTCCCGTTCACCATCACCACCGCCAATATCCCCATCAACGTGCAGGAGGCGGAGGTGATCCAGGCTCAGCTCGCCGAGGTGGGGATCCAGGCGAAGATCAAGCTGGTGGACGCAGCGACCCAGCTCTCCGACGGCAACAGCAAGAACTTCGACATGATCAGCTACCAGTGGAGCGGACGGCCCGATCCCGACGGCAACGCCTACCAGTTCTTCAAGACCACCCCGGGCACCTCCCTCAACTGGTCCGGCATCTCCAACCCGCAGATCGACGCCCTCCTCGACAAGACGCGCGAGGTGTCGAACCAGGCGGAGCGGAAGAAGCTCTACAGCGAGCTGACGAAGCTCCTCCAGGAGGAGCTGCCCATGATCTACATCGTCCATCCCATCGAGCCGAAGGCCTTCAGCCCGAAGGTGCAGGGCTACGAGCCGATCCCGGACGGGATGATGCGCTTCAAGGAGGTCTGGCTGAAATAGGCGCGGCGTCCGCCGCCCGCCCGTGGGACGCCTCGTCCTCCGCCGCCTCCTGGCGACGGTCCCCGTGTTGGTGCTCGTCACCGCGGGCGTGTTCGCCCTGATTCATCTCACGCCCGGCGACCCCATCGACGTGATGATGGCGGAGTCCGTCGACGACAGCGTGAAGGCCAACCTGCGCCGCGAGCTCGGTCTCGACCAGCCCATCTACGTGCAGTACGCGACCTGGATGGGGCGCCTCTTCCGCGGCGACCTCGGCCGCTCCATCCGGAACGGCGAGCCCGTGATCGAGAACGTGAGCCGCCGCATCCGGCCGAGCCTCCAGCTCGCTGCCCTGGCCATGGCCGTCTCCCTCCTCCTCGCTACCCCGCTCGGCATCCTCTCCGCGGCCCGGCGCAACACCTCCGTCGATCGCGTCGGCACCACCTTCGCCCTCTTCGGCATCTGCATGCCGAACTTCCTCTTGGCCCTCCTCCTCATCTTCTGCTTCGGGGTGAAGCTCCGCTGGCTGCCCATCTCCGGCTACCTCGACCCGCTGGAGGACGGGTGGCCCGGCCTCCGCTCTCTCGTCCTGCCCGCGCTCACCCTGGGCCTCGCCCTCGCCGCGGTGGTGACGCGCACGCTGCGTTCGAGCATGCTCGAGGCCCTCGGCGAGGACTACGTGCGCACCGCGCGGGCCAAGGGGCTCTCCGAGTGGAGGGTGATCCGCGGGCATGTGCTCAAGAACGCCCTCATCCCCGTGGTCACCGTGCTGGGGCTCCAGCTCGGCACGCTGATCGGCGGCGCGGTGATCACCGAGTACGTCTTCGCCCTGCCCGGCGTGGGCCGTCTCGTGGTGGACGCGGTCTTCGCCCGCGACTATCCCCTCGTGCAGGGGGTGGTGCTGCTCATCGCCGTCGGCTTCATCCTGAGCAACCTCGCGGTGGATCTCCTCTATGGCTGGATCGATCCGCGGATCCGGTATCGCTGAGCCGAGGGCGGCCCTCGCCCAGCCGACGCCGCGTCCCACCGCGCGGGGACGCCGCTGGGAAATTCTGCGCCAGGCCGCGCGCACCCGGCTCGGGCCGCTGGGCGTGCTGGTGATGCTCCTCGCGGTGACCGTCGCGCTGCTCGCGCCCGTGATCTCGCCCTACGATCCGCTGAAGCAGGACCTCGGCCACACGCTGGCCCGCCCCGACCGCGCGCACCTGATGGGCACCGACAACGTGGGCCGCGACGTGCTCTCGCGCATGATCTGGGGCACCCGGGTGTCGCTCCTCGCCGGCTTCGGCTCCGTCGCCCTCGCCATGGTCGCGGGCGGAATCCTGGGCCTCCTCGCCGGCTACGCGGGCGGCCACACCGACGGCTTCGTGATGCGCCTCATGGACGCCGTGCTGTCCTTCCCGCCGCTCGTGCTCGCCCTCGCCCTGGGCGCGGTGCTGGGAGCGGGGCTCGGCGGCGTGGTCATCGCCCTCGGCGTCGTGTACACGCCCACCTTCGCGCGCCTCATGCGCGGCCAGGTGCTGACCATCACCACGCGCGAGTACGTGGAGGCGGCGCGCGCCCTGGGCGCGCCGGGCTGGCGGGTGGCCTGGCACCACGTACTGCCCAACGCCGCCGCCCCCATCGTGATCCAGGCCTCCCTGAGCGTGGCCTTTGCCATCCTCGCCGAGGCCTCGCTGTCCTTCCTCGGCTTGGGCGTCCAGCCGCCGGGCGCGTCGTGGGGGAGCATGATCAACGCGGGGCGCGGCTATCTGCAGCAGGCGCCCTGGATCGTCTTCTGGCCGGGCACGGCGCTGTTCGTGACGGTAGTGGGCTTGAACTTCGTCGGGGACGCGGTGCGAGATGCCCTCGACCCGCGTCTCAGAAAGTGAGCGAGGCATGGTCAACGTCTACGCGATGAGCGGCGGTCTCATCGATCTCGACCTGAGCGGCTTCTTCTGCGATGTGGCGCCCGGCTCCCGCGCCACCGTGCCCGTGATCAGCTTTCTCATCTCGCACCCGCGCGGCCACGTGGTGGTGGACACCGGCGTGCACCGCCAGGCCACCAGCGACCCCGTGGGTCGGCTCGGCAAGGCCCGCGCCTCCCGCTTCACCATGCGCTCGGCCCCGGGCGACGACGTGGTGAGCCAGCTCGCCCTCCTCGGCCTCACTCCCGACGACGTCCGCTACGTGGTCAACTCCCACTTCCATTTCGACCACTGCGGCGGCAACGAGTTCTTCCCGCGCTCCACCTTCCTCGTGCAGCGTCCGGAGATGGAGGCGGCGCGGCAGGTGCAGGCGGGGACGGCCATGCGCTACAGCCCGAGCCCCATCGACTTCGATCACCCGCTCGACTACCAGCTCATCGACGGCGAGCACGACGTGTTCGGCGACGGGCGGGTCATCCTTTTCCCCACCTACGGCCACACCCCGGGGCATCAGTCGGTGCGGGTGCGCGCGGGCAAGGGGACGGACCTCGTCCTCACCGCCGATGCCTGCTACACGCAAGAGAACATGGACCGCGACGTGCTGCCCACCGTGCTCTGGGACCCCGCGGAGATGTCGCGCTCGCTGGGCAAGCTGCGGGAGCTGCGAGACCGGCAGGGCGCCTCGGTGATTTACGGCCACGACCTCGCCCAGTGGCGGGAGCTGCATCACGCGCCCACGCCGGTCGTGTGAGGGAGGACGCTAGGCGCCGGACGTCTTCGCCGCCTGCTCCTTGAGGTGCTTCTCGAGCGCGTCGACGAGGAGGCCGAGGGCCTCCTTCTCGGTGCGGCCGGTGACGGTGACGGTGGGATAGGCGACGGCGGTGGCGCGGTAGAGGCCTTCTTCCTGGACGAGATCGACTTCGATGCGCATCGGCGGGCAGCTCCTGGGCTCGCGGTCTCCGGCAGCCGTCACGCGCGCACGCTAGCAGCCGCGACGGGCTCCGTCAAGGCTAGAGCGTCGCGCTGATACCGCCGTCGACCCCGAGGGTGACGCCGGTGAGCCACTTGGCCTCGTCGGAGGCGAGATAGACGGCAGCGTAGGCGACGTCATCGGGCTCGCCGAGCCGGCCGAGCAGATGCATCTTCACGAGCGCCTCGTACTCCCCAGTCTTCTTGAGCCCCGCCAGCATCTCGCGGTTGAGGTCGGTCTCGATGTAGGCGGGGCAGACGGCGTTGACGCGCACGCGCTGGGGAGCGTAGTCCACCGCCATGTCCTTGGTCAGGATGACCATGCCACCCTTGGCCGCGCCGTAGGCCGCGTTGTTCGGGGCTCCGCGCAGGCCGGCCACCGAGGCGATGTTGACGATGTTCCCCTTGGTGCGGATCAGCTCGGGCAGGGCCTGTCGGGAGCAGAGGAAGGCACTGGTCACGTTGGCGTCGAGGGTGGCGCGGAATCCCTCCTCGCTGAGGGCGAGGACGGCGCCGCGCTGGGCGATGCCGCCCGCGTTGTTGACGAGCACGTCGAGGCGCCCGAATGCCTCCAGGGTGGCGGCGACGAGGCGGGCGACGTCCACCGCGCGGGTCACGTCGGCCGGGCACGCCCGCGCCACGCCTCCCGCCTGCATAATCTCCGCCGCCGTCTTCTCGATCGGCTCCGCGCGGCGTCCGGCGAGCACGACCTTGGCGCCTTCGCGGCCGAACATGAGGGCAATGGCACGGCCGAGGCCCGTCCCTGCGCCCGTCACGATGGCTACCTTGTCCCTGAGTCGCATGCATGCCTCCTCGCGAGGCGAAATCCTAACAGAGCGACCGCGTCGCTGCTTGACTTGACGCGCTGCCGGAGCCTAGACTGCCGAGCCAGATGAGAGTGCGCCGCGCGTGGCGATGAAACTCGTAGCGTCGACGGCCGCAGCGCTCCTGATGCTGACGAGCCTCGCCGCGGCGTGGGCCGAGGCGCCTTCCACCGTGCTGCTCGAAGAGCTGACCTGGACGGAGCTCCGCGACCTCACCGCGTCCCGCAGCGTGATCGTCATCGTGCCCGTGGGGGGAACGGAGCAGAACGGCCCCCACATGACGCTCGGCAAGCACAACGTCCGAGTGAAGGCGCTCTCGGAGAAGATCGCGCGGGCCCTCGGCAACGGCCTGGTCGCCCCCGTGGTCGCCTACGTGCCGGAGGGCAAGCTCAATCCACCCGGCGGCCACATGCGGTTTCCCGGGACGATCACCGTGCCCGACGAGACCTTTCGCCAGGTGCTGGAGTACGCGGCGCGCAGCTTCAAGCTCCACGGCGTCAGGGACATCGTCTTCCTCGGCGACCACGGGTCTACCCAGGCGGACCAGCGGGCGGTGGCCGCCCGGTTGAACCGCGAGTGGGCGGGCACTCCCGCGCGCGTGCACGCCGTCGAGGAGTACTACCGCGCGGCCACCGTGGACTTTCCCCAGCTCCTCAGGGCGCGCGGCTATCGCGAGGACGAGGTGGGCACGCACGCCGGGCTCGCCGACACCTCGCTGATGCTCGCGGTGGATCCGCGCCTCGTGCGTTCGCTGGCGGCGCGACCGGGCCCGGCGGAGATGAGCGGGGTCTCGGGCGATCCCACCCGCGCGAGCGCGGAGCTGGGGCAGCTCGGCGTGGAGCTGATCGTGTCGAGGACGGTGGAGGCGATCAGGAAGGCCGTCGCTAACCGATAGTCGTCTGGGGCGTGCAGTACCCTCGTGGTCAGAGCTCGAAGGAGGTGTCTGTGCGGATCTCGAACGTAGCGGTGCGTGGGATGCTGGGGAGAGGGAGCGTGGTCGTCGCGCTCGCCGTGACGGCGTGGCTATGGGCGTGGCCCGCCGTCGGGCAACAGCCGCCGCGGGGCGTGGAGACCGTGCCGGGGATGCCACCGGTGCCGGATCCCGCCAATCTCTACAGCGAGACGCGACCGGACAAGATGAGCCCGGCCGTGGCCAACGCGCTGTCCCGCGTGTACGTGCCCAACCTCAAGTCCAACGACGTCTACGTGATCGATCCCACCACCTTCAAGGTGGTGGACCGCTTCAAGGTGGGCATCAATCCCCAGCACATCGTCCCCTCGTGGGATCTCAAGACGCTCTGGGTGACGAACAACGCGGAGGGACGGACGGACGGGAGCCTCACGCCCATCGACCCCGTCACGGGCAAGCCGGGCAAGGCGGTGACCGTGGACGATCCCTACAACATGTACTTCTCCCCCGACGGCCGCTCCGCCATCGTGGTGGCGGAGGCGCTCAAGCGGCTTGATTTCCGCGACCCCCAGACCATGGCGCTGCAGCGGTCCATCGCGGTGCCGGAGTGTGCGGGCATCAACCACGCCGACTTCTCCATCGACGGCAAATTCGCCATCTTCACCTGCGAGTTCAAGGGGAGCCTGGTGAAAATCGACCTGGTCGGCGGCAAGGTGCTGGGCTATCTCAAGCTCTCCAAGGGCGGCATGCCGCAGGACATCCGCGTGTCGCCGGACGGCAAGACCTTCTACGTGGCCGACATGAAGGCCGACGGTGTCTTCGTGGTGGACGGCGACAGCTTCAAGGAGATCGGCTTTCTCCAGACC
Organism: Candidatus Methylomirabilota bacterium; assembly: GCA_046723845.1. Lineage (GTDB taxonomy): Bacteria > Methylomirabilota > Methylomirabilia > Rokubacteriales > CSP1-6 > AR37. Next base: position 634 of record JBKOVG010000263.1, on the reverse strand, counting down.
GGGGTAGGCACGCACGGGCTCTATCCGAGCCGCGACGGGAGCAAACTCTACGTGGCGAACCGCGGATCCAACCACATCCACGGCAAGCCGCACGGGAAAGGGAGCGTGTCCGTGGTCGACTTCGCCACCCGCCGCATCGTGGCGACGTGGCCCATACCGGGCGGGGGCAGTCCCGACATGGGGAACGTGAGCGCGGACGGCAAGACGCTGTGGCTCTCCGGGCGCTACGACAACGTGGTCTACGCCATCGACACGGGCTCCGGCGAGGTGCGGAAGATCGCGGTGGGCAAGGAGCCGCACGGGCTCACCGTGTGGCCGCAGCCGGGCCGCTACTCCCTCGGCCACACCGGCAACATGCGATAAGGCGGGACGGGCAGGGCTGCCCCGGTCCCGCGACCGTCGCCGCTAGCCGACGATTTTCTTGTCGCGGAGCGCCTTGACGTCGGCGGCGGCGAGGCCGAGCTCTCGCAGGACGGCGTCGGTGTGCTCGCCCACGAAGGGCGCGGCGGCGCGCACGGTGCCGGGCGTCCCCGAGAGCTTGATGGGGATGCCGAACTCCTTGATGGTGCCGTAGGTCGGGTGCTTCACCTCGACGACCATGTCACGGGCTTGCACCTGCGGATCCGCCACCATC
>JBKOVG010000310.1:0-25526 GCA_046723845.1 Candidatus Methylomirabilota bacterium | reverse complement strand
CGCGCCGGCCCCCCCCCCCCCGCGGGGGCGGGCGGGGGGGGGGGGGGGGCGGGGGGGGGGGGGGGGCCCCGCCCCCCCCCCCCCCCCCCCCCCCCCCCCCCCGGGCCCCCCCCCCGCCTCGCGCCCCGTGGGTTCGTGAATAACTCGGGCTAGGATCCTTCCTTCACCTCGATGATCTCGTCGGCGATCATCCAGTGCGCCTCGCGGTGCACGGCCTCCGCGGCCTCCTTGCTCGGCGCCTCCACGAGGCAAAACACCTTGCCCGTGCCCTCGTCGAACCAGTAGCGGAGGTAGTTCACGCCGTGCTTCTGCTGGATCTCCAGGTCCTTCCGATGGGCGTCCGCGGCCACGTCGGCGGTGAGCGCCTCGATCTTGTTGTGCACGTCCAGGTAGAGCGGCATGGTGTCCCTCAGCCCCAGCGCGGCTGCTCGCCGAGGTCGATGCCCAGGACCGTCTTGCCGACGATCTCGTGGACGAGAATGGAGTTGGCGGGATGGAAACCGCCGCAGCGGGCGTCGCGATAGAGGCGTTCCAGCTCGTTCACCTTGAACATGCCGCCCCCACCCGACACGGACATGGCGAGGTCCGCCACCTTCTTGGCCGTCTCCACGGCGTTGTGCTTGGCCGCCACGAGCTTCATGGGCCACTGCGCGCCGTGATCCTTGCCCGTGGACCACTCCTCGGCCACGCGCTCCACCTGGGCGGAGGTGCCCTCGAGGGCGAGCTGCATCTCGGAGAAGCAACGCTGCACCTCCGGATGGTAGGCCATGGAGCGGGTGAGGGCGAGGGACGTCCGCCTCTTCACCCCCGCCGCCGCGAGGTCACGCGCGCGCTCGGCCAGCCCCAGGTAGATGCTGGCGAAGGTCGGCTCGGCCCACCCGAAGATGGCGAGCACGAAGAGGTCCGCGGTGCCCGCGGGTACCACGCGCGCCACGTATTTGTCGGGCACGAAGGCGCCGTCGAGGAGCGTGTCGTCGCTGCGCGTGGCCCGCATGCCGAGGGTGTCCCACGTCTCCTTGATGGCGTAGCCCTTGGTGTCCCGCGGCAGGAAGGCGTGGATCACCTTGGGGCCACCCGGGGCGTCGGCGTGCATGGCGTGCATTCCGAGTCGCGTCCATACCGGGGTGAGACTGCCGAAGGTCTTGTGTCCCCAGAACTTGTAGCCGCCGTCCACTCGCTCGGCCTTCGCGGTGGAGAGGAAGAGGGGCAGATCGTTCCCGGCCTCGCCGTGCCCGGCCGCGAAGACCTCGCCCGCCGCCGCCTCGCGCAGCATCCACTCCAGCGAGGCGTCGCCCATGCGTCGGAGATCAGCGGCCACGCCTGTCCAGTATAGATGCATGTTGGTGGCCAGCGCAGTGGCGGGGGCGCGATAGGCGAGCCGCCGCTGCTCGCGACAGATCTCGGCGAGCGACATCCCGTGACCGCCGAGCTCCGTGGGCACCGCCATCTTGAGATAACCGGCGTCGCGGAGCTCCTCGAAGTCCTCCGTGAAGAAGCGGTTCTCGCGATCGTATCCTGCCGCGCGATCACCACAACGGGCGATGAGCTCGTCGGATAGAGCGAGTCCTTTCCCTGTGGGCGTCATCGTCAGACCTCCATGCAAGTGGGTGTCGTGTCTGGGAGGGCCACCGCGCTACGATCCCGGGCCGGGATGAGAAGATCGGATGCCTACTCTGCCTGTCCTCCCGCGCCCGTGTCAAGAGAGTCTCGCGATCTTCTCACCCCACCCGTCGCAATTTTTGCGCTAGGCTGTCGTGAGGAGGACACGCGATGAAGAACGTGGAGATGTCCCTATTGGGTAACATCCTGACCATCACCGTGGATCTGTCGAAGGAGTTCGGTCCGTCCTCGTCGGGCAAGACCATTATCATTGCGTCGACCGAGGGCAACGTGGCCGTTCCCAACCGCGAGGAGAAGGTCGGCCTCAACGTCTACCGCAAGAAGTGAGAGGAGGGCATCGACGTCATGGCGAACGCCAGCAAGGTCGCACTCGTCACGGGAGCCGGCACGGGGATCGGCAAGCACTCGGCGCTCGCCCTCATGGGTGAGGGCTACGCCGTCGTCCTCGCGGGCCGGCGCAAGGATCTCCTGGAGGCCACCGCCGCGGAGGGCAAGGGTACGGGGGTGGCGACGCTGGTGGTGCCCACCGACGTCGCCGATCTGGAATCCATCCGCGCCTTGTTCGCCAAGACCAAGGACACCTTCGGTCGCCTCGATCTGCTCTTCAACAACGCGGGCATCGGCGCCCCGCCCGTGCCCCTGGAGGAGCTGCCCTTCGAGAAGTGGAAGGCGGTGGTCGACACCAACCTCACGGGCGCCTTCATCTGCACCCAGGAGGCGATCAAGATCATGAAGGACCAGACGCCGCGGGGCGGCCGCATCATCAACAACGGCTCCATCTCTGCACACGCGCCGCGCCCGTTCTCCGTGGCCTACACCTCGACCAAGCACGCCATCACTGGCCTGACCAAGTCCACCTCGCTGGATGGGCGGAAGTACGACATCGCGTGCGGGCAGATCGACGTGGGCAACGCGGCCACGGAGATGACGGAGCGCATGAAGAGAGGCGTGCCGCAGCCGAATGGATCGGTGGAGGTGGAGCCGACCATGGACGTCCAGAACGTGGCGCGCGCCGTCGTCTACATGGCGAGCCTGCCCCTGGACGCCAACGTCATGTTCCTCACCGTCATGGCGACCAAGATGCCCTTCGTGGGACGCGGGTAACGCCCGACGGCGTCGGCGCATGCCCGGGGAGGCAGCAGCTCCGCGCGAGGAGCCGCGCCGTTGAGCAGCCCGACGGAGCGTGCGCCGGCGCAAGTGAGCGAGTCTGCGCGTATCCGTGGTGGCATATCGGTTGCAGTTTCGCCGTGAGCCTCGTCGCGGCAATGTCATCAGCCCGCAATGAAGGCAGGCGCACCATGGGAGGGAGCCGAGGCGCCGCGGCCTCACGAGAGGAGCACACGCGATGATCGATTGGTGGTCCGAGACCGAGCACGCCGTGGTCGACGCGCTGGCCAGCGCGGGACCGATGAGTCCCCAGGATCTCGCCCAGCGCGTGGGCATCTCCGAGGGCGAAGCGATCGCGTATCTGTGCATGCTGGCCAAAGAGAAGAAGGTGGCGATCCAGCTCGTGGGCCTGGTCTCGCCCTCCGCGAGCCGCGGAGGCCGCGGGGAGGGGCGCCATCGAGCGAAGGCGCTCGTCCTTCCCGAGCCCGCCTACGCGGGCGGCCACTGAGCGTCCCATCGGCTGATCAGCTCCGCTCGGCGATCTCCCGCATCTTCATGAAGGCGATCAGGCGCCGGCGGTTTGCCTCTGGCATGTTCGCGGTGTCGATCTGCGCGATGGAGGCGCCGAACGCCTCGTAGGTCGGGATGTCCGCGTCGGCCAGCGGCTCCAGATACTGTTTGCGCGTGAAGGCCGCCTCCACGTAGGGCGCCAGCTCCGCCTCCTTGCGCGCGAGGTGCTGCGCCTCGCGCTCCTTGAACTCCGGCATGACCTCGTGTGCGAAGAGGTCGAGCGCCTCGCAGATGTGCTCGTGGCGGTTCTTCCCACTCTGCTGGATAAAGATTTTCTCGATGGCTCGGGCTCGTGCGACGGTCCGCCCAGCCTAGCAGATGCGTCAGCGGTCCGGCCACACCTCCTGCATCCGTCCCCGTTGGAGGCCGTCAAGCCCGGGAAGGCTCTGCTATGATCCCCGGGTGAAATTCGACCTCGGCATTCTCGCCACCCAGCCCGTGCCCGAGATCGTGCGACAGGTACAGCTCGCCGAGTCGCTCGGCTTCGAGACGGTGTGGATGACGGACACGCATCTCGTGTGCCGCGAGCTGTGGGTCACCCTCACCGCGTGCATGCTCGGCACCACGCGCATCAAGCTTGGGCCCGGCGTCACCGTGCCGCACTCCCGTCACGTCTCCGTGACGGCGAGCGCCATCCTCACCCTAGAGGAGCTAGCCCCGGGACGCGTGGTGCTCGGCATGGGCACGGGCGGCAGCTCGGCGCAGACCATGGGGCTCACGCTCGAGCAGGTGGGCCGCGCCCGCGCCCTCGAGGCCATGGCCACGGACGTCCGCCGGCTCATCCGGCGCGAGCCCATCCGTTTCAAGAGCGGCGCGGAGGGCAGGGTCGCCTGGCTCGAGCGGCCGCGCGCGATTCCGCTCTATCTCGCGGGCTCGGGGCCGCGCATGCTCACCACCGCGGGCAGGCTCGGCGACGGCGTCATGATGTACGTGGGCACGGCGCCGGACATCCTCCGCGCCGGCCTCGACTGCGTTCGCGCGGGCGCCGCCGCGAGCGGCCGGTCGCTCGAAGATCTCGCCGTGGTCTCCTGGACGCCGACCTCGATCTCGCGCGATCCGGTCCAGGCGCGCGACCACGTGCGCGGCCGCGTCGCCTCGGCGCTCCGGCATCCGCTGCCCGTGGAGCTGCCGCCCGAGGATCAGGCAGCGATCGCGCGGCTGCGCGAGTCGTACGACGCCTTCCAGCACGCCACGGCGGACTCCCGGCACCGCGCCCTGGTGCCCGATCGCCTGGTCGACCTGATGGCGCTCGCCGGCACCCCCGAGGAAGTGCGGGAGCAGGTCGCGCGTGTGGCGAGCGTGGCCGGTGTCGATCGCATCGCCATCCTGCCCCAGGTGCCGGGGCAGGGCTTCCAGGAGCGCGAGCAGATCCTGAGGATGTTCGCCGAGGACGTCATGGCGCGGGTAAGCTAGCGGCCATGAGTCACGGCATGACGGGCTCCGAGCCGCGCGTGTGCATCATCGGCGCGGGGGCCATCGGCACCTTCATCGGCGCGCGCCTCGCGCGGACGGGATGCCGGGTGACCGCACTCGCGCGGGGCGCGACGGCGGCCTCCCTCCGCGCGCACGGGTTCCGCCTCGTGATGGACGGTGCCGTGCTGAGCGCGCCGGTGGCCGTGGTCGAGGACACCACGGGAGTGGACGAGCAGGACCTGGTCGTCCTCGCCATCAAGGGGCCGTCGCTGGCCGGGGTCGCGCCGAGCGTGCCGCCGGCCCTCGGCCCGCACACGATGGTACTGACCGCGATAAACGGCGTGCCCTGGTGGTTCTTCCAGGACATGACAGGCCCCTGTGGCGGCCTGCAGCTCCAGTCCATCGATCCGGAGGGCCGCATTGGCGCCGCCATTCCGCCGCGTCACATCGTCGGCGGCGTCGTCCACGCCACGTGCTCCGTCAGCGAGCCGGGGCTGGTGCGGCACGGCTTCGGCAACGGGCTCATCGTGGGGGAGCCGGATGGATCCCGCTCCGCGCGGATCGAGGCCTTGGCGGCGCGGCTCACCACGGCCGGCTTCGACGTCACCGTATCCACGCGGATCCAGGCCGAGGTCTGGTACAAGCTGTGGGGCAACATGACCATGAATCCCATCTCCGCCCTGACCGGCGCCACCTGCGATCGCATCCTGGACGATCCGCTGCTCAACCGCTACACGCTCGCCATCATGGCGGAGGCGGCGGCCATCGGGGCCAAGATCGGTTGTCCCATCAGCCAGAGCGGCGAGGACCGCAACGCAGTGACGCGGAAGCTCGGGGCCTTCAAGACCTCGATGCTCCAGGACGTGGAGGCGGGTCGCCCGCTTGAGATCGATGCCCTCCTCACCGCGGTCACGGAGATCGGCGAGCGCGTGGGCGTGCCCACTCCGCACACCGACGCGCTGCTGGGGCTCGTCCGCGTCTTCTCGGAGGCCCGTCATGGCTGAGTCGCGTCCGCCCTTCCGCGCCGACCACGTAGGGAGCCTGCTCCGCCCGGCTTCGCTCAAGGCGCTCCGCCTCGAGAAGGAGGCGGGACGGGCGAGCGCCGCCCAGCTTGCCGCCGCCGAGGACGCAGCGATCCGCGAGGGCGTGAAGCTCCAGGAGGACGTGGGGCTGCAGGGCATCACCGACGGGGAAATGCGGCGGAAGTCGTGGCACATGGACTTCCTCATGCAGCTCTCGGGTCTCAGCAGCGAGGGGAAGATGCTCCCCGTCACCTTCCATGGCCGGGAGGGTGACCGCTTCTTCACGCGCCCCGATCTCCGCCTCGCGGGCAAGGTGACGCGCCCGCATCCGATCTTCGTCGACGCCTTCAAGTTCCTGCGATCGGCGACCACGCGCACGGCCAAGCTGACCATGCCCTCGCCCTCGATGTTCTACACGCAGGTGGGGCGCGCCAACATCGACCGCATCGTCTATCCCGACCTCGACGGCTTCGTGGAGGATCTGGCCGCGGCGTACCGCGCAGAGATCGCCGACCTCTACGCGGCGGGCTGCCGCTATCTTCAGCTCGATGACGTGAGCCTCGCCTACCTGTGCGACCAGGACATGCGCGCTCGCCAGCGCGAGCAGGGGGACGACCCCGACGCCCAGCTCGAGCTGTCCGTGAAGCTGATCCAGGCGACCTTGCTCGATCGCCCCCGGGACCTCACGGTGTGCACGCATCTCTGCCGGGGGAACTTCCGGTCCTCATGGCGGGCGCAGGGGGGGTACGACGCGGTGGCCGAGACCATCTTCCACCGGCTGCCCTACGACGGCTTCTTCCTGGAGTTCGACGACGCGCGCTCGGGCGACTTTTCCCCCCTTCGGCACGTGCCCAAGCACGTGCGCGTGGTCCTCGGCCTGGTCACCTCCAAGGTGGGGACGCTGGAGCGCAAGGACGACCTGAAGCGACGGCTCGACGAGGCCTCACGCTACGTCCCATTGGAGCAGCTCTGCGTCAGCCCCCAGTGCGGCTTCTCCTCGACCGTCGAGGGCAACGACGTGGCCGTGGCCCAGCAGCGGGGCAAGCTCGGCCTGTGCGTGGACCTGGCCCAGGACGTGTGGGGCGGGGTCTAAACATTCGCGTGGCGGCGTTCTGGGGTAGACTGCTAGCCAAGCTTATGGGCAGCGACGTTGAGTAGACGATCCCGGCACCGGCGCGGCATGGGCGGGCGCCCGCCACAGCAGGGCGGGCCGCGAGGGCCGGGCCAGCCACATCACCACGGCGGAGGGCCGTCGCGCCTGCCGCCTCCCCCCTCGGCCACCGCGGGCTTCGAGAGCCTCACCGCGGTGCAGCCGCACGAGCGCCTCCGCCTGGAGACCGCCGCCGACCAGCTCTCCATGCGCGCCATGGACCTCATCACCCCCATCGGCAAGGGGCAGCGGGGGCTGATCGTGGCGCCGCCGCGCACGGGCAAGACCATCCTGCTCCAGCAGATCGCCAAGGCCGTGCTCACCAATCATCCGGAGGTGGCGGTCATCGTGCTCCTCGTGGACGAGCGCCCCGAGGAGGTGACGGACTTCCGGATGAACATCGGCAAGCAGGCGGAGATCGTGGCCTCCAGCAACGACAATCCGTACCGCCGCCACATCGAGGTGACGGAACAGGTCCTCGACAAGGCCAAGCGCATCGTGCTGGAAAAGCGCGACGTGCTCGTGCTCTTCGATTCCCTCACCCGAATGACCCGCGCCTACAACAACGAGCTCAACTCGCGCGGGCGCACGATGTCGGGCGGCATCGACAGCCGCGCCTTCCAGATGCCGCGCGCCTTCTTCGGGGCCGCCCGCAAGGTGGAGGAAGGCGGCTCGCTCACCATCGTGGGCACGGTGCTCGTGGACACGGGCTCGCGCATGGACGACATCATCTTCGAGGAGTTCAAGGGCACGGGGAACATGGAGCTGCATCTCTCGCGGGAGCTGGCCGACCGGCGCGTCTTCCCCTCCTTCGACATCCTGAAGTCCGGCACCCGGCGGGAGGAGCTGCTCTTCACGGACGACGAGCTGAAGCGGATCCATCTTCTGCGTCGCGCCCTGTCCGGCACCAAGCCCGGGCAGGCCATGGAAGCCATCCTGGAGCGGCTGCGTCTGACCGCGACCAACGCGGAGTTCTTGAAGTCCCTCGGCTGAGGGTGGGGCGGGCTACGGCTCGCGCAGCAGGCGACGGACCAGCTCGATCAGATCCGCCACGTTGAAGGGCTTGAACAGGATGGGCACCCCGCTTTCCTGGATCAGCCGATGCTCCTGCGACGACCCCGTGGTGCCCGTGAGGAAGATGATCTTCCTCAAGGGATGCGTCCGCCGCTCGGCCAGCTGGCGATAGAAGCCGGAGCCGTCGAGCTTCGGCATGTGCAGATCGGTGATAATGAGGTCGTAGCGCTGGCTCTCGAGCCGGCGCAGTGCCTCGATGCCATCGGGCGCGGTGTCAACCTGATGCCCTTCCATCCCCAGCATGTCCACGACGAGCTCGGTGATGAGCGGATCGTCGTCGACGAGCAGGATGCGCGCTTGAACGGGTGACGGATCGTCTGGTCTCGACATGTATGCAGCTCCTACGCCTTGAAGAGAGCAAGGCGCGGGCCACACGTGGAGCGCCGACGAATCACCTACTTAGCGGCGGGTCGACGGAACGGGCCGACTGAATTTGTCAGCCGGCAACCCCAAACACGTAGCGCGGGCTACGATTCCATGCGCCGCGGCGTCGCGGACTTGGTGGGGCCGATGAACTCGACCATGTTGCCGTCGGGATCCTTGATGAAGATCTGCCGGAGTCCCGTGGGGCCGGACACCACGTCGCGCACGGGGAGGCCGAGCTCGCCGATCCTGCTCGCGCACTCATCGGCGTCCTCCGTCCACAGGGCGAAGTGGGCGTAGCGCGCCTGGATCTTCTCGCGCTCCACCGCCGGCCGGACGAGCTGATCGTTGAGGATGATGTGCAGCGACAGGCCGTTGCCGAGGCTGTACCAGATGCCGGGGAAGTCGAAGGCGGGTCGCGGGATCTCCTGGAGGCCGAGCAGGCCCGTGTAGAACTCGCGGGCCTTGGCGACGTCGGTGACGGTGATGCTCACGTGATTGAGCTCCTTGAAGAGTCCCATGTCGACCTCCTCGCGAGGTGTGAGATGTGGCAGCATCCTAGCACGGATGAATACGCCTCACGTTCTCACGGCCACGGTGGAGGGCGGACGGCTCACCGACCACGACCGCCGCTCGCTGCCCGTTCCCTGGTGGAGCCTGACCAAGACGGCCATCGCCGCCGCTGCTCTTGCCCTCGTCGGGGAGGGCCAGCTCGCTCTCGACCAGCCGCTCGCCTCACGGCCCTATACCTTGCGCCAGCTCCTGCAGCACACGGCGGGCGTGCCGGAATACGGTGGGCTCGCCGCCTACCACGAGGCGGTGAGCCGGCGCGAGTCGCCCTGGAGCGTCGAGGAGCTCCTGCACCGGGTCGACGCCGAACGTCTTCTTTTCGCGCCGGGCCGAGGCTGGACCTACTCCAATATCGGCTATCTCTTCGTGCGGCGCCTGATCGAGGACGAGACGGGGGAACGCTTCGACACCACCCTGCGCCGTCTCGTGTTCGAGCCGCTCGGCGTTCCCGAGGTGACGCTCGCGCGCGAGCCCGCTGATCTGGACGGCACGGCGTGGGGCAATCCGGATCACTATCACCCGGGCTGGGTCTATCACGGTCTCTGCGTCGGCACGCCGGCGGAAGCCGCCCTGTTCATCGATCGGCTGCTCGCCGGGCAGCTCCTGCTCGCCGAGCTTCTCCGGGCGATGCTCGAGGTCCATCCGCTCGGCGGTCCCATCGAGGGGCGCCCCTGGCGGGCTCCTGGCTACGGGCTCGGCATCATGGCCGACGCGGCCTCGTCGCGAGGGCGATGCATGGGCCACACAGGGGGAGGACCGGGGAGCGTGGCCGCGGCCTTCCACTTTGCCGAGCTCAGGCCGCCGAGGACGGTATCGGCTTTCGCGCCCGTCGAGGATCCGGCCGTGGTGGAGCGCGCCGTCCTCGAACGATGAGCCTTCGCACTACTTTACACTCGGCACATACGCGCTTGACACGCTCGCCGCACATTTGACATCGAGCGGGACATGACGTCCCGCACCACGGAGATCAGAACAGGAGGACGTGATGAAAACGATAGGGGCGCTCGGAGCACTGGCAGTGATCCTCGGGCTGACGCTGCCCGCGATGGCGCAGTCGCCTGCGACCACCGAGGCGGTCCAGGCCCAGGCGGGACCCGGAGGCGGGCCGGGTATGGGCGGACCTGGACCGGGAGGGCCCGGCATGCGGAAAGAGCACGGCGGATGGCAGCGCCACGCCGGCCGACACCACATGCGTCGTGGACGCTCGATCATTTTCATGGCGCTCCGTAACCAGAAGGAGCTGGGGTTGTCGCCGCAGCAGGTGAGCTCGCTCCAGCAGATGGGCATGGACGCCGCGCGCGCAGGGATCAAGCGGCGGGCCGATGCGCAGCTGGCCCGACTCGATCTCATGAGCCTGCTGAGGGCTGAGCCCGTCGACATGGCGAAGGTGGAAGCGAAGATCCGTGACATCGAGAAGCTCAAGGCCGACGGGGCCATCGCCCGCCTCCGCACCAACGAGGCGGCGAAGGCGCAGCTCACGCCGGATCAGCGGGAGAAGCTCAAGACCCTCCGCATGGCGCGCTGGTCGCGGCGCGGAGGCGGTGAGGGTGGAGGCGATGGCGGCAGCGAGGCGCCGTCCGCGTTCCAGGAGCGGTCGTAGCGACACGGGCCCGCGGTTGCCCGGGGGCCGAGAGCCTCCTATGATGTGCCGCGCGCGGGGACAGGACACCGGCCCCGCGCGCGCCGTGTTCCCATCTCGAGCGAGGAGATCGTCATGAACGCTGGCCCCCATTCCGCCGCCACCCGGATGCTCCGCTGATGCCCGCCGCGATCGGACGGGAAGAGCTTCGGCGGCGCGTCTATGCGGCCATCGATCGCCGCGCGGAGGAGATCATCGGCATCGGCGAGCGCATCGCCGGTCACGCCGAGATGGGCTTCAAGGAGATCAAGACGGCGCGGCTGGTGAGCGAGACGCTCCAGGGGCTGGGCCTCGCCCGGCGCACGGGGCTCGCCATGACCGGCGTGCGCGCGGAGGCGAGCGGACGGGCGGGCGACGGGCCCACCTTCGCTCTCATCGGCGAGCTCGACGGGCTCCGCGTCACGGGGCATCCTCAGGCCGATCCCGCCTCAGGGGCTGCGCACGCCTGCGGCCACAATGCCCAGGTCGCGGGCATGCTGGGCGCGGCCATGGGGCTGATGGACGCCCAGGCCTTCGACCATCTCGCCGGGCGCGTCGTCTTCTTCGCGGTGCCCGCGGAGGAAGGGGGCGACATCGAGTGGCGCCAGGCGCAGATTCAGGCGGGGAAGCTCGAGTTCCCGTGCGGCAAGCAGGAGCTGATCCGCCTCGGCTACTTCGACGACGTGGACCTCGCCATGATGATCCACACCAACTGGCGCCGCGAGGACGGCAAGGCGGGGGTGCCCGCGTCGAACAACGGCCGCGTGGGCAAGACCGCGCGCTTCATCGGCCGCGCCGCCCACGCGGGGGGCGCCCCGCACCTCGGCGTGAACGCCCTCTACGCCGCGCAGATCGCCCTGGCGGGAATCAATGCGGTGCGAGAGACCTTCCGGGACGAGGACTCCATCCGCGTGCATCCCATCCTGACCCACGGCGGCTCGCAGGTGAACGTGATTCCCGGCGAGGCGCGTCTCGAGATGTACGTGCGCGGCAAGAGCGCGGAGGGCGTGGCGGAGGCGAGCGCGCGCGCGGATCGCGCGCTACGGGCGGGCGCGCTGGCCCTGGGCGCCCAGGTGGAGATCGAGACGCTCCCCGGGCCGATGCCGCTCCTCTGCGACGGGGCCATGGCGAAGCTCTTCGAGACGGTGGCGCGGGGCCTGGTGGGCGAGGAGCACTACCGCAACATTCCGCACCGCTCGGGCTCCACCGACATGGGTGACCTGAGCCAAATCATGCCCATCCTCCACCCGTACATGGGAGGAGCGACGGGCGCGGGCCACTCCGCGGAGTTCCACATCGTGGACAAGGTACTCGGCTACGTGCTGCCCGCGAAGGCGCTCGCGAGCATGGCCATCGATCTCCTCGCCGAGGGCGGCGCGCGCGCACGCGAGATCCTGAAGACGGCCAAGCCTCCCATGACGCGCGAAGGCTACCTCGCCTTCCAGCGCGGTATTGCCCGCCGCGAGCGCTTCGACGGCGCCGCCTGACGGCGGCTTCGCTCAGGCGCTCCTGGCGAGGGGACCGCGCAGCAGGCGCCCGGGCAGCGCGCCGGTGTGCTTGCCGTCGCGCAGCAGAACCTCGCCGTTCACCACGGTGGCCGCGATGCCCCGGCAGCGCTGGGTCAGACGCTTGGCGCCGGCGGGCAGGTCGTGGACCACCTCGGGCATCTCCGGCCCGACGGTCTCCGGATCGAAGACCACGAGGTCGGCTGCGAAGCCCTCGCGCACCAGCCCGCGATCGGCGAAGCCCCAGCGGGTCGCCGTGTCGAAGGAGATCATGCGCACAGCCTGCTCCAGGCTGAGGGCCTGCTTGGTTCGCACCCAGTGGCTGAGGAGATGACTCTGGAGCGAGGCGTCCATGAGCTGCGAGACGTGCGCCCCCGAGTCCGAGAAGGTGACCACGGTGTGGGGGTGCTTGATCAGCTCGAGGGCGTGGTCCTGGTTCTCGTTGGCGATGGGCTGGAGGAAGAAGAGCTCGAAGTCCTTCTCGAGGGCGAGGTCGATCATGGCCTCCACGGGATCGACACCGCGCTTCCGGGCCACCTCGGCCACCGTCTGGTGCGGCCCCTCCACGGTGTCCATGACGAAGAGCCAGTCGTAGACGGGCGGGCGCGCCTCCGTGCCGAGGGCCTTGCGGGTGTCGCGCTCGCGCGCGGCCTCCACGAGGCGGCGCCGCAGCTCGGGATCGCGCAGGCGCTGCTTCTGCTCGGCGAGCGGCAGGGCGCGGAGATCCTTCCACACGGGCAGCCGGTCGAAGGGGAGCTGCGTCTTGAAGGACAGGATGGCGGAGAGCCAGCGGCTGTGCACCTGACCGAACATGCGCCCGCCCGCGGCCACCGTCTCCTCGAGCAGGGTGAGGTAGTTGCGCCAGATGTCCGGCGCATCCTTGCGGCTGAAGACGCCGAAGGTGATGGGGCGGCCCGTCTCCACGGCCAGCTCGCGGAGCCGGCGGTGGTAGTCCTTGAGCCCGTGATTGCCCGGCTCACGATCCACGCCTTCGCCAGCGATCTCGAAGATGCCCGTGTTCATCTCACCCATCACACCCACCAGGCGCCGCACCTCGTCCCACGGCGCCACGCGGCTTGCCACGGGACGGCGATCGGGCGTCTCGTGGCTCGGCGAGCGGGAGGTGGTGAAGCCCATGGCCCCCGCGGTGAGCGCGCTCCGAAGCTCCCGCTCCATCGCCTTGAGGTCGTCCTCCGTCGCCGCCTGGTCGAAGGCGCGCTCGCCCATGACGTAGGTGCGGAGGGCGGAGTGCCCCATGTAGCCAGAGTAGTTGATGCCCTTGGGCAGCGACTCGAGGGTGTCGAGGAACTCGGCGTAGGTGGTCCAGCGCCACTCGATGCCTGCCTCCATCGCCTCCGCGGAGATGTCCTCGGCGCGTTGGAGGTTCCGGATGACCAGAGCGCGATCGGCCTTGGCGCAGGGCGCGAGGGTGAAGCCGCAGTTGCCCATGACCACGCTGGTGATGCCGTGCCAGCAGGAGGACGTCCCGAGGGGATCCCAGAAGACCTGCGCGTCCATGTGGGTGTGGCCGTCCACGAAGCCGGGGGAGACGACGCGGCCCTCGGCGTCGATGACCTCGCGCGCGGACTCGCGGATGCGACCGATGGTGGTGATGCGTCCCTCCCGCACGCCGACGTCGGCGCGATACCGGGGCAGTCCGGAGCCGTCCACCACCCAGCCGTTCTTGATCACGAGGTCAAAGGCCATCCGACGATCCTCCCTGTCCTGGAGCCTGGGGCACCGCAGCCCTTCGAGGTGAGCCTATGGTACCCCACCGGGAGGCGTACTCAAGGGGTGTGGATTCGGGCTTTGACATGCCCGGGGAGGCGCGCCTAGACTCCGTGGGCGCCGACATGGACATCGGGATCTTCGACCACCTGGACCGGCGGGACATGCCGCTCGACGACTTCTACGAGATGCGGCTGCGCCTGCTCCAGCGCTACGACGCGGCCGGTTTCTACTCCTATCACCTGGCCGAGCATCACGCCACGCCGCTCGGGCTCGCTCCCGTCCCCGGTATCTTCCTCGCCGCGGCCACGCAGCGGACGGAGCGTATTCGCCTCGGGCCCTGCGTGTACTGCCTGCCCCTGTACGATCCGCTCCGCCTCATCGAGGAAGTGTGCATGCTCGATCAGCTCTCGCGGGGGCGCTTCGACTTCGGGGTGGGGCGCGGCATCGTGCCCTACGAGATGGCCTACTTCAACCTGCACCACCTCGAGACGGAGGAGATCTACAAGGAAGCCCTCGAGGTGATCCTGCAGGGCCTGCAGAGCGAGGTGCTGGAGCACCGCGGCCCTCACTTCACCTACCGCAAGGTGCCCATGATCCTCCGCCCGTTCCAGAAGCCGCATCCCCCGATCTGGTACGGCCTGAGCCACCTGGCGGGCGCGGAGTGGGCGGCGGGCAACAAGGTGCACGTGATCGCCAACGGACCGGGCGAGGCGACGCAGCCGCTCTTCCAGCGCTATCGCGAAGTGTGGCAGCGCGGTCACGGCGGCGCGCCCATGCCCAAGCTCGGCATCGGCCGGCACGTGGTGGTGGCGGAGACGGACGTGCAGGCGGAAGCGCTGGCCCGACCCGCCTATGCCGCGTGGTACGCGCACCTGACCAAGCTCTGGCGCGACTTCGGCTCCCTGCCCATCCGCTTCGCCCGCGACTTCGACGAGGCACGCGACCGTGGCATCGCGGTGGCGGGCACCGCGGAGCGCGTGCGCGAGGAGCTGGAGCAGCAGGTGGCGGGCAGTGGCTGCACGTACCTCGTGTGCCGGCTCATGTTCGGCGGCATGAACGAGGCGGACGCCACCGCCTCCATCGATCGCTTCGCCGCCGACGTCATGCCGTATCTCGCCAAGCTCTCCCCGCGCTGATCCCGCGCGCGTGATCGACCTCGACGGCGCCTACGATCTGCACGTGCATTCGGCGCGGAGGGGATCGCCGCCGAGAACTTCCGCGTGATGTGCCGCGACAACGGCGACGATCTGCTCCACGGCTGAGCCGCCGCGCGCTTGCGCGGTCTCCGGGCCTCCGGTACCTTCAGGTTTTCATGACGCGCTCGGATCCCACCGCTCGCGGAGCCGCTCGGTGATCGCCCGCCGTCGTTTCCTGGCCGGGCTGGGCGTGTGCGCGCTCGCGGCGCCGGTGGCGGTGCGGGCGCAACCCTCGAAGCCCGCGCGCATCGCCCTCCTCGGCCTCGGCACCGCGGAGAGCTCCGCGAGCCGGCTCGACGCCCTCCGCGGCGGTCTTCGCGACCTCGGCCAGGTCGAGGGCAAGAACGTCGTTTTCGAGTATCGCTGGGCAGGGGGCAGCACGGCGCGGCTCGCCGATTTCGCCGACGAGCTCGCCCAGCTCGAGCCCGCCGTGTTCGTCGCGGAAGGGACGACGGGGACGCGGGCGGCCAAACGCGCCACCGCGAGTATTCCCATCGTCATGATCGCCGCCCTCGACGCGGTGGGGGCGCGGCTCATCTCGAGCGTGGCCAGGCCCGGCGGCAACATCACGGGGACCACGCTGTTCAGCCTCGAGACGAGCGCGCACCGCCTCGAGGTGCTCAAGGATACGCTGCCTCGCGTGGCCCAGCTCGGCCTCCTCCTGAATCCGGAGAACCGCGAGACGGAGATCGTGCGCCAGGCCACCGATCTCGCGGCCCAGACCGTGAAGATGACCGTGCAGGGCTTCGAGGCCCGCCGGCCCGAGCGGCTGGAGGGCGCCTTCGCGGCCATGGCACGGAGCGGCGTGCAGGCGGTGGCCGTCCAGCCCGACCCGATGTTCGACGCCAACGCCGCGAGCATCGCCCAGCTCGCCGTGCGCCAGCGCTTGCCCTCCATCGGGGATCGCGAGTTCGCCCAGGCGGGCGGGCTCATCGGTCACGAGATGAACGCCATCGAGGTGTGGCGGCGCACGGCGTACTTCGTGGACAAGATCCTCAAGGGTGGGCGTCCCGCCGAGATGCCCGTGGAGCGCATCCAGAAATTCGTGGTGGTGATGAACCTCAAGACGGCCAAAGCCCTGCGCGTAACCGTTCCGCCCCACGTGCTGGCCCGCGCCGACGAGGTGATCCGCTGAGCCGTCGCCCGGCGCGGGCCGCGCATCAACGGCGAGACGGCGCTTGCGCTTGGTGTTACCATTCTCCCGTCCGCGCCAGGCCGGGGCGGATCGCGTGATCCAACCTACACACTGAGGAGAGGACGACATGGCCCAGCTGACGATTCCCCTGGATTCCGCTCGCTTCGCGAAGGGCATGACCTGGAAGGACTATGTGGCCCAGATGGGCGACACGCGCGCCCGCACGGAGGAGAACTACAGCAAGGCCTCGCTCAACGAGGACGAGCGGAAGTTCTTCAGTGGCATCAACCAGGTCAAGTACGTGCTCATGCTCGGCGAGAACTGGTGTGGCGACGTGCATCGCAACTCGCCCATGATCGCGCGCATCGTAGAGGCCATGCCGGGCGCCGACCTGCGCGTGTTCCTCCGCGACCAGAACGTGGATCTGACGGACTGCTTCCTCAACAACGGCTATCGTTCCATTCCCATTGTGGTCTTCTTCGACAAGGACTGGAACGAGATTGGCCGCTGGATCGAGCGGGCGGGTACGGCGACCCAGAAATCGTTCGCCATCCGGTCGACCACCCTCGACGTGGCCCCCGAGGACAAGAAGGACGCGGCCATGGCCGAGTTCCGCAAGCAGGTCCAGGCTACCTACGACGGCCCCGCGGACAAGAGCATGTGGCGCGAGACCGCCAAGGAAGTCCGCGCCGTCCTCGAGCAGCGCCTCGGGCTTGTAGGAAAGAAGTAACTGACTCGGAGGGGGGCTCACGCCCCCCTTCCGAACCTCCCCCCTCCGGGCGCCGGCCAAGCCGGCGCTCGAAGCGGAACATGATGTCGCGCGGGGAGACGGGCCTCGACTCTAACTGACCATCGCGTAGGTGCGCTCGATGTTGCGGACGAGGCCGGCGCGCCAGGGTCGATAGTCGCCGTAGGCCGAGAAGGGCTTCTCGTAGGCCGGAGCGAGCTTGTCCGTGACGCGGCGCTGGGTTTCTTCCAGCGTCGCGCCGCGGGCGGCCTCCTCGCGAACGGCGTCCACCATGTCGCTCATGTAGCCGCGGAAGGTGGCGAGCCACTCCCGTCCCGTCGGCGCCCCGTGCCCCATGATGATGTGGGTGAAGTCGAGGGCGGCCAGCCGGTCCAGTGTATCCGGCCAGTCCTCGGGATAGCCGTCTCCCATGTAGGGCGTCCAGCCGATGAGGGCGTCGCCCGTCACCACCACCTTCTCCTTGGGCAGGTACACGAAAACGTCGCCCTCGGTGTGGGCGCGGCCCAGGTAGAGGAGATGGATCTCCCGGTCGCGCCGGTAGATCTTCATCGTCCCCTCGAAGACCATGGTGGGCAGCGCGGGCTGCAGCGCCGTCACCTCCGCGTGATAGGACTCGGCGAGCCGGAGATCCGTGCGCCGCCGCTCCCGCTCGCCGTCGCCGCTGGCCTTGGCCACCGCCGCCTTGAGCTTGGCGATCTCCGCGGGCATTTCCCGCACGTGGTCCTGGATGCGCTTGAGCCCCTTGCGCACCATGGCCTCGCGGGTGAGCTGGTTGGTCACGATCTCCGCCCCCGGATACGCGGTGGGATAGACCTCGTTGCCGTGCCAGTGGTCCCAGTGGAAATGCGTGTTGACCACGTAGCGCACGGGCTTGGACGTCATCTCGCGCAGCTGCGCCACGATCACCCGCGCCGCCGAGGGCTTGGAGTGGGTGTCCACCACCATGAGGCCGTCGTCGCTCTCGATGATGGCGGTGTTGGAGTTGACCTTGTAGGCGGGCTCGGCCACCGCCGCATAGATGCCGTCGGCGACCTTCTGGAACTCGAACTTCGCGTCGCCCCGGCTGGGCCCCTCGTGGCTGCAGCAATCCATGCGATGCGGTCCTCCTAGGGCTTGAGGCCGTACAGGCGGCGCGTGTTGTCCGCGAGGATCTTGCGCTTCTGCGTGTCGGTGATGTCTCCGCGCTCCTTGATCTCGTCGATGGAGCCAGGGAAGCTGTGGTCCCAGTGCGGGAAGTCCGAGGCGTAGACGATCTGGTTCTCCCCCACGAGCTTGAGCGCCTGCGGCAGGAGCCACTCATCGGCCTCGCAGGAGAAGTAGATGGAGCCGCTCCGGATGTAGTCGCTCGGCTTCTTCTTGAGCGCGGGCGCCTCCTCCGCGCGCTTGGCGTACTCGTCGTCCATGCGCTCCATCCAGTAGGGCGCCCAGCCGCAGCCCGCTTCCAGGAAGGCGATGCGCAGGCGCGGGAAGCGCTCGGGGATGCCCTCGTAGACCACGGAGGTGATCTGCCGCATCTGTCCGAAGGCGTGCGAGCAGGTGTGGGCCTGGATGAAGCGCGGGAAGAGATCCACGCCCGCCCCGCCCAGGTGCGAGCCGGAGGCGTGGATGCCCAGCATTACCCCGAGGCGGTCGGCCTCCTCGAAGACGGGAAGGAAGCGCTCGTCGCCGAGGAGGTGCGTGCCGTCGGCGGCGAGCATGCCGCCCACGTGCCCGAGCTCGCTCACCGCGCGTCTGAGCTCGACGGCGGCGGCCTGGGGATCCTGCACGGGGAGCAACGCCACGGACTGCAGCCGCGGGCTCACCTTGATGAACTCCTCGTGCATGAGCGTGTTGTAGGCGCGGCACAGCCTCACCGCCCACTCGCGATCCTTGAGGAAGCTCATGAAGAGGCCGAGCGTCGGGTAGAGCACGGCCAGCTCCATGCCGCCCTTGTCGAGGGCGCGCAGCCATTCGTCGGCAGAGCCCGCCCAGTCGTGGAACTTGTCGACGAGCCGGCGGTCCCAGCCGTCGGCGGTATAAAGCGGGAAGGTGAGGGAGCGCCGGCGAAAGGGTTCGTCCAGATACTTCGCGATCTGCTGGTACGACTCCGTCACGTGGCCATCAGCGTCGAGAACGGTATAGGACTGGCTCATCGCGTGCCCCTCCAGTGCGGGATCGCCTCCGGGTTGACGCAGTGAGCAGGCGCTTCGCCCCGGGTGGCGGCGAGGATCTGCTCGAAGGCGAGCCGGAGATTGGCGCGCCGCCCCGCCTCGCTGTGGCTCACGTTGTGCGGCGTGAGGATCAGCCGCTCGGCATCGACGCCGCGCAGCGGATTGACGGGAGGCAGCGGCTCCTTCACGAAGGCATCCACCGCTGCGCCCGCAATCCAGCCTTCGGTGAGGGCGCGGGCCAGCGCCTCCTCGTCGGCCATCTCACCTCGCGCGGTATTGACGAGGATCGCGGTGGGCTTCATGCGCCGGAGCTGCTTCTCGCCGATGAGCCCGCGTGTCTCGTCGGTGAGGGAGGCGTGGAGCGACACCACGTCGGACTCGGCCAGCACCGTGTCGAGATCGACGAGGGTGACGTCCAGCGCCTCGGCCTGCACCATCGGGATGTAGGGATCGGACGCGAGGAGGCGCACGTCCCAGTTTACGAGACGGCGGGCCACGTGCGAGCCGACGCGGCCGAGGCCGACCAGCCCCACCGTCTTGCCGAAGAGGAATTCGCCCCGATCCTGGCGCTGCGCCCACTCGCCGCGGCGGAGCTTGACCTCGTTGTGTTTGACGCGCTTGAGGAGCATGAGGATGAGGCCGATGGTCGCCTCGGCCACCGCGATGAAGTTCTCGGGGGTGGGGCTGTTGGCCACGAGGATGCCGAGGCGGGAGGCGGCGGCGAGGTCGATCTTGTCCGTGCCGATGAAGGGCACGATGACGAGGCGCAGCCGGGACGCGCCTTCGAGAACACCGCGGCTGATGGTCTCGAGATGCGAGGCGAGGATGACGTCGACGTCGCACGCGGCCTGGATCAGATCCGCCTCGGTGTAGGCGAGGCGGCCCGGCTGATCGAGGGGCCGGCCAATGACGACCTCGTGGCCGGCCTCGCGCAGGGGCTGGAGCTCCTCCGGCGTTCCGCTGGGTCCGGTGGCGAGGATCTTCATCACGGCTTCGTGCAGATGACGTTGAGGAGCGCCTGGCGCTTTTCGTCCTTGACCACGCGCAGCGCCCGCTCGAGGGCGGCGGGAAGCTGCGCGGGATCCTCCACGCGCTCGCCGTGCCCGCCCGAGGCGCGGCACACCATCTCGTAGTCCGGCGCGGGATCGAGGGCGGTGAGGGGCATGGAGTCCGTCTTGACCGCCCAGCCGTCGCGGGCGTGCGACTGCACGGCGCGCTTCACGGCGTTCCACGTGCGGTTGTTGAAGATGACGAACAGGGCGGGGAGGTTGTAGGCGCGCGACACGAAGTGGGCGGCCGTGGGCGCCCCGAAGATGTAGGCGCCGTCGCCGACGCAGCAGACGACCGTCTTGTCCGGGGCGGCCAGCTTGGCCCCGAGGGCTGCGCCGAGACCCCAGCCGAGCCCGCCCGAGGAGGGCGCGGCGAAGTAGCTGCCGGGCTGCGTGAAGCAGGCCTGGGTCGCGTCGAGATCGTACTCGTTGACGACGATTGTCTGATCGTCCACCACGTGACCCACGCAGCGGGACACCCAGGCCATGTCCATGGGCGTCTCACCCTGGATCGCCTTCGCCCGCGCCGCCGCGGCCGCCACCACGCGCGCGTGCTCGGCCTCCCACCGCGCTCGCCGCTCCTTCACGAGACCGCCGTCCACGCGGCGGCTCACCGCTTCGGCCAGCGCCAGCAAGGCGAGGCGCGGCATGCCGCCGAGGGCGAGATCCATGGGGAAGCCGCGAATCGGGTAGCGCGAGAAGAGCGGGTCGACGCCCACGTGCACGATGCGCGCCTCGGGCCGCGGGTGCTTGAGTCCGGGGAACCAGGGCACGTCGGACTCGATCACCAAGACGGCGTCGGCCGCCTCCAGATGCGCGCTGGCGTCGAAGCCGCCATGGAGCGCATGGTTCTGGGGGAAGTTCATGTAGGTGTGGAACTGGTCGAAGACGGGCGCCCCCAAGGCCTCGGCGAGGGCAACGAGGGAACGCACGGCGCCCGGATCACGTCCCGCCGCCTTCACGATAACGATCGGATTGCGCGCGGAGGCGAGGACCTGGGCCGCCTCCTCCACGCTCTCTGGCGCGGGCACGAGCGCTCCCGGCCTGGCCATGCGCGCGGGATCCGCGTACTCGATGGCATCCTGGCGCTCGGAGAGCACCTCGCGGGGCAAGGTGAGATACACGGGACCTTGCGGCTCCGCGTGGGCGAGGGCGAGCGCGCGATCCACCACTGTCTCCAGGTCGGAGGCGCTCCGGAGCTCGTAGTCCCACTTGACGAACTCGCGCACCATGGCCGCCTGATCGAACGACTCCTGCGCCCAGTGGATGGGGCGATCGCGGCTGCCCAGGTGTCCCGCCTCGGAAATGGGATTGCGCCCCGCGCTGAAGAGCATGGGCACGTTGGCCCGCGCGGCGTTGATGATGCCGCCCACCGCGTTGCCCGCCCCCACGATCACGTGGACCATGACGGCCTGGGCGCGGCCGGTGATCATGGCGTACCCGTGAGCCATGGCCACCGCGGGAATCTCGTGCGGCACGGTGAGGGGGCGCGGCGCCGCCTGGCCCTGGGCCCCGCGCTTCGCGTACGCCTCGATGAGGGGCGCGAAGTCGGTCCCCGCGTTGGCGAAGAGATACTCCACGCCGCGCGCGGCGAGGAGCTCGAGGTAGGCTTCGGCGGTGCTCTCGACGGCGGCTCGCTTGCGCATGATGAGCTCTCCTTGGAGCGCGGGCGGTGAGAGAAAAAAGCGTGCCGAGCTTAGCGCCGGGCGGAGGGAGGGTCAAGGAGGAAGGCGACGAGCGAGGGGCGGGAACGACGGGCTAGCGGGTGGACGAGCCCCCCTTGCTGGGGGCCTTGATCTCCTTCTCGTTCAGCGCCGTCACGCGCGCCTGGAGTCGCTTGACGAGCTCGGGATAGCCGTTGGTGCGGATCACGCGATCGAACTGCGAGCGGTAATTGGAGATGAGGCTCAAGTTCTCGACGAGGATGTCGTAGGTGAGCCAGCGATCTCCCTTGAGGGTGAGGCGCGACTCCACGGGGATCTCCGTCCCCTTGGCGGTGACGATACGCGCGCGCACCACCGCCTTGTCGCCCGTGATCTCCTCGCTCACGTAGTTGAGGCGCTCGCCCCCGTATTCGTCGATGCGGGCGATGTAGGTCTGCTCGAGAAGATTGGCAAAGAGCTTGGTGAATTCCTCCCGCTCGGCGGACGTGCGCTGTTGCCAGTGCAGACCCAGCACGCGCTGCGCGGTCTCCGTGGTGTCGAAGGCTTCGCTGGCCACCTTGCGCACCTGCGCGCGCTTCTCGGGGAGCGACAGGCTGGGGTTCTCCAGCACCTTCAGGATCTGGTCCGTGTACGAGCGAAGCTGGTCGGTAGGAGCGCCGGCCCAGCCGTCGGTGGCGAGTCCGAGGGTGAGGGTGACGGCGAGAAGAACGGTCCCGTACCAGTGCATGCGTTCTCCTGAGACTTCGTGAAGGTCGACCCGTCTGCCCTCATTGTACCCCCTCGCCCGGCCCGCCTTGACATCGGAGAGGCCTCGGTCTTGAATTCCCGCATGACGGCGCCGGCCTTCGAGTCCCGGACCACGCGCGACGGCGTCGACGTCGCCGATCCGTGGGTGGCCATCGAGGCGTGCTACGAGCGCGGCTGGACGGACGGCCTCCCTGTAGTGCCGCCCACCGACACGCTCGTCGATGCCACGCTCGCCGCGGGCCCGTGGCGGCCCGAGGACGTGCTCCTCCACGAGCCGGTGCGGGACCGCGCCGTCACCGCCGAGAAGGCGGCGATCAACGCGGTCATGGCGGGCTGCCGGCCCGAGTACTTCCCCGTGGTCGGCGCGGCGCTGCAGGCCATCGGCGACGCTGTCTTCATGTTGCACGGCCCCGCCACCAGCACGGGAGGCGCGGCTCTCATGATCATCGTCAACGGACCGATCCGGGAGCGCCTGGAGCTCAACGCGAAGGTCAATCTCTTCGGCCCCGGCCCGCGGGCCAACGCCACCATCGGCCGCTCCCTCCGCCTCGTGCTCCTCAATTGTCTCGACTGCCGCCCCGGCATCCTCGACAAGTCCACCCAGGGCTGGCCGGGCAAGTACTCGCTGTGCTTCGCCGAGGACGAGGCGTCGAGCCCGTGGGAGCCGCTCCATGTCGCGCGCGGCTTCGCGGCGACGCAGTCCACGGTCACCGTCTACGCGGCGGAGTCCGGCCACAACGTGCTGAGCCACGGCACGAGGGAGCCCGAGCCGCTCCTCACCTGCTTCGCGGATGCCATGGCCGGCCTCGGCAGCCTGAGCCCCGGACGTACGGTGATCGTGTTCGCCCCGGAGCACGCCACGCATCTTCGTCGCGCGGGCTGGTCGCGGTCGAGGACGGCGCGCTGGCTCTACGAGCATGCGTGGCGCACCCTCGCCGACGTCAAGCGCGGCGGCAAGGTCGAGCCCGCTTTCTACACGAATCCCCACCTGGTCGACTGGCTCTACCGTGATGCGCCCCGCGGGCGACCTGCCCTGGCGGGCAATCCGGAGGCGGCGGCCCGGGTGCAGGAGGGCGACGAAACGGTGCGCGTCCATCGCGGCCTCGGCCCCGACGACATCCTGCTCACGGTAGGCGGCGGCGACGCGGGCGGGCACTCTGCCTTCTTTCCCTCGTGGAGCCGCGGCCGCTCTGTGCCCTTCGTCACCAAGGAGGTGCCGACATGACGCGAATCCTCGATCCGACGCTGCGAGCGCCCGCGGCGACAACGACGACTCCCCGCGCGCCCCGGAAGACGAGCCTCGACGGGGTGACCATCGGGCTGCTCGCCAACGGCAAGTCCAACGGCATGGCGCTCCTCGAGCGGGTGGTGGAGCGCCTCGCCACGCGCCACTCGATCGTCGAGGTGGTGCGGGTGGCCAAGACCAATGCCAGCGCGCCGGTGAGCGAGAGCGATGCCGAGATGCTGGCGCGGCGTTGCGGCGCCGTCATCACCGCGATCGGCGACTGAGGGTCGTGCTCGTCGGGCAGTGTGCTCGACGCCATCACCTTCGAGAAGCTCGGCATTCCGGCCGTCGTGGTGATCACCATGCCCTTCGAGCCGACGGCCCAGGCCATGGCGAGGCTGGTGGGCATGGCCGACTATCCCTACGTGGCGGTGCCGCATCCCTTCGGCAGCCTGAGCGCGGCCGAGGTGACCGAGCGGGCGGACAGCATCGTGCATCGTATCGAGGAGCTCCTGCGGGAACGCTGAGCACAGACGAGAGGAGAGCGTGATGGCACTGGGATTCGCACTGTTCGCGGGCACGACCTCGGAAATCATCCGCGCCTCGGCCAGAGAGGCCGAGCAGCTCGGCTACACCTCCTTCTGGGTGAATCATCCCGGCTCCACCGATGGTCTCGCCGCGCTCGCCCAGGCCGCGGCTGAGACGAAGCGCATCGCCCTCGGCATCGGCGTCATCCCGCTCCACACGCGGGGGCCGGAGAGCATCACACAGGGCACGCGCGCCACCAAGCTGCCCCTCGACCGGTTGCTCCTCGGGGTGGGCAGCCCCAATCCGAAGTCGCTCGCCCGCGTGCGCGAGGGCGTGGCCGCCCTGCGCACGCAGCTCAAGACGCGCATCATCGTGGCCGCCCTCGGTCCCAAGATGTGCCGGCTCGCCGGTGAGATCGCCGACGGCGTCCTCTTCAACTGGATCACCCCCGAGCACGCGCGGCTCTCCGCGGGCTGGGTGCGCGAGGGCGCCGTCGCCGCCAAGCGGCAGGCGCCCACGCTCTACGCCTACGTGCGGCTGGCCCTCGGGCCGAAGGGCGTGGACAAGCTCAGCGAGGAGGGGAGCCGCTACGCGGCGATCCCCGCGTACGCCGCCCACTTCGAGCGCATGGGGGTGAAGCCGGTCGACACCGCCATCGCCGCCCAAAAGCCCGCGGATGTGGCGACGGCGCTCGCGAAGTGGAAGGGCGCCGTCGACGAGGTCGTGCTCCGCGCCATCACCCGCGACGACACCGTCGAGGAGAATCTCGCGCTGATCCGCGCCGCCAAGCCTTCATAGCGGGCCGCGCGCATCGCTCCGTCGGCCTAGCGGAGCCCGAGATCGCGCGGAGCTCGAATCCCGTCGCCGGAGGAGTGCGTCCGTTTGTGTCGCCTGGTGGAGCCCCGAGATTGAAAGCGCGCGGCGGGCGGGTCCTGCCTCCGGGAGGAGCGGGGCGCGTCCAGCTGCGTCACCCACTCACCTGAATCGCAGCCCTGCGGGCTGCGCACAGGACGAGGGGGTCCACTCCGCAGGCCGCGCTCCCCTTCCTCCCGGCGCCACCCGCCCGTCTTCGCCTTCACACCTCCGCGGACGAAGCGCCGTGTGTATTGCCTCAGTCTTCCAAGGTGCGCCGCTCGGGAGTTCTCGCTCGTCGGGCTAGCAAGCACTTCCTCTGACGGTGAAAGAATCGCCGACGATATCGCTCCTCCCGCGCTTGCGCCTGGTGCACGCGCAGCGGGCCGAGTGTGCGGGGCACATGGACGGCCTTCTGGCGGCGCTGCAGGCCGCGATCCCGCCGGGCCCTCACCGCGAGCACCATGACGTCGAGATCCTCCGCTCCTT
>JBKOVG010000413.1:0-9523 GCA_046723845.1 Candidatus Methylomirabilota bacterium | reverse complement strand
GCCCTGCCGCGCGTGCCCGCCGCGGGCGGGGGCGAGATCGGCGCCACCATCGCCGACCTTCGCTTCATCGCGGACGAGGTGACCAACGCCATAATCGTCACTACCTACCCGCGGCTCTGGCGGGACATCGAGGAGACGATCAAGAAGCTCGATCGTCTCGCCCGCCAGGTCCTCATCGAGGTCCTGGCCGCCGAGGTGGTCCTCACCGACGAGACCAAGCTCGGCATCGAGTGGGCGGTACGCAGCGGCAAGTTCACCATCACCAACACCCAGAACAGCGGCACCTCGGGCACCGGCACCACCCCCACGCCGCCGGCAATGGACTTCCTAAGGGCCGGGACTCTCGTTCCCCCCGGCCTCAACATGTTCGTGGCGGCCAGCGACTTCGTGGCGGCCCTCAACGCGCTGGCCAGCCTGAACAAGGTCAACGTGCTCTCGAGCCCGTCCATCATGACGAGCGAGAACAAGAAGGCTGTCATCAACGTCTCGCAGTCCGTGCCCATCGTGACCTCGCAGCAGGTGCCGGTGTCCGCGGGAGGTAACACGGGCAACTCCATCACCCAGGCCGTCGAGTACAAGGACGCGGGCATCATTCTCACCGTGACTCCCCGCATCGGGGAGCACGGTACGGTATCCCTCGACGTCAAGCAGGAGGTGAACGACGTCGGCCAGAACGAGCCCCCGCCCATCAATTCTCCTCGCTTCACCAAGCGCGAGGCCGAGACGTCGGTGGTCCTGCTCAACAACCAGACCCTGGTCCTGGGCGGCCTCATCCAGACCAGGCGGACCTACATCAAGGTCGGCATCCCCTACCTCAACAGGATCCCCGTGCTGGGCTACCTCTTCGGGTCGACCGACGAGAAGATCGAGAAGACGGAGCTGCTCCTCCTCATCACCCCGCGCGTGGTGGGCACGGCGGTGGACGCCGCGCGCGTCACGGAGAAGATGCGCAACACCACGCCCGAGCTCGAGCAGTCCTTCAAGCTGGCCCCGCGCCAGCTCCCGCCCACCGCCACACCGCCGCCGCTACCCGAGCCGCGCTTCGCTCCTCCGCCCTCGAACCGCTGACGCGGGGCGCGGGCTCCCGCCCTCGCGTCCTCGGGAGTGGTGCTAGGATAGGCGCACCTTACTGCCCAGGAGGCGTCATGCCAGAGTCCATTCCCGCATCGCTCATCATCGACACGCTCAAGGACACTTTGCGCGAGGCGCGCAAAGAGCTCGCCGCAGAGGTGGCCGAACCGCCCCAGCACTCGCATCTCGGCTGGATCCTGAGCGTGCCCGACACGCACCAGAAGACGGTGCTGGCCGCCCTCGACAAGGAGGAGCAGATCCGCGTCCTCACCTGCGCCACCGAGGACGAGGCCACCGCCATCGCGGGCGGGCTCTACATCGGAGGCGAGCCCGTGGTGCTCATGATCCAGCACGCGGGGCTGTACGCCTCCGTGAACACGCTGCGGGGTGTGGCCATGGACGGCCGCATCCCGACCTTCTACATGATCGGGCTCTTGAGCCGCGAGAAGGACAAGGCGCCGCGCGAGTCGCGGCACTCCATGGTCCGCTACTGCGAGCCGCTCCTCGACACCTTCGGCATTCCCCACGCCACCCTCGAGGGCCCCGACGACGTGCGCTACATCCCCGAGTACTATCGCCTGAGCCGTCAGCGCAAAGGCCCCGCGGTGGTCCTCGTCGGACTGGAGACCGTCTAGCCATGGCCGCCGACACGAAGACGCACGAGACGAAGCCCATGAAGCCGGAAGAGGTGCTGCGCCTGATCGCCGCCCAGCGCGGCCCTGCCATCTGCGTCCCCACCATGACCACGGGCCCCGAATGGCGCGCCATCGCCCCCGACGATCTCTCCGTGGGCTGCGTCGGCTTCATGGGCGGGGCCTCGTCGCTGGGACTGGGGCTGGCCCTCGCGCGCCCCGACCGGCGCGTCCTCGTCCTCGACGGCGACGGCTCACTCCTCATGCAGCTCGGATCGCTCGCCACCATCGCGGGCGCGGCGCCGCGGAATCTCGTGCACTTCCTGTTCAAGAACGGCGTGTACCACACCTCGGGGGCCCAGTGGATCCCCGGCGGCCTCACCGTGGACTTCGTGACCATGGCCAGGGGCGCGGGCTATCGCGCGGCCCTGGCCGTGCGCGACATCGAGGACTTCAAGAAGCGGCTGCCGGAGCTCCTCAAGATGGACGGGCCCGTGTTCGTCGAGCTCCACACGGGCCTGGCGGACCAGACGCCGATGACGGCGCGGGGCGGGGTGCCCTTCCCCGAGCAGGTGACCAAGCTGCGCGCGAAGCTCCTGAGGCCTCGCGCTACCGCGTAGTCCGGCCGCGCGGAGCGCGAGACGACCGAGCCCACGAACACGTGGAGCGCGAGACGGCCGGGGCCCGTCGTCGGGGGGAGGGGTGCGCTCATGCTGCGTCGCCCGCTCGCCTGATTCGCAGCCCTTCGGGCTGCGTGCAGGACGAGGGGGTCCCACTCCGCCTGAGCGCACCCCTCCCCCGTCGCCTCCCGTCCGGTTGCACGTGTGGCATTCGTGACTAGTCGGGGCGAGAGCTTCGGACGCTGGGCGAGGGCTACGAGCCGCCGCCTCAGCTGTTTTTCCACGTGGCCTGGCACGAGCACATCCTTGCGCATCCGGCTCCTGCGCTCGGCCCATCCCTCGCCGGGAGAGGCAGGAGGAGGCGTGTTAGAATCGCGCGCGCCGCCACATCATCGGTAGCGCGCCAAGGGAGGCTCTGTTCGGATGGGGCAATTCGGCATCGGCCAGTCGCTGAAGCGCGTCGAGGATGTACGCCTCCTCCGCGGGGAAGGCCGATTCCACCACGACGTGAACCTTCCCGGACAGATCCACATGGTGGTAGTGCGCTCGACGCACGCCCACGCGAGACTCCGCGGCATCGACGCGACCGCCGCGCGCGGCGCGCCCGGGGTCATCGCGGTCTTCACGGGGGCCGACGTGGACGGCCTCAGCACCATGAAGATGACCCTCAAGCGCAAGCGGCCCGACGGCTCGCCCATGTTTGCCCCGCCGCATCGCGGCCTGACCCAGGACCGCGTCCGCTACGTGGGCGATCCCATCGCCCTCGTCATCGCGAGCACGGCGGCCCAGGCCGCCGACGCCGCCGAGCTGGTGCGCATCGACTACGAGCCGCTGCCCGCCGTCACCTCCACCGCGGACGCCATCGGAGGGCCCGCGGTGTGGGACGAGTGTCCCGACAACATCTCGAATCTCTTCGAGGTCGGAGACAGGGCGGGCACGGAGGCCGCCTTCGCCACCGCGGCCCACGTGGTGCGCCGGCGCTACGTCATCACGCGCGTACACGCGCAGTACATCGAGCCGCGCGGCGCCCTCGGCGTGTACGATCCCGGAGAGGACCGCTACACCCTCCACGCCGACGTGCAGTACCCGCATCGCGTGCGGAACGCGCTGGCCAGCAACATCTTCCAGGTGCCCGAGCACCAGATCCGCGTTATCGCGGGGGACATCGGCGGCGCCTTCGGCACCAAGGGCTGGCAGTACCCGGAGCATCGCCTCACCCTATGGGCGGCGCGCAAGCTCGGACGCCCCGTCAAGTGGGCGTGCGAGCGGCGCGAGGCCATTCCCGCCGACGAGCACGCGCGGGACAACGTGAGCGACGCCGAGCTCGCCCTCGACGCGGACGGGCGCTTCCTCGCCCTCCGCGTGAAGACCCTCGCCAACGTCGGCGCCTACATCTCCTCGGACCGCAACCTCCTCGCCACCTTCTCCAACGTCCCCACCCTGGTCGGCGTCTACACCTTCCCCGTGGCGCATGCCCAGGTGCTGTCCGTGCTGACCAACACCAACTCCACCGCGCCCTATCGCGGAGCGGGGCGTCCCGAAGCGACCTACGTGATCGAGCGCCTCATCGACGACGCCGCCCGCGAGCTCGGCCTGGACCGGGTGGAGCTGCGCCGTCGCAACCTTATCGCGCCCACCGCCATGCCCTACAAGACCGCGTTGGGGGTGACCTACGATTGCGGCGAGTTCGCCAAGAACATGCAGACGGCCCTCGACATGGCCGACGTGACCGGCTTCGCCGCGCGCCTCGAGACCTCGCGCGCGCGGGGGCGCCTCCGCGGTTGGGCGGTGGTGAATCCCATCGAGCAGGCAGCGGGCCCTCAGCCCGAGTTCGCGGAGATCCGCTTCTCCCCCAGCGGCAGCGCCACCGTCTTCATGGGCTCGAAGAACCAGGGCCAGGGGCACGAGACGACCTTCAAGCAGATCCTCCACGAGCGGCTCGGCCTCGATCCGCGCGAGGTGCGCTACATCGACGGCGACACCGATCGCGTCGCCTTCGGCATGGGCACCATGGGCTCGCGCTCCACAGTGATCGGCGGCTCCGCGCTGTGGACGGCCGCCGACAAGGTCATCGCCAAGGGGCGGAAGATCGCCGCGCGGCTCCTCGAGGCGGCGGAGGCGGACATCGTCTTTGCCGAGGGCAGGTTCACGGTGGCGGGCACGGACAAGGCGGTAGCCATCAAGGAGGTGGCGCGCGCCGCCTTCCAGCCCGCCCAGCTCCCGCCCGGCGTCGAGCCCGGCTTCTACGAGACGGGCACCTTCGCGCCCAAGCAGGCGACCTGGCCCAACGGCTGCCACGTCTGCGAGGTGGAGGTGGACCCGGACACCGGCGCCGTCGCCCTCGACCGCTACGTGATCGTCGACGACGTGGGCACGGTGATCAATCCCCTCACCCTCAAGGGACAGATCCACGGCGGGGTAGCCCAGGGCGTGGGTCAGGCGCTCATGGAGCAGGTGGTCTACGAGCCCGAGTCGGGCCAGCTCCTCACCGCCTCGTTCATGGAGTACGCCATGCCGCGCGCCGACACCCTGCCCGACATGGTCATCCACAGCAATCCGGTGCCGACCAAGCTCAACCCTCTCGGGGCCAAGGGCGCCGGAGAGGCCGGCACGGTCGGCGCCCTCCCCGTCGTCATCAACGCGGTGATGCATGCCCTGGAGCCGCTCGGCGTGCGGACGTTCGACATGCCCGCGAGCAGCGACCGCGTCTGGCACGCCATCACGACCGCACGCGACGCTCACCCCCAACCACGACCGGAGTGACCATGGGACTGCTCGACGGAAAGACCGCACTGGTAACGGGAGCCGGACGCGGCATCGGCCGCGGCATCGCCATCGCACTGGCCAGGGCCGGCGCCAAGGTGGTCGTCAACGACCTCGGCACGGGACTCGACGGCGAAGGCGTGGCCACCGGCCCCGCCGCCCAGGTGGTGGACGAGATCGTCAAGGCGGGCGGCACCGCCGCCCCCAACTACGGCTCGGTGGCCGACTACAAGCAGGCCACGGAGATGGTCGAGCAGGTGGTCAAGGCGTGGGGGCGCATCGACATCCTCGTCAACGTGGCGGGCATCCTGCGCGACCGGATGATCTTCAACATGGCCAAGGAGGAGTGGGACGCCGTGCTCGCCGTCCACCTCGACGGCACCTTCTTCTGCACCCGCGCCGCCTCCATCGCCATGCGCGAGCAGAAGGCGGGGCGGATCATCAGCATGTCCTCCGTCTCCGCTCTGGGCGCGCCCGGCCAACCCAACTACGCGGCGGCCAAGGCCGGCATCATCGGTCTCATGTGGTCCACCGCCAACGCCATGGCGAAATACGGCGTGACGGCCAACTCCATCATGCCGAGTGGCGCTACCCGCATGATCGACTCCACCCCGCGCGGCAAGAAGATCTTCGAGGAGACGGGCAAGTGGCCGAGCGAGCAGGCGGTGGGCACCGAGCGCGACCCCGACAACGTGGCGCCCCTCGTGGTCTTCCTCTCGAGCGACGCGGCGGCCCACATCAACGGGCAGGTATTCCACTCCTTCGGCTACGGCTACACCGTCCTCGCCCAGCCGCAGGCCATCCGCCGCATCGACGCCGATCGCCGTCTCGAACCCGAGGAGCTGATCACGCTCCTCCCCGACACCTTCGGCACCGGCCTCCACGAGGCGCCCGGCACCAGCTTCGGCCGCACGCTGCACGAGCGGCCCAAGGAGGAGTGGAAGGACCTCGGCAAGGGGGTGCGCTTCTGGCAGTGGCCCCGGGAGGAACGTTGAGAAACGTCCGCCACGCTTGCCAGGCCAACACCCGTCGCAGCGGTAACGTCGTCGTGGCCGCGGCCGGAGCGTTGAGCAACGTCCTCACGTCGTGGCCGCGGGAGGAGCGTTGAAGAACGTCCTCCTCGTCTGCCACGCCAACACCTGTCGCAGCGTCATGGCCCACGTGCTCCTCGAGCAGATGCTCGAGGAGCGGCAGGCGGGCGCGCGGGTGACCGTGCGCTCGGGGGGCATCGCCAACCACGCCCGCGACGGCATGATCCCGTCCCTGGATGCGCGCATCGTGCTTCGCGAGGACGGCATCCATCTCGCCGAGGACGCCATCACCTCTACAGATCTCCGACGCCATCGCGAGCTCATCGCAGGGGCGCACCTCATCCTGACCATGACCGAGCAGCAGAAGGAAATGCTCGGGGCCTACGAGGAGGCGCAGGGACGCGACATCTTCACCCTCAAGGAGTTCGTGGGGGAGTCCGGCGATATCCACGATCCCTTCGAGCAGGGCGAGGACAAGTACCGCTACTGCCGGGACGAAATCAAGCGCTGCCTCAGCAAGGGCGTAGACCGTCTCCTGGCGAGATTGGAGGACTGACCCGATGGACAGAGACCGGCTGACCATGCCGCTGGGCGAGGCCATCTTCACTCAGCGCTCCACGAGAAAGCTCAAGGCCGACCGAATTCCCGAGGCTGATCTCCGTCTCCTTCTCGAGGCCGCGGTGAAGGCGCCCAACGGCGGCAACCATCAGACGGGTCGCTTCCTCGTGGTCACCGACCCCGCGAAGATCCGCGAGTTCGGCGCGCTCTATCGGGAGGCGTGGTGGGCCAAGCGCAAGGACGACCACGGCTGGAACGGCCCTCAGGATATCCCGCCGGGAGAGAAGAACTACAGCGCGGCCATGCAGCTCGCCGACGACATGAAGGACGTGCCCTGCGTCGTCTTCGCGCTCACGGAGCCACCAGGCGGGGCCAACTCGATCATTCCTGCCTGCCAGAACCTGATGCTGGCCGCCCATGCCCTCGGCATCGGCTCCGTTCCCACCACCCTCCACGCCGTGGTGATGGACCGCTTCCGCGCGCTCTTCGGCATCCCCAAGGAGCTCGGCTTCCACTTCTGCATTCCCCTCGGCTATCCCGCGATCAAGTACGGTCCGAGCCGGCGCAAGCCGATCTCGGAGACCACGTCGTGGAATCGCTGGGGAGCCGCCCTGCCGTGGGCGTGACCCGCAAGCCCGCGGTCAGCCTCGCCGCGGTGCCCGGCCGGCGCAAGGCCACCATCGAGCTCGCCCACCGCTTCGAGAAGGAAGGGTTCTCCGGCATCTACGGCCCGAGCCTGGGCGACGGACTGGCCCTCGCCGAGGCGGTGGCCCTGTCCACCCACGAGATCCCCTTCGGGACGACCATCGCCAACATCTACGCGCGCCATCCTCACGACTACGCGCAGACGGCGGCCCTCATCCACGAGATCTCGGGCGGACGCTTCCGCTTCGGCATCGGGGTGAGCCACGGACCCACCCTGGCGCGGCTCAAGGTGACGGCGGGCAAGCCCCTCGACGACATGCGCCGCTTCGTGGGCGAGCTGCAGACGGGAGCGAAGCAGGCGGGGCCGCTGCCGCCCCTCGTGCTCGCTACCCTCCGGCAGAAGATGGTCGCCCTCGCCGGCGAGATCGCCCAGGGTGCGGTGTGGGCGAACGCGGCGCGCTCGCACCTGCCCGCCTCGCTGCGCCAGCTGCCCGAGGCCAGGCGCAAGGATCCGGCCTTCTTCGTCGGCAACATGGTGCCCACCTGCATCGATACCGACAAGAACGCGGCGGCCGCCGTGAATCGCCGCACACTCACGAGCTACGTGAAGCTGCCGAACTACCAGAACTACTGGATCGAGGCGGGCTTCGAGGAGGAGATGCAAGCCATCCGCAAGGCCGTGGCCACCGGCCAGGAGGAGAAGATCCCCTCGCTCATGTCCGACCGCTGGCTCTCCCAGGTCACGCTCTACGGGAGCCCCTCCGAGGTACGCGAGGGCATCGAGGCGTGGTATGCGGCGGGCGTGAACACCTTGATCGTGGTGCCCTCGTCGACCCGGGGCGGCCAGATGGTCGCCCTCCAGGAGCTCATCGATCTCTACCGCTGATCACCCTCGCGGCCGGACGGCCCGAAAGGATCCGCCATGAAACGCTATCGCATCGCCGTGATCCCCGGAGACGGCATCGGCAAGGAAGTGATGCCCGAGGGCGTGCGCGCCCTCGCCGCCGCCGCCCGGCGCTTCGGCTTCACCCTGCACCTCGAGCATCTGGACTGGAACTGCGACCGGCTCGTCAAGACGGGCCACTGGATGCCCGAGAACTGGAAGGAGCTGGTCGCCGATCACGACGCCATCTTCTTCGGGGCCACCGGGTGGCCCGCCCTCGTCCCGGATCACGTCTCGCTCTGGGGCTCGCTGATCAAGTTCCGGCGCGACTTCGACCAGTACGTCAACCTGCGCCCCGTGAAGCTCATGCCGGGCATCCCCTGCCCCCTCGCGGGCCGCGAGCCCGGGGATATCGACTACTACGTGGTCCGCGAGAACACCGAGGGTGAGTACTCCTCGGTGGGCGGACGCATGTTTGAAGGCACCGAGCGCGAGTTCGTCACCCAGCAGTCGTGCTTCACACGAAAAGGCGTCGATCGCATTCTCAAGTTCGCCTTCGAACTCGCCTCCACGCGGCCGCGTAAGCACGTCACCTCCGCCACCAAGTCCAACGGCATCTCCATCACCATGCCGTACTGGGACGAGCGCTTCGCGGCTATGGCCAAGTCCTATCCCCAGGTGAAGACCTCGCAGTATCACATCGACGGCCTCACCATCCAGATGGTGCTCAACCCGCAGCGCTTCGACGTCATCGTGGGCTCGAATCTCTTTGGTGACATCCTTTCCGATCTGGGTCCGGCCACCGCGGGCACCATCGGCATCGCGCCGTCGGCGAACCTGAATCCCGAGCGCGCGTTCCCCTCGCTGTTCGAGCCGGTGCACGGCTCCGCGCCCGACATCTACGGGCGCGCCATCGCCAATCCCATCGGCCAGATCTGGTCGGGCGCCATGATGCTCGATCACCTCGGCGAGCCCGCCGCCGGCGCGGCCATCGTGACCGCCATCGAGAAGGCGTTGGCGCCCGGCTCGGGAGCGCCGCGCACCCCCGACATCGGCGGCAACGCGAAGACGTCGGACATGGGCAAGGCCATCGCCGAAGCGGTCTAGGCGCCCTCGACGGCGGCGTGATTTGGGAAACGCCGCCGACACATGGGGTTGAGTTTTGTCTCTCCATAGCCCGGGCTCTTCACGAGTGCCGCGCGTGCCACCGGCCGGGTGGCGTCGGGGGGAGGGGTGTGCTCAGGCGGAGTGGGACCCCCTCGTCCTGCACGCCGCCCGCAGGGCGGCGATTCAGGCGAGCGGGTGACGCAGCATGAGGAC
>JBKOVG010000345.1:0-9292 GCA_046723845.1 Candidatus Methylomirabilota bacterium | reverse complement strand
GCCATGGAGCAGATGTACCGGCGCTATCCCGGCGACCGGGAGGTGGCCATCTTCTACGCGCTGTCGCTCCAGGCCGTGGCGGACCCGCACGACAAGACCTACGCGAACCAGCGGCGGTCGGGGGAAATCGCGGAGAAGGTCTTCGCGGTGGAGCCCAATCATCCCGGGGCCGCGCACTACATCATCCACGCCTACGACTACCCCGCCATCGCCCCGCAGGGGCTGCCCGCCGCGCGGCGATACGCGCAGTTCGCCCCATCGGCGCCGCACGCGCTCCACATGCCCTCGCACATCTACGTCCTCCTCGGCATGTGGCCGGAGACGGTGAAGAGCAACCTGGTCGCCGCGGAGGCGGAGAAGGACCGCGGCAATCCCGACGACCGCATGCACGCGCTGGACTATCTCGTCTACGCCTACCTGCAGCAGGCCCAGGACGGCGAGGCGAAGCGCGTGGTGGACGAGGCGCGCGGCATCATGGCCGATCTCGCCGCCAAGAACTACAACTCCGGCCGGGCCACCGCGGCCTTCGCCATGGCGGCCATCGAGGCGCGCTGGACCATGGAGCGCGGGCGCTGGGCGGAGGCCGCGGTGGTGGAGGCGCGGCCCAACAACTTCCCGCACACCGAGGCCATGATCTACTTCGCGCGCGGGATCGGCGCCGCCCGCACGGGCGACCTCGCCCAGACGCGCGCCGCCGCCGACAAGCTCGCGGCCCTGCGCGACGCCCTGACCCAGCGCAAGGATGCCTACTGGGCGGAGCAGGTGGAGATCCAGCGTCGCGCCGTCGCCGCCTGGCAGGCGCGCGCGGAGGGGAAGAACGACGAGGCGCTCACCCTGATGCGCGCGACCGCCGAGCTCGAGGCGACCACGGACAAGCACAACATCTCCCCCGGGCCCATCGCACTCGCCCGCGAGCTCCTGGGCGACATGCTCCTCGAGGCGAAGCAGCCCGCGCTGGCCATGGCCGAGTACGACGCCGCGCTCAAGATCTCCCCCAACCGCTTCAAGGCGCTCCAGGGCGCGGCCAAGTCCGCCGAGCTGGCGGGCGACCGCGACCGGGCCAAGACGTACTACACCCGGCTCCTCACGATGGCCGCGGCCTCCGACGGTCAGCGCGCGGAGATCGTCGAGGCACGCGCCTTCGTCGCCCGCTAGTGCCGTCTCTCGTCTGGATCCGCGGACTGGCCTCATCCCGCCGGGGCGACTGAGCCATGCGCGGCCTCGTTCGTGGCGGCTGGGTCGTGGGCTTCGCGGGCGAGGGCCACACCCTCGTCCGCGACGGCGTGGTGGTATGGGAGAACGACCGCATCGTCCACGTGGGCGCGAGCTTCTCGGGCACGGTGGACGAGGAGATCGACGCGCGCGGCAAGCTCGTCTGCCCCGGCTTCATCGACACCCACGTGCATTCGGGCCACCGCGCCTCCCACCGGCTCATCTCCGACGCGGGCCGCCCCGACTATTTCGGCCAGCCCTTCCTCGAGATCACCGTGCCGCGCGAGGGCACCCGCGTGGGTGGCGACCCACGCTACGCACGCCCCGACGCCGCGGACGCGGAGGCGGGCAATCGTCTCCTCGCGCGCTTCACGGTGGCCGAGCTCTTGCGCAACGGCATCACCACCTTCATGGAGTTCGGCAGCCAGCTCCGCGTGCAGGAAGCCTTGCTCGGGGAGGTGGAGCGCCTCGGCGCGCGCGCCTACCTCGGCGCGGGCTACGACTCGGGGCGCTGGGTCGGCGACGAGCGGGGCCGCCTCACCCGCGCCCTCGACGAGGCGGCGGGCTGGCGCGAGTTCGAGGCCTCGCGCACCTTCATCGAGCGCGTGGACGATACGGTGGGCGGGCGCGTGCGCGGGCTCCTCGCCCCGCGCGAGGTGGAGACGTGCAGCCTCGATCTGCTGCGCGCCACCCGCAAGGCGGCGGATGCCCTCCGCCTGCCCATCGTGACGCATGCCGCCTACAACGTGATCGAATTCTTCCAGATCGTCACGGAGCACCGCATGACGCCCATCGAGCTGATGGAGTCGGTGGGCCTGCTGGGGCCCGACGTCACCATCGGCCACGGCAACCTCGTGGCGGACAACCCGAAGATGAACTACTCGGGGGCGCGGGACCTCGCCCTCATGGGCCGGTACGGCGTCACCGTCTCCCACTGCCCGGTGAACATCGCGCGGCGAGCGCGCAGCCTGGATTCCTGGCAGCGCTATCGCGAGGCGGGCATCAACCTCGCCCTCGGCACCGACACGTATCCGCGCGACTTCATCATGCAGATGCGCACCGCCTCCTACTTCGGCAAGGTCATGAGCAACAACCTCCTCGCCGCCACCGCCGCCGAGGTCTTCTCCGCCGCTACGCTGGGCGGCGCCCGCGCCCTCGGCCGCGACGATCTCGGCCGTCTCGCCCCGGGCGCCAAGGCGGACATCGTGGTCGTGGACCTCACGGGCGGGGGCACCCTCCGCTACGGGCCGGTACGCGATCCCATCAAGAGCCTGGTCGAGTGCGGGATCGGCGACGACGTGGAGACGGTGGTGGTCGACGGCGTGGTGCGCATGCGCGACCGCGCGATCCCCGGGGTCGACATGGCCGCCCTCCGGCGTGAGGCGCAGGAGGCCGGGGAAGGGGTGTGGGCGCGCTTCCAGGAGTGGGATCCCCTTCGCCGCCGGGCCGAGGAGATGAGCCCGTGGTCGTTCCCGTTGACGGAAGGAGACACGCATGCGACCTGATCGGCTCATCGTCGCGCTGGCCACGGCGATCGCGCTCCTCATCCTTGGAGTTCCCTCCCGCCCCCTCCCCGCCCGCGCCCAGGCGCCCTACCCGACGCGGCCCATCGAGTGCATCATCCCGTTCGCGCCGGGCGGCCCGACCGACACCGCGATCCGCCTCATCCAGCCGCAGCTCTCCGCGAACCTCGGCGTTCCGCTGGTCCTCGTCAACAAGGCGGGGGGCGGCGGCGCGCTCGGCATGGACGCGGTGGCCAAGGCCAAGCCCGACGGCCACACACTCGCCGCCACCGTGCGCTCCACCGTC
Source organism: Candidatus Methylomirabilota bacterium (assembly GCA_046723845.1). Lineage (GTDB taxonomy): Bacteria > Methylomirabilota > Methylomirabilia > Rokubacteriales > CSP1-6 > AR37. Next base: position 6,271 of record JBKOVG010000345.1, on the reverse strand, counting down.
ACCATCCTCCCCGCCACCCAGCCCGACGTCACCTACAAGCTCGGCGACTTCGCAGTGGTGGGCGCGTACGCCCTGGACTCGCAGGTGGTGCTCGTGAAGGCGGGCTCGCCGTGGAAGACCCTGGAAGAGCTGGTCGACTACGCGAAGAAGAACCCAGGCAAGCTCTCCTACGGCACGGCCGGGCTCGGCACGAACAGCTTCTTCACCATGGAATTGCTCAAGCTCACGTACGGCCTCGACATGACGCACGTACCATTCGGCGGCTCGGGACCGGTGAAGAACGCGGTGCTGGGCGGGCACGTGCAGGTGGGCGCGGCCTCGCTCAGCCCCATGCTCTCCGTGCTCAAGAGCGGCGACGTGGTGGCGCTGGCCATCAGCGCGACCAAGCGCATCCCCGCCATCCCCAACGTGCCTACTATGACCGAGAAGGGCCAGCCCGACGCCTCCCTGAGCACGTGGGCAGAGATCTACGCCCCGGCGAAGACACCCAAGGCGGTGGTCGACCGTCTCGCTCAGGCTCTCGAGAAGACCATGAAGGATCCCGCGGTGGTGAGCGCCATCGAGAAGGCGGGTCTCGTCGTCGAGTACCACAATCCCGAGGAGACGCTCCGGCTGATCCAGCGCGAGAACGAGATCGTCACCAGGCTGGCGAAGCAGCTCGGTCTCGGGAAGTAGTGCGCGGCGCCGATCGCGTCAGCTCCCTCGTCCTCGTCGTCTTCGCACTCCTCGCCGTCAACGAGGCGCGCAAGCTCCGCGTCGGCACTCTGACGAATCCGGGTCCGGGCTTCGTGCCTCTCTGCCTCGCCGTCGCGCTCGCCCTGGTCGCTCTCCTCCTCCTGTGGCGCGCCCTCCGCGAGTCCGCGACACCCGCGCTTTCTGCGGAGCCGGGGGAGCGGTGGAAGCCGGTGGCGACCCTCGTCGCCCTCGCCGCCTACACCTTCGCCCTGGAGCCGCTCGGCTTCGTGCTCGCCACCGCCGCGCTGCTATTCTTCTTCTTCCGCGTGCTCGACGGTCAGCGCTGGTGGATTGCCTTGGCGAGCGCGGTCGTGGTCTCCGCGTTGTCTTACCTGCTCTTCGCCCGTGCGCTGCACGTGCGATTGCCGGAGGGGCCGTGGAGCTGATCGGCGGCCTCCTCTACGGCTTCGCCGTCTCCTTCACCCCCGCCAATCTCTTCGCGTGCTTCGTGGGCGTCTTCATCGGCACGCTGATTGGCGTCCTGCCCGGCATCGGACCCGTGGCGACCATGTCACTACTCCTGCCCGTCACGTACGCCATGTCGCCCACTGCCTCCATCATCATGATGGCGGGCATCTACTACGGCGCGATGTACGGCGGCTCGACCACGTCCATCCTCGTGAACATCCCGGGCGAGGCGGCCTCGGTGGTGACCTGCCTCGACGGCTACCAGATGGCGCGGCAGGGGCGCGCGGGGCCGGCCCTCGGCATCGCGGCCTTTGGCTCCTTCATCGCGGGCACGCTGAGCGTGCTGGGCATCATGCTCCTCGCCCCGCCGCTCACTTCCGTCGCCCTCCGCTTCGGGCCGCCGGAGATCTTCGGCTTGCTCCTCCTGGGCTTCACCATGGTCACCTATCTCACCGCGGGCTCGAAGCTGCGCGCGGTAGCCATGGCGCTCCTCGGCATGCTCCTCGGCACGGTCGGGCTCGATCCAATCCTCGCCACGCCGCGCTTCACCTATGGCAGCGTCACTCTGGGAGACGGGCTCGGGCTGGTGCCTATCATCATGGGCCTCTTCGGGGTCAGCGAGGTGCTCCTCAACATCGAGAAGGGCGTGACCCAGGAGGTCTTCGAGACGCGCATCAAGGGGCTCCTGCCCACGCGCGAGGACTGGAAGATCTCGGCCGCGCCCATCGCGCGCGGCAGCGTGCTGGGCTTCTTCCTCGGCATTCTCCCCGGCATCGGCGCCATCATCCCGACGTTCATCTCGTATGCGCTGGAGCGGCGCATCTGCCGTCACCCAGAGCGCTTCGGCACCGGCGCCATCGAGGGTGTGGCCGCGCCGGAGGCGGCCAACAACGCGGCCACGGGGGGGGCCATGATCCCCCTCCTCACCCTGGGCATCGCGCCGAACGTGGTCATGGCTGTGCTGCTGGGCGCCTTCCTCATCCACGGCGTGCAGCCCGGCCCCCTCCTCATCCGCGAGCATCCCGACATGTTCTGGGGTGTCATCGCGAGCATGTACGTGGGTAACGTGATCCTCCTGATCCTCAACCTGCCCCTGATCGGGCTCTGGGTGCAGCTTCTCCGCGTGCCCTACGGCCTCCTCTTTCCGCTCATCCTGCTCTTCTGCATCATTGGCGTGTATAGCGAGGCGAGCAACGTGTGGGACATCGTGGTCATGTTGGTCTTCGGGATCATCGGCCTCTTGATGAAGAAGTACGGCTACGAGGCGGCGCCCCTCGTGCTCGCCTTCGTGCTCGGGCGCATGGCCGAGGAGTCCTTCCGCCAGTCGCTCCTCCTCTCCCACGGCCACCTCGACATCCTCCTCACGCGTCCCCTCGCCACTGGGCTCCTCGTCCTCGCCCTCGCGGTGATGATCCTCCCCGCCGTCCTCCCGCCTGTGAAGCGCCTCCTCGGCACGGTGGGGGAAGAGACCGGCACCTAGCCGCGCCCGGTGGTGATACGATCGGCGCCATGACGGAAGAGACGCGGCCCTCCAACTTCGTCCGCGAGATCGTCGACGCGCACAACCGCTCCGGGCGCTTCGGGGGCAAGGTCGTGACGCGCTTCCCGCCGGAGCCCAACGGCTACTTGCACATCGGCCACGCCAAGGCCATCTGCCTGGACTTCGGCCTCGCCCAGGATTACGACGGCCGCTGCCACCTCCGCTTCGACGACACCAACCCGACCAAGGAGAGCCAGGAGTACGTCGACGCCATCATGGCCGACGTGCGCTGGCTCGGCTTCGACTGGGGCCCGCACCTCTACTACGCGAGCGATTACTTCGAGCGGCTCTACGGGTGGGCGGAGGAGCTCATCCGGAAGGCCAAGGCATACGTGGACGACCTCAGCCCCGATCAGATCCGCGAGTACCGCGGCACCCTGACCGAGCCGGGACGCGAGTCGCCTCACCGGAACCGCTCCGTGGAGGAGAACCTCGACCTCTTCCGCCGCATGCGCGCGGGCGAGTTCCCCGACGGCAGCAAGACGCTGCGCGCCAAGATCGACATGGCCTCTCCCAACATCAACCTGCGCGATCCCGTCATGTACCGGATCCGGAAGGCGACGCATCAGCGCACGGGCGATGCCTGGTGCATCTACCCGATGTACGACTGGGCCCACGGCCAGTCCGACTCCATCGAGGGGGTGACACACTCCATCTGCACCCTGGAGTACGAGGACCATCGCCCCCTCTACGACTGGTACCTCGACAGCCTCGACATCTTCCACCCACAGCAGATCGAGTTCGCCCGCCTCAATCTCTCGCACACCGTGATGAGCAAGCGGAAGCTTCGGGAGCTCGTGGAGGGCGGCCACGTGCGTGGCTGGGACGATCCCCGCATGCCCACCATCGCGGGGCTGCGGCGGCGCGGTTACACGCCGGAGGCCATCCGCGACTTCTGCGAGCGCATCGGGGTGGCCAAGAATGACAACACGGTGGAGCTGGCCCTGCTCGAGCATTGCCTCCGCGAGGATCTCAACACGCGCGCCCAGCGGCGCATGGCCGTGCTCCGCCCCCTCAAGCTCGTCGTGGAGAACTATCCCGAGGGCACGGTGGAGGAGATGGACGCGGTGAACAATCCCGAGGATCCCGCGGCGGGCTCGCGCAAGGTGCCCTTCAGCCGCGAGCTGTGGATCGAGCAGGACGACTTCCGCGAGGTGGCGCCCAAGAAGTACTTCCGCCTCGCCCCCGGCGCCGAGGTGCGCCTGCGCTACGCCTACATCGTCCAGTGCACGGACTTCAAGAAGAACGCGGCGGGCGAGGTCGTCGAGGTGCGCTGCCAGTACGATCCCAAGACCCTGGGGGGCGACAGCAAGGGGCGCAACGTGAAGGGCACCATCCACTGGGTCTCCGCGGCGCACGCCACCCGGGCCGAGGTGCGCCTCTACGACACGCTGTTCGCCCAGGCCAAGCCGGACGACGCGGAAGATTTCCGCACCGCGCTGAACCCGCAGTCGCTCACCGTGCTCTCCGATGCCCAGGTGGAGCTCGCCCTCGCCGCGGCCCGGCCCGGCGACCTGATCCAGTTCGAGCGCACCGGCTACTTCTGCGTGGACTCGCGCGATGCTGCGCCGGGACGCCCCGTCTTCAATCGCTCGGTGGGGCTGCGCGACTCCTGGGGGAAGATCGAGAAAGCCGCCGGCTGACCTACTGCGCGCAGGGCTTGATGGTTTCGGGGGTCGGGAGGCTCTCGGGCGGCGCGAAGACGGCGAGATAGCCGTCGGCGGGAGTGAGGGACACGAAGTCGAGCTCGCGGTAGCCGACGGCGGCCAGCTCGCAGCGGAGCAACGCGGGCGGCGTGCCGTGACGCTGGGTGGGCTCCTCCGTGTCGATGATGCCCACCCGGGCGCCGGGGGCGAGGGCCGGCCACAGGCGGTAGAGGAACTCGTAGGGATTCTCGATCTCGTGGTACATGTGCGAGAGGATCGCCACGTCCACGGAGCTCGCGGGCAACCGTGGATCCCTCGGCTCACCCAGGATGACGTGCACGCCCTCGATTCGCTCCTTCCGGAGGCGCGCCTTCAGCCGGCCGAGGAATTCGCGATTGACGTCGGTGGCGTAGATGGTGGCGCCGGGCCCGAGGCGGCGAACGAGCCGCACGGTGTAGTAGCCGAGGCCCGCGCCGATGTCGGCCACGCGCTTGCCCGGCGCCACGCCAAGCCGATCCATCACGCGCTCCGCTTCCCCGTGGGCATCCCGCGTCTTCTCGTCGGAGTAGGTCGGTGAGGTGATGCTGGCCACGGGACGGTCGGGAGCGGGGAAGACGAGAGGGGCGGGCGCCCCCTGCGCCTCGGCCAGCGCCCGGACGGCCAGGAGCAGGCCCAGGACCGCCCCCAGTGGAGCGCGGTGCTTCCTACTCACCGTGGAACCCGCCGTGCTGGCGCAGGAAGGCGAGGCCGCGGCGCGCGTCCTCCACCGACAGCTCCAGCACGCCGGGCAACGTGGCGAAGGCGGGATGCGCCGCCACCGAGACGACGCCCATGCCGATGGTTCCCTCGCCGGGCGTGGCGTGACGATCGCGATGGGCGCCGCACGGCAGCTGCGAGTCGTTCAGGTGGAAGGCGGCCAGGCGATCCAGCACGCCCTCGGCGTCGAGGCCCCCCGCTAGCCGGTCGCCCGCGTCGGCGGACGAGAGATCGAAGCCCGCGGCGTGGAGATGGCAGGTGTCGATGAGGAGCCCAAGGCGCTCGGGGGGCGCGCCGACGTCGCGGAGGAGCTGAGCGACCTCGCCGACCGTCTGGCCGAGCTCGCTGCCCTCGCACGAGTTCTCGAGGAGGAGGCGCGTCCCCTCCGGCATCCGCTCCACGAGCTCGCCGAGTTTGCGCGTGGCGAGGGTGAGCGCAGCAGCCGGGCTCGGATGGCCCTTGGCGTAGCCGACGTGGAAGCAGACGGCGGCGAGGCCGATCTCCGCGGCGACCTTGAGGTCGGCCAAAAGACTCGACACCGACGAGTTGCGGATGCGCCCCTCGGGGCTCGCGAGGTTGATCAGGAGCGAGCCGTGGGCCACGCCCCAGGTGGCCCGCCCGCGCAGGCCCTCGACCATCGCCGCGCGATCGGCCGGCTCTGGCACGCCGTAGTTCCCGAAGCGGCCGGGATCGCGGACCACGGTCTGGAAGACGCTCACGCCCTCGTCGACGAGGAGGCGTGGGATGGTGGCGAGCGGCGGATCGATGGAGATGCCGACGCGCATGCCGGCCATTGTACCGCGCCCGTCGGCGGGCGAGGCGACGCTACGACGTCGGCTCCAGTCCCTGCTCCTCGCTCGCGGCCCGGCGACTTTCGTCCCGGATCAGGGCGAGCACCTCACGCTTGAGATCGTTGAAGCGCGGCGAGGTGGTCGTCTCGAGGGTCCGGGGCCGAGGCAGATCCACGGCCAGCCGCTTCTTGATGCGTCCGGGGCGTGCCGTCATGACACAGACCGTGTCGGCGAGCAGGAGCGCTTCCTCGACATCATGCGTGATGAAAAGGACCGTCTGGTGTTGCCGCTCCCAGACCGAGAGCAGGAGCTCCTGCATCACGGAGCAAGGCGCAAACGCGGCCAGGAGGGCGAAGAGACAGAGCATCGAGCCAGCGAGCCGGACATGCATGCAG
>JBKOVG010000105.1:0-28407 GCA_046723845.1 Candidatus Methylomirabilota bacterium | reverse complement strand
GCGGCACCTGGGCCCGCACCGCGCTGCCCCCCGCGCTGAACAGCGCCACCTACAATGCCAACAACCAGCAGACGAAGGTCGGCAACAAGACCTTGACCTACGATCTCAACGGCAATCTCAGCAAGGACGGGAACACCACCTACACGTGGGACGCACGCGACCGCCTCACGGCCACCAGTGCGAGCCGCGCCACCTTCCAGTACGACCCCTTTGGACGGCGCACGCGGAAGGTCATCGGCCACACCACCACCCGCTTCCACTACGACGGCGACAATCCCGTGCAGGAGCTGGACGGGGCCGGCAACATCGTGGCCAATTTGCTCGGCGGGCTCGGCATGGATGAGTTCTTCACCCGGAGTGGGAGCCCGGGCACCCGCACGCTGCTGGGCGATGCCCTCGGCTCCACCTTAGCCCTGGCCGACGATACCGGCATCGTTCAGACCTCCTACACGTATGAGCCCTTCGGGACGAGCGCGGTCACGGGCCAGAGCAACCCGAATACCTACCAGTACACGGGCCGAGAAAACGACGGCACCGGCCTCTACTACTACCGGGCGCGCTACTACAGCCCGTCCCACCAGCGCTTCATCAGCGAGGACCCGATCGGGTTCCGTGGTGGGGATATCAATCTATATTCGTATGTGTTGGAAAATCCAACCCAGCTTGTCGACCCACAAGGCCTCGACGTCACCATTGCCTACTATCCAACGGTCGCGACCCATGTAGGCATTGCAGTGAACGATAATCCTAGCGTTGGTTTCTATCCAGCCACTGGATTTTCTGCCCTGCTATCCCCCTTTGGCATCAGCGTTCCAGGTACGGTAAAGCAAGATATGGGAACTCCGGCCAAGATTGTGAAGATCAGGACCACACCTGAGCAAGATCGCATCATTCAGGAAGCGATCAACGTACGAGCAAACAATCCGGGACGCTACAACATGTATGGTCGAAACTGTTCTCTATTCGTCTATGATGTACTTCGAGCGGCTGGTGTGTCAGCACCGCACACGTGGCTGCCTGAGGTAATGGTGAACAATATGCCAAGTGGGATTGCCACTCAACCGAGATGAAGCGAATACTCGTCGGCTCTCTTGTTTTTGGATTTGTGGTCCCCTTAGCGCTACTACTGATTCAACAAGTCCTTCTCAGCACCGATCCGGGTCGAGTGTCTCACTTCCGAGCAATGTGGTATTACGTCTGGCCAGCCGCCGCATTCCTCATAGCGGCTGCGGGTACCTCTCCGCCGGTCATGCTGCTGATTGTTGGCATGGCGCTCGTTGCGAATGTCTTGTTATACGGCCTCCTGGGACTCGTTGTGGGGCTCTGCTGGATGCTTATGTCGCGACCTTCGGTTAGCGGAGCTCGGACTCGCAGTCATCATTGAGTCCCCAAAAGTCCAGCCTGATGGTTGGATCGTCGTTCAGTTGCAGGTCAGCGCAAGCTGGCCTGGACGCCAGGGCCGGAGCCTGACGAGGCGGAACTGGCGTTGGCCCTTCGCGAGAGCTGTGTTTGACGCCTCCGCCAAAGTCTGGCAGGATCGCCGCACCCTGCAACCCGAGGCAGGGCATCTCGATCCGAGCTCACGTGTACAAGGGGGACGTCATGGGCAAGTTCTGGCAGAAACCGCAGGCTGGCGCGGTCTGGTCCCGACTCATGGTTACCCTGCTCACGGCCGCGCTCGTCGGCGTGGCGGCCGCGGGGGCCCTCGCCCAGGTCGCCTCCAAGACCAACCTGGTCGGCAAGCTCGAGGGCCCGGAGGTCGTCACCGACCCCGCGAAGGTCCCCAAGAAGCTCAATGAGGCGCCACAGCTGGCGGCGCAGGTCAAGGCGGGCAAGCTGCCCCCCGTGGCGGAGCGCATCGGTCAGGACCCGCTGGTGATCAAGCCGCTCCACGACATCGGGAAGTACGGGGGCACGCTGCGCGGCGGCTTCACGGGGCCGGCCGACTTCTGGAACGGCTTCCGGTGCTGCTCGGGCCCGGACCACCTGATGTTCTGGGACTATACGGGCGACCGGGCGATTCCCAATCTCGCCCGTGGCCTCGAGATGCAGGACGGCGGCCGTTCGTGGCTCGTGCAGCTCAGACGCGGGATGAAGTGGAGCGACGGCAAGCCCTTCACCGCGGACGACTTCGTCTTCTGGTATGAGGACATCTACAAGAACAAGGATCTCGTGCCCACGCCCTCGGCCACGATGGCCATCAACGGCAAGCAGGGCGAGATCCAGAAGGTCGACACGTACACGGTGCGATTCAAGTTCCCCGACCCGTACTTCATGTTCCCCGACGTGCTGGCCGGCTCCACCGACCTGGCGGGCCAGATGTATGGGTACCGTGCCCTGGGCGGCTTCGCGCCGGCTCACTACCTCAAGCAGTTCCATCCCAAGTACGTGAGCCAGGCCGAGCTGGACAAGAGAGCGAAGGATGCGAAGTTCGACTCCTGGGTGCGGCTGTTCCTGTTCAAGAACGACTGGGCGCTCAACCCCGAGCTGCCCGTGGTCTCGGCGTGGAAGACGGTGACGCCGATCAACACGCCGACGTGGACGCTGGAGCGCAACCCGTACAGCGTCTTCGTGGACACGGCGGGCAATCAGCTGCCCTACATCGACCGGGCGGTCCTCACGCTGGCGGAAAACCTCGAGGTTCTCAACCTGCGCGCGGTGGCCGGCGAGTACGACTTCCAGCAGCGGCACATTGACCTCGGCAAGCTGCCGGTGTTCCTGGAGAACCAGCAGAAGGGCGGCTACAAGGTCTACCTCGACCCCGCCGACTACGGCGGCGACATGATCATCAAGTTCAACTTGAACTTCGACGCCGACCCAGAGATCGGCAAGTGGTTCAACACGGCCGACTTCCGGCGCGCGCTGTCGCTCGGGATCGACCGCGACCAGATCAACGAGACGTTCTGGCTGGGCACGGGCACGCCCGGCTCCGTGGTGCCCGCGGACAGCAACAAGTACAACCCGGGGCCGCAGTACCGGAAGCTGTGGGCAACGTATGACGTCAAGAAGGCCAACGAGATGCTGGACAAGATCGGCCTCAGCAAGAAGGACGCGGAGGGCTATCGCCTGCGCAGCGACGGCAAGGGCCGGCTGCGCATCGAGATCATGACCCTCGGCGGCCAGTTCGTGCAGTACACGCAGATCTCCGAGATGATTCGCGAGCAGTGGAAGAAGATCGGCATCGACCTGAACGTGCAGGAAGTCGAGCGCAGCCTGGCCCTCAAGCGCACCGCGGCCAACGAGCAGCAGCTCGGGGCCTGGAACAACGACGGCAGCGAGCACCTCTTCACCTTCCCGCTTCACGTGTTTCCCTTCACGCTCGCTGACGTCGCCACGCAGGGACCGCTGTACGTGAAGTGGTTCCACTCCGCGGGGGCCCAGGGCAAGGAGCCGGAGCCGAAGATGAAGGAGCTGATGGAGAAGTGGAAGAAGGCCTTCGGCGTGCCCGAGAAGGAACGGATCGCCCTCGGCAAGGAGATCTGGAAGATCGCCGCCGAGGAGGTCTACATCATCGGCGTGGTCGGCCTGGGGCCGGCCGCCAATGGCGTGCGCATCGTGAAGACGAACATTGGGAACATCCCCGCGCGCCAGTACAACAGCCCGGATGGCAAGACCCCGGGAATCTCCCGGCCCGTGACCTTCTACTTCAAGTAGCTCCGGGAGGAGGGCGCGTCGTTGCTCACCTACATCGGACGGCGCGCCCTCCTCGCCGTCTTCACCGTCTGGGCCATCTCCGTCCTCTCCTTCGTCATCATCCAGCTCCCGCCCGGCGACTACGTCACCTCCTACATCGCCCAGATGGCCTCCATGGGCAGCGTGGTGTCGGACGAGGAGGCGCAGAATCTCAGAATCCAGTACGGCCTCGGCCAGCCCATCTACGTCCAGTACTGGAAGTGGATGAAGCAGGTCGCCCGCGGCAACTTCGGCATGTCCATGGAGTGGCGACGGCCCGTCACCGAGGTGATCGGAGAGCGCCTGTGGCTGACGGTGGTCGTCTCCGTGGCCGCCCTCCTCCTCACCTGGGTCCTCGCCCTGCCCATCGGCATCTACTCCGCCACGCGGCAGTACTCGCCGGGTGACTATCTCGCCACCTTCGTGGGCTTCATCGGCCTCGCCGTGCCCAACTTCCTCCTCGCCCTCGTGCTGCTCTACCTGGGCTTCACGCTCTTCAACGCCAACATCGGCGGGCTGTTCTCCCCGGAGCTCCAGGATGCGCCGTGGAGCTGGGCCAAGGTCTGGGATCTCCTCAAGCATCTCCCCATCCCCGCCCTGATCCTGGGCCTGGCGGGAACGGCGCAGCAGATCCGCATCATGCGCGCGAACCTTCTCGACGAGCTGCGCAAGCCCTACGTGGTGACGGCGCGCGCGAAGGGCCTCTCCTGGTTCCGCGTCGTCCTGAAGTACCCGGTGCGGGTGGCCCTCAATCCCTTCGCGAGCACGGTGGGCTACACCCTGCCGTACATCGTGTCGGGCAGCATCATCGTGTCCCTCGTGCTGGGACTGCCCACGGTCGGCCCGCTTCTCCTCAAGGCTCTCATCGCCCAGGACATGTTCCTCGCGGGCACGATCGTGCTCATGCTCGGCGTCATGACGGTGATCGGCACGCTGGCCTCCGACATCCTCCTCGTGCTCATCGATCCGCGCATCCGCCTCGAGGACACGTGATGGCCGACCCCGGCCTCGCCCTCGATCCCGCGAGCGCCCCCGTGCAGGGGCCGCTCGCGGCCACCGCCGAGAAGCAGCGCATCTTCGTGGCCTCGCAGTGGCAGCTGATGTGGTGGCGCTTCCGCAAGCATCGCGTGGCCATGGTGAGCGGGGTCGTGGTCATCGGCTTCTACCTGATCGTCCTCGGGGCGGACTTCCTCGCCTATGCCGACCCCAATGCCTCCGAGGCCCAGCGCTCGCTGATGCCTCCGCAGACCCTCCACCTCTTCGACGGCTGGCGCTTCCAGCCCCATGTCTACGGCGTCAAGGGTGTCCGCGATCCCCAGAGCTTCCGCCGCGTCTATCGCGAGGATCCCAGCCAGAGGATCCCCGTCCGGTTCTTCGCCGAGGGCTTCGAGTATCGGTTCCTCGGGCTCATCCCCTCCACGCGGCATCTCATCGGGGTCGACGGAGGCCTCGACGCGTCCCGGACCATCTTCCTGCTCGGCACGGACGTGCAGGGCCGCGACCTCTGGTCGCGGCTGATGTACGGCACGCGCATCTCCCTCACCATCGGGCTCTGCGGGGTCCTGGTAAGTCTTGTGCTGGGGGTGGTCCTGGGTGGGCTGTCCGGGTTCTACGGCGGGCTCACCGACACGGTGATCCAGCGGGTCATCGAGATCCTCCGCTCGATTCCCACCATTCCCCTCTGGATGGGGCTGGCCGCGGCCCTGCCTCGGGACTGGACCATCCTGCAGGTCTACCTCGCCATCACCATCATCATCTCGCTCCTCGGGTGGACGGACCTGGCGCGCGTGGTGCGCGGACGCTTCCTGTCCATGCGCGAGGAGGACTTCGTGGTGTCGGCCCGCCTCGTCGGATGCACCCAGATGCGGACCATCTTCGTGCACATGGTGCCGTCGTTCATGAGCCACATCATCGCGGCCACCACGCTGGCCCTGCCCGCCATGATCATCAGCGAGACCGCGCTGAGCTTCCTGGGGCTCGGTCTCCGCCCGCCCGCCATCAGCTGGGGCGTGCTCCTGCAGCAGGCGCAGAACGTCCAGACCGTGGCCATCTCTCCCTGGCTGATGCTCCCCGCGGTGCCAGTGATCGTGGTGGTGATGGCCTTCAACTTCCTGGGCGACGGCCTCCGGGATGCGGCCGACCCCTATGGACGGTGAGTCGGCCTCCATATGACGCGGGAGCCGCTCCTCTCGGTGCGTGATCTCCGGACGTACTTTCCCCAGGACGAGGGCTTGGTGAAGGCGGTGGACGGCGTCACCTTCGACCTCGCTCCCGGAGGCACGCTGGGCATCGTGGGCGAGAGCGGCTGCGGCAAGAGCGTGACCGCTCGCTCGATCCTGAGGATCGTGGACCGGCCGGGTCGCATCGTGTCGGGAGAGATCCGCTTCCGGCGACGCGCCGTCAACGGGCGTCCCGAGGCCGAGCGCACCGTCGACCTGGCCACGCTGGACCCGGATGGCCCGGACATCCGAGCCATCCGCGGAGCGGAGATCGCGCTCATCTTCCAGGAGCCCATGTCCTCCTTCAGCCCCGTTCACACCATCGGGGACCAGATCAGCGAGGCCATCGTCCTCCACCAGGGGCTCGATCGGCGACAGGCGCGCGAGAAGACCATCGAGATGCTGCGGCGAGTGGGCGTGTCCTCGCCGGAGGAGCGCGTGAGGCAGCTCGCGAGCCAGCTCAGCGGGGGGCTACGCCAGCGGGCCATGATCGCCATGGCGCTCTCGTGCCAGCCGACTCTCCTGATCGCCGACGAGCCCACCACCGCCCTCGACGTGACCACGCAGCGGCAGATCCTTCGGCTCATGCGCCAGCTCCAGGATGAGGACGGGATGGCGATCATGCTGATCACCCACGACCTCGGCGTGGTCGCCGAGATGGCTCGCGAGGTGGTGGTGATGTACCTGGGCCGCGTGGTGGAGCAGGCGCCGGTCGACGAGATCTTCCACGCCCCGCGCCATCCCTACACGCGGGCCCTCCTGCGCTCCATTCCGCGCATCCGTTCCGCCGCCCGCGAGCGGCTCACCCCGATCGCCGGCGCGGTGCCGCATCCGTATGACCGTCCCTCCGGCTGTCCCTTCCATCCTCGCTGCGAGAGCTTCATGGCAGGCACGTGCGATCGGGAGGAGCCGAGCCTGCGGCGCGTCGCAGACGGGCACGTCGTGAGCTGCTTCCTCTACGAGGACCGATGAGCGCCCAGGCGCTGCTCCGCGTGACCGGGCTGCAGAAGCTCTTTCCGATCCGGAAAGGCTTCTGGAAGCGGACGGTGGGCCACGTGCGAGCGGTGGACGGCGTCGACTTCCACATCGACGAGGGCGAGACGCTGGCCCTGGTCGGCGAGAGCGGCTGCGGGAAGACCACCACCGCCCGCTGCATCCTGCGCGCCATCGAGCCGACGGCGGGCCAGGTGTTCATGCGGGCGGCCAGCGGCGCCGAGATCGAGCTGGGACACCTCCGGCCCTCGGAGCTGCGCGCGCTGCGACGCGAGATGCAGATGATCTTCCAGGACCCGTTCACCTCGCTCAACCCGCGTATGACCCTGCTCGATCTCGTGGGCGAGCCGTTGCTCGTGCACGGCATGGACAGCCGGCGCGAGCGCGAGGCGCGCGTGGCCGATCTCCTGCGCCGCGTCGGGCTTCGTCCCGAGTACATGCGGCGGTTCCCCCACGCCTTCAGCGGGGGCGAGCGGCAGCGGATTGGCATCGCGCGCGCCCTGGCCTTGCACCCGCGCCTGGTGGTCGCCGACGAGCCGGTGTCGGCCCTGGACGTCTCGGTCCAGGCGCAGATCCTGAATCTCCTGATCGACCTCCAGGCGGAGTTCCGCCTCACCTATCTCTTCGTGGCGCACGACCTGAGCGTGGTGAGGCACATCAGCAGTCGCGTGGCCGTCATGTACGTGGGACGCATCGTGGAGTTGGGCCCGACCGCCGAGCTCTTCGCCGGCCCTCGGCACCCGTACACGGCAGCCCTCCTGGCCGCCGTGCCCGAGCCGGATCCGCGGGTACCCGTGCGCGAGGTCGTGCTCGAAGGCGAAGTGGCAAACCCCGCCGCGCCGCCCAGCGGCTGCTACTTCCACCCCCGCTGCCCCCACGCGGTCGACGCGTGCCGCACCGAGGCCCCGATCTGGCGCGAGATCTCGCCCGCCCACTTCGTCGCCTGCCATCGCGCCGACGAGCTCCGGCTCGCCGGAGTGGACGGGTGCTGAGGAGAGGCTCTATGCCGCCATCCACCGTCACGCATCGCTTGGCCGAGCGCATCAACGGCTTCCGCTATCCGGACCTGCCGCCCTCGCTCCTCGCCCACGCGAAGCTGCAGCTGCTCGACACCCTCGGGGCCATGCTGGTCGCTTCGGCGCCCAAGTATCCGGGGAGCCGCATCATCATGCGCTTCGTGAAGGAGCTGGGCGGGGTGGCGGAGTCGAGCCTGGTCGGGCAGGGACGGCGCACCTCGTGCGTCAACGCCGCCCTGGCCAACGGCACCCTCGGCTACTACTGCGACGTGGAGCCGCATCACGTAGGCGCGATCCTCCACGGGCCCGCGGTGATCGTGCCCGCCAGCCTCGCGGTGGGCGAGAAGCAGCGCGTCGACGGCAAGCGCTTCCTCGCCGCCATGATCCTGGGCGTGGAGGTAGCGACGCGTGTCTCCTACGCCTTCGATCCCGTCGCCCTCTACAATCGCGGATTCCACCCGAGCGCGATCTGCGGCGCCTTCGGGGCCGCCGCGGCTGCCGGCTACCTGCTGCGGCTGAGCCCGGAGCGCCAGGCGGTGGCCCTCGGGCTTGCCATGCAGCAGACGTGCGGCCTCCTCGCCTGGGCCAACGACCCGACCGAGCACTCCCGCCCACTCAACCCCGGCCTCGCTGCGCGGAACGGGGTCACTGCCGCGTACCTCGCCTCCCTCGGGTTCGGTGGGCCCCCCGATCCCTTCGAGGGCAAGTACGACGCCTTCACCGCCTTCTCCGGCTCGGCGAATCCCGACGCGCTCCTGGACGGCTGGGGCGAGCGCTTCCACCTGCCCGAGTTCGCGTTCAAGCTCTACTCCTCCTGCGCGTTCACGCATCCCGGCCTCGACGCGCTCCTCGGTCTCGCCGCGGACGAGAAGCTCCGGGCCACGGACGTGGAGCGCATCGTGCTGCGCTTCCCGAAGAACGGCGCGCACATGATCGACGGCCATCCCCTCAAGTCGCACTGCGCCCAGTACATCCTGCCCGTGGGGCTCGTCTTCGGGCGGGTGATCATCGACGACATCCTCTTCGATCGGCAGCGGCATCCCGAGGTGGCGCGACTGTCCTCGGGCATGGCCCTCGTCCACGATCCCGCGCTGGACGCGCACTACCCCGAGCGCTACGACTCGATCGTCGAGCTCTCCCTCAAGGACGGCCGGACGCTCACGCGGCGGGTGGAGCATGCCCGGGGCACCCTCGAGAATCCGCTCGCCCCCGACGAGGTTCGGGCCAAGTACGTTCGCTTGACGCGTCCGATGGTACCGCCCGCGCGGACCCGCGCCATCATGGCCCAGGTCGACGGCATCGACCGCGCTCGCGACCTCCGGCGCCTGGGCTCGCTCCTGCGCGCGCGGACGGGATCGGTGAGACATCCGAGGTGACGGCGAGGGGCTAGACGCGCGCGGCGGCCGTCTCCGCGGGCTCGCCCGAGACCGTGGTCCGCTGCATCAGGCGCTTGTAGCGCGCGGCGTCGTACGGCGTCGCCCGGTGCAGGACGCAGCGGTTGTCCCAGATGATCAGATCGCCTTCCTGCCAGTCGTGGCGGTAGCAAAACTGCTGTTGCGTCACGTGGTCGAGGAGCTCCGTGAGGAACGCGCGACCCTCGGCCACCGGCAGCCCCTCTATGTGGGAGGCGTGCGCGCCCAGGAAGAGACTCTCGCGCGGTGGACCACAATGGCGTCACGGGCCCGTCGCTTGAGCGTCTCGGGGAGCGAGGGATAGGCGCAGCGCGCGCTGGCGAACTCCGTCGCTCCGCCCTCGGGCGGCACGATGCGCGCGGAGAGGAGGGAGCAGAGGGACGGCACCGGCTTGAAGGAGCTGTCACTGTGCCAGAGCATGTTGGCGAGCTGATAGATCATGCGCCGGTCCTCGGCGGGAATGACCTCGCCCGTCTTGATGTCGAGGTTCGACTGGCGCGCGAAGGGCGTGCCCGCCGCCGGGTTCCCCCCGAGAAACTAGCTGATGCTGCGCAGGCGCCTCGAGGCCATGAGCACGAGGGCGTTAGCGGTGACCATGAAGCCGCCGAACAGCACGGCGAAGCGCGCGTCCACCACGGCGGCGAGGGCGCCGGCAAGGAGTCCACCCAGCGGAAGGAGATTCCAGCAGAGCGAGTAGAGGCTCATCACTCGGCCGCGGAGGTGATCCGGCACGTTCTGCTGCAGATACGTGCTCACCTGCATCAGGTAGAAGGTGTTGCAGAAGCCCACGAGCACGAGCACGGGCAGGGCGACGGCGAGACCGTGCGTGCGCGAGAAGAGCATGAGGGCCATCCCCACGCACGCCGCGCCGGTGAGGAGCGCGCGGCCGCGACGGAGGAGATGGGCGATGGTTGCCACCGTGAGCGTCCCCACCAGGGCCCCCGTCCCGTGCGCAGCATTGAGAAGGCCGAAGCCGGTGGAACCGGCTCCGAAGTACGCGTCGGCGTACACGGGTCGGAGGGTGAGGTAGGACATGGCGAACAGGCTGTTGAAGAGTGCCAGGGCGATCAGGCACGCGAAGACGAAATTGTGGCCGACGAAGCTCAGCCCTTCCGCGAACTGCTGGAGCACGTGACGGCCGTCGGCGGGATGGACGGGCACGCTCAGCCGGAGCCGGCTGTAGAGGAGGAGGGCGAGGCACGACGACGCGGCGGCCAGGCCGAAGCCCACCGCGCCGCCGAGGGCGGCGATGAGGATGCCCGTCACGGAGGGGCCGATCATGCGCCCGGCCTGCCAAGGGATCGAGCCGAGGGCGATGGCGTTGGGGAGACGGTCGCGCTCCACGAGCTGCGGCACCAGCGCCATGCGGCTCGGCTCGTCGAAGGCGCGGAAGACATTGCTCAGCGCAGCGAGGGCGAGGAGGATCTCGAGCCGCGCCAGGCCGAGCACGGTGAGTACGAAAGCGGTGGCGAGCACGAGGGACACGAGGGTCTGCGTGGCCACGAGGAGGCGGAGGCGGTTGATGCGATCGGCGAGCACGCCGCCGCAGAGCTGGAAGAGGACGAGGGGCACGCCCTGGGCGAGGCCGAGATAGGCGAGGGAGAGAGGATTGCGACTCACTTCCCAGGTCATCCACGCGAAGGTCGTGTACTCCGCGCGGTGTCCGAGCACATAGAAGACGAGGCCGTACCAGTAGAGGCTGTAGTTCCGCCCCTTGAGGGCAGCGAACGTCGACAGCCTTGCGGACTGCGCCGATGCAGGCAAGGACAGCGGAATGACCTCCGCGGAGAGAGTGCGCCCGCCGTCGCGAAAGGTCAATGCGCGATGTGGCGCCCCGCCCCGAGACACGGGCCGGACGACGTGGTACTCTCCCCCCGTCATGGATCTCAAGGATCGCGTCGCGCTCGTGGCGGGCGGCACCGGGCTTCTCGGCACGGCCATCGCGCGCGCCCTCGCGGGAGCGGGCGCCGACGTCGCCATCACCTATCTCGAGCGCGCGGACGCCGCGCGGGAGACGGTGGGCACGGTGGAAGCGCTCGGCCGGCGGGCGTGGAGCGTGGCTCTCGACCAGACCAGGGCCGAGGCCATTCCTCCCGCGGTGGATGCGGTGGTGAAGCAGTTCGGCCGCCTCGACATCCTCGTCAACAACGCGGCGTGGAACATCAGCATTCCGTTCCCGGATCTGGAAGCCCTCAACCCGGAGATCTGGGATCGCCTGTTCGCCACGAATCTGCGGGGGCCGTACTTCGTGTGCCGCGCCGCCGCGCCGCACCTCAAGAAGAGCGGCTCCGGGCGCATCGTCAACATCGCCTCGGTGGCTGGGCTCAATCCCGGCGGAAGCAGCATCGCCTATGCCACGAGCAAGGCGGGATTGATCCACCTCACACGCTGCCTCGCGGTAGCCCTCGCCCCCGACGTGTCCGTGAACTGCGTCGCCCCGGGGCTCATGGAGGGCACACGGATGACCTCGCGCCTCCGCCCCGAGCAGGCCGACGGCGCCCGGCAGCGCGCTGCCCTCAAGCGCGCGGCGAGCGTGGAGGACGTGGCCGACCAGGTGCTCACGTTCTGCAAGTCGGACAGCGTCACCGGCCAGGTGCTCAACATCGACGCCGGCGTCTTCTTCCACTGATCCACCCTCAGCCCGACGGTTCCTCACCGTGACGATGCGTCATCTCGAGACCGAGCATCACCAGACCGACGTGGCGACCACGCGCCCCGTGGTGTCGGGGACGCAGGGCGTGATCTCGGCCGGCCATCCCCTCGTGTCGATGGCGGGCATGCGCATGCTCCTGGCGGGCGGCAACGCCTTCGACGCCGCGGTGGCCGCGGGGTTCGCAGCGGCGGTGGTGGAGCCGACGGCGTCCTACACGCTGTGCGGCGAGTGCGTCGCCCTCGTGCACGATGCCCGGCGCGGGGAGACGGTGGCGGTGAGCGGCCAGGGCACCGCGCCCGCGCTGGCCACCATCGACTTCTTCCGCGGCCGCAAGCTCGATCGCATCCCCACGGGACCGGGGCCCGACGCCCATCTCTCCTTCACGGTGCCGGGGGCCGTCGACGCCTACTTCACCGTCCTGGAGAGCTTCGGCACGCGGAGCCTCGGCGAGGTGCTCGCGCCCGCGCTGCACTTCGCGGAGCACGGCTTCCCGATGTACGAGTACATGCACAAGCTCCTTGCCATCCCCGAGAGCCGGAGCCAGTTCGATCTCTATCCGCCCGGGGGCACCGACGTCTTCTATCCCGGCGGCCGCGCACCGCGCGTGGGCGAGCTTTTCGTGCAGCCCGCCCTCGCGGGCACCCTCCGCCGTCTCGTGGAAGCCGACGCGCGCGGCCGCGGCCACCGCGCGGCGGGCATTGCGGCGGCCCGCGAGCGCTTCTACCGCGGCGACATTGCGGCGACGATCGGCGCCTTCTCGGAACGGGTGGGCGGGCTCCTGCGCGCGGGCGACCTCGCGGGCTACCGCGCGAGCTTCGAGCCGCCCGCACGCGTCACCTTCGCGGGCCGCGACATCCTCGGGCAGGCGGCGTGGACGCAGGGGCCGGTGCTCCTCCAGGCCCTCGGCATGCTCGAGGCGCTCGATCTCCGCGCCATGGGCCACAACTCCGCGCCGTATATCCACGCGGTGGCGGAGGCGCTCAAGCTCGCCTTCGCCGACCGCGAGCGCTACTACGGCGACGCGAAGGAGGGCGGCACGCCCCTGCGCGAGCTGCTCGCCCCCGCCTACCTGCGAGAGCGGGCGAAGCTGATCCGCATGGACCGCGCCGCCGTCGAGCAGCCGGCCGCGGGCGATCCCTGGCACGGCGGCAGCGTGGCGGGGGCGCCGCCGCGGAGAGCGGGCGAGGCCGGCGCCCCCGTGGCCGCCGACGGCACCACGCACATCGCGGCCCTCGACCGCAACGGCAACATGATCTGCTTGACGCCGAGCGGCGGCGTCTTCCGCAAGTCTGCGTTCGCGGCGGAGCTCGGCTGCACTCTGAGCACGCGCAGCGAGATGTTTGTGCTCGAGGCGGGGCACCAGAACGCGCTCACCCCGGGCCGGCGCCCGCGCACCACGCTCGTGAGCTATCTCATCTGCGAGGGCGGGATGCCCACCACGACCATCGGTTGCCCGGGCGGCGACGATCAGGCCCAAGCCGATCTCCAGCTCGTGCTCAACGTGCTGCTTTTCGGGATGAATCCGCAGCAGGCCGTGGAGGCGCCGCGCTTCTCCACCCAGACCCTGGTCAACTCGTTCTATCCCCGCGTCTACAAGCCGGGCCAGCTCAACGTCGAGCCGGGCATTCCCGAGCGCACGCGGGCCGAGCTCCGCGCGCTCGGCCACTCCGTGACGGAGATCGGCGCGTGCGGCATCGGCGCCGTAGTCACGCACCGCGATCCGAAGACCGGCGTGCTCTCCGCGGGGGCCGATCCGCGCCGCCCGACCTACGCGCTGGCTTGGTAGTCTCGATTCCCTCGCCCCCCGAGGGGGAGAGGGGAGGGTGAGGGGGCGTTCAAGAGCGAAGGGATGAGCAAGAGGAGGCCCTCTCCCCCTCCGGGGGCGAGGGGATCGAAGTAAAGGGAGACCGTCATGGCGTCGAGTCAGAGCGACAAGGCCACCCGCTTCCGCGCGCTTCACCAGGGGCCGGCCTTTGTGATCCCCAACCCCTGGGATGCGGGCTCCGCGCGCATCCTCGCCGGGCTCGGCTTCCCCGCCCTGGCCACCTCGAGCGGCGCCTCCGCGGGCATCCTCGGGCGCCGCGACGGCAAGGTGCAGCGCGACGAGGCCCTCGCGCACGCGCGCGCCATCGTGGAGGCGACAGACCTGCCCGTCTCCGCCGATCTCGAGAAGGGATTCGGCGACGATCCCAAGGTGGCCGCGGAGACCATCCGCCTCGCCGCCGGCGTGGGCCTGGTGGGGGGCTCCATCGAGGACGCTACCGGCGACAAGGACAAGCCGCTCTTCGATCTAGCGCACGCGGTGGAGCGCGTGGCCGCCGCCGTCCAGGCCGCGCGCGCCCTGCCGTTTCCCTTCACCCTCACCGCACGGGCCGAGGGCTTCCTGCGCGGCAAGGCGGATCTGGACGACGTGATCAAGCGCCTGCAAGCCTTCGAGAAGGCGGGCGCCGACGTGCTGATGTCGCCCGGCCTGCCCGATCTCGCCTCCGTGCGCACGGTCTGCTCCGCGCTGTCCAAGCCCTTCAACTTCATGGCGGGGATCAAGGGCAAGTCCTTCACGGTGACGGAGCTGGCCGCGGCGGGCGTCAAGCGCATCAGCCTCGCCACCTCGCTCTACCGCATGGCCATGACCGGGCTCGTGGAGGCGGCGCGCGAGGCGAAGGAGAAGGGGACGTTCAGCTACATCGATCGCTCGATGGCCACGCCGGACCTGAACGCCTTCATGCAGGGCTAGCTGCGATGGCGCGTCGCAAGTTCGTGGTGGCGATGATGATGCACGAGACGAACACCTTCTCGCCCGTGCCCACGTCGCTCGCCTCGTTCCGGCCGCTCGCGGGCCAGGCGGCCATCGAGGAGTTCCGCGACACCAACACCCAGCTCGGCGGCTTCCTCCACGTGGCCCAGGAGGCGGACGCCGAGGTGGTGCTGCCGGTGGCGGGCGGGGCGCACCCTTCGGGCTACGTCGAGAAGAGCGCCTACGAGGACATGGCCGATGCCATCGAGGGCGCGGTGCGGAGCGGCTGCGACGCGATCTTCCTCGCCCTGCACGGGGCCATGGTCGCCGAGCACCTGGACGACGGTGAGGGCGAGCTGCTCCGGCGCGTGCGCGCGGTTGCCCCCCGCACGCCCATCGCGGTGGGGCTCGACTTCCACTCGCACATGACGGCGGGCATGGTCGACAACGCCAACGTCATCGCGGGCTACCGCACCTATCCGCACATCGACATGGGCGACACGGCCCAGCGCGCGGGACGGACGCTCCTCCGCATGCTCCGGGGCGAGGTGGAGCCCGTGATGGTGTGGGGCGCCCGCCCCATGATGACGAGCACGCTCGTGCACACGCCGTCGCGCCAGCCCATGCGGGACATCATGGACCTGGCCATCGCCGCCGAGACGAGCGGGGCCGTCCTCAACGCCTCCGTGTTCGGCGGCTTCCCCCACGCCGATATCCCGCACACCTCGCTCTCCGCGGTGATCGTGTGCGACCGGCGAACCGACGAGGGCCACGCGCTCCTCGATCGGCTTCTCGCCCTCGCCTGGGAGCGCCGCGACGCCTTCCTCTACACGGGCGCCCCGCTGCCGAGCCAGATCGCGCACGCCAAGACGCTCGGCGACGGCCCCATCGTGCTGGTGGACCACGGCGACAACACCGCCTCCGGGGGAACGCAGGACGTGATGAGCGTGATCGAGGAGGTGATGCGCCAGGGCCTCGACGACGTGGTGGCGGGGCCGATCTGCGATCCCGCCACCGTGCAGCGCATCGCGGCGGCGGGCACCGCGGCCAGCGTCACCCTCGACCTGGGCGGGCGGATCGACATGCCGCAGATCAACCTGCCCGGCAAGCCGCTCTCCGTGACGGGCCAGGTGACGCGCATCACCGACGGGGAGTTCGTGGTCACCGGCCCCATGGCCACGGGCACGCGCGTGCGCATGGGCCGCACCGCCGTGCTCGACACGGGGGCGATGCAGATCGTGGTGGCGGAGCGGCGCAGCGAGCCCTTCGACACGGGGGTGTTCACCCACTGCGGCATCGATCCGCGTCGGAAGAAGTACGTGCTCATCAAGTCGCGCCAGCACTTCCGCGCGGGATTCGAGCCCATCGCCCGCCACATCGTGCTGTGCGACGGCGACGGTTGCACCAGTTCCGATCTCTCCCTCTTCACCTTCAAGAACCGCCGCCGCCCCCTCTATCCCTTCGAGGACGCATGAAGCGCAGCACGGACCGCATCCTCACCACCCACACGGGCAGCCTGCCCCGGCCCGCGGATCTCGTCGCCATGCTGGAGGCGGTGGACGCGGGCACGCCGGTCGACGCCGCGGCCTTCGCCGCGCGGGTGGAGGGTGCCACGCGCGACGTCGTCCGCCAGCAGGCCAAGGCCGGCGTGGACGTGGTCAACGACGGCGAGCAGGGCAAGGTCGGCTACTCGACCTACGTGCGCCAGCGCCTCACCGGCTTCGGCGGCCAGAGCACGGTGCGCGGCCGGGCGGACTGGGCGGACTTCCCCGAGGCGGCCGCCCGCGCCGAGCGGCGCCCGCAGGTGGCGCGGCCCGCCTGCAACGGCCCCATCGAATGGAAGGACCGCGCGGCAGTGGACCGCGACATCGCCAACTTCCGCGCCGCCCTCGACGGCGTGTCGGTGACGGAAGCCTTCATGACCGCGGCCTCGCCCGGGGTCATCGCGCACTTCCTCCCCAACCAGTACTTCCCGAACCGTGAGGCCTACCTAGCCCGGCTCGTGGAGGTGATGAAGGAGGAGTACGACGCCATCCATCGCGCGGGGTTCGTGCTGCAGGTCGACTGCCCCGATCTCGCCATGGGGCGCCACCTCGGCTTCCCCGATCTCACCAACGCGGAGTTCGTGAAGATCGCCGAGGGCAACATCGAAGCGCTCAATCACGCGCTCCGCGACATCCCCGCCGACCGACTGCGCCTGCATCTGTGCTGGGGCAACTACCTGGGGCCGCACCACCGCGACATCCCGCTCCGCGAGATCATCCGCGCCGTGCTCAAGGCGCGGCCGCAGGGGCTCTCCTTCGAGGGCGCCAACTGCCGGCACGAGCACGAATGGGTGGTGTTCCGCGAGGTGCGCCTGCCCGACGACAAGGTGATCATCCCCGGCGTGCTCGACTCCACCACCAACTTCATCGAGCACCCGGAGCTGGTGGCGCAGCGCCTCGTGCGCTATGCGGAGGTCGTCGGGCGCGAGCGGGTGATCGCGGGGAGCGACTGCGGCTTCGCCACCTTCGGGCGCGCCAACCTCGTGGAGCCCGAGATCACCTGGGCCAAGATCGCCGCGATGGCCGAAGGGGCGCGCCTGGCCTCGCAGCAGCTCTGGCGCTGAGCCGATGCAGGTCGGCATCTTCCTGACCAACCAGAATCCCGTGGGCAGCGACATGGTCGCCGCCCTCGACGAGCAGCTCGCCATGACGCGGCTGGCGCGCGATCGCGGGTGGGACGTGGTCGCGTCGGGGCAGCACTACTTGAGCGAGGGCGCGAGCCAGCTCCAGCTCGTGCCTTTCCTCTCGCGGCTCGCCGCGGAGGCGGGGCACATGACGGGGGTGGCGGGCGTCCTCCTGCTGGGTCTCCACAACCCCGTCGAAGTGGCGGAAACCATGGCCTCGCTCGACATTATCTGGGGCGGGCGATTCGTATTCGGCATCGGTCTCGGCTATCGCGAGGTCGAGTTCGACGCCTTCAAGGTGCCGCGCGGACAGCGCGTGCGCCGCTTCGAGTCGTGCCTGGAGATCGTGAAGCGGCTCTGGACCGGGGATCGGGTGACGGTCGACACCGACGTCTGCGCGCTCGCGGACGTGAGCCTGACGTGCCGGCCCGTGCAGAAGCCGCATCCGCCGATCTGGGTCGCCGCCAACAGCGACAACGCCATTCGCCGCGCGGCGCGGGTGGGCGACACGTGGTTCATCAACCCGCACGCCACCATGACCACCATCGCGCGCCAGATGGACGTCTACCGGGACGAGCTCTCGCGCGTGGGCAAGCCGTTCCCCCGCGTGCTGCCGATCTTCAAGGAGGTCTACTGCGCGAAGGACCGGGCGACCGCGCTCGCCCTCGCCGGCCCGCATCTCGCGGGCAAGTACAAGGTCTACGCCTCCTGGGGGCAGGACGCCGTCATGCCCGAGGGGGAGAGCTTCCGCCAGCCCTTCGAGTCGCTCCTCGAGGATCGCTTCGTGATCGGTAGCCCGGAGGAGTGCTACGAGCAGCTCCGCCCGTGCTGGGAGAAGGTGGGCGCGACGATGCTCGTGCTCCGGACGCAGTGGATCGGCCTGCCGGCCGCTCACGCCCTCGACAGCATGCGGCTCATCAGCGACGAGCTGCTGCCCGCCCTGCATCGGGTGAAGACCGCCGCCGACTGACCCGACGCGGACGATGTCGTTCCTGACCTCCCGCACGCGCTCCGCCCCCCAGGGGTTCGGCCGGCCCGTGCCGCGCCGCGAGGACGGGCGCCTCGTCACCGGCCAGGCCTGCTACAGCGACGACTTCAGCCTGCCCGGCCAGGTCTACGCCCAGCTCGTGCGATCGCCGCACGCGCACGCGCGCATCCTCCGCGTCGACGCGACGGCGGCCCTCGGCGTGCCCGGCGTCCTCGCCGTCCTCACCGGGCGCGACGCGGAGGCCGACGGCCTGGCGCCCATCCCCCATCGCCCCCTGCCGACCAACCCCAACGAGTTCCCCCTCGGCGGGCGCGACGGCTCGAGCATCTTCGTGGCCCCGCATCCCGTGCTGCCCGCGGACATCGTGCGCTTCGTGGGCGAGCCGGTGGCTCTGGTCATCGCGGAGAGCGCGGCGGCGGCCCTCGACGGCGGGGAGCGCGTGATCGTGGACTACGCGCCGCTGCCCTCCGTCACCGCCACGCGCGCGGCGGCCGGAGCCGACGCCCCCGTCCTCTGGCCGGAGGCGGGAAGCAACGTCTGCGTCGACTCGGTGGCGGGCGACGCGGCCGCGGCGGACGCCGCCTTCGCGCGCGCCGCCCACGTGGTCCGCCTCGATACGTGGGTGCCGCGCATCACCGGCGTGCCCATGGAGCCGCGCGCCGCCCTCGGCGCCTGGGACGAGGCGAGCGGGCGCTACACCCTCTACGCGGGCTCGGGGGGCGTAGTGCGCCACAAGGGCGACCTCGCGGAGATCCTGCGCGTGCCGGAAACGGCGGTGCGAGTGCTCGCGCGGGAGGTGGGCGGCAACTTCGGCACGCGGAACAGCTTCTATCCCGAGTTCGCGCTGGTGGCGTGGGCGGCGCGCCGTCTCCGCCGTCCCGTCAAATGGACGGCCACTCGGCAGGAGGCCTTTCTCACCGACTACCAGGCGCGCGATCTCGTCTCCGCCATGGAGCTGGCCCTCGACGCGGAGGGGAATTTCCTTGCCCTCCGCGGCACGAACACGAGCAACGTGGGCGCGCATGCCGTCACTTTCGTGCCGCTCAACAAGGGGCGTGAGCTCTCCACCAGCGTGTACCGGCTGCCCGTGGCCGGCGTGCGCGGGCGCGCCGTGCTCAGCAACACCTCGCCGCTCGCCGCCTACCGCAGCGCGGGCCGACCGCAGGCCATGTTCGTCATCGAACGACTCATCGATCTGGCCGCCCGGCGCCACGGCTTCGATCGTCTCGAGCTGCGCCGGCGCAACCTCGTGCCGCCTGAGGCCATGCCCTACACGAATCCCTTCGGCATTGTGTACGACAGCGGCACCTACGCGGCGGTGCAGGACCGCGCCACCGCGCTCGCGGACTGGGCGGGCTTCGAGGGGCGGCGGCGGGAGGCGCAGCGGCGTGGGCGCTATCGCGGGATCGGCCTCGGCAACTACATCGAGATCGCCACGGGCGCTCCGCGCGAGCGCGCGCAGATCACCGTGCGCCCCGAGGGCAGGGTCGACGTGGTCATCGGCACGCTCTCGGCGGGGCAGGGCCACGAGACGAGCTTCGGTCAGCTCATCGTGGAGTGGCTCGGGGTGGAGCCCGCGCAGGTGCGCCTCGTCACCGGTGACACCGATCTCGTGCCGGTGGGCGGCGGCTCGCACTCCGGCCGCTCCATGCGCCTGGGCGGCGTGGTCATGGCCAAGGCGTCCGACGCCATCGTCGAGAAGGGACGACAGCTCGCCGCCTGGCTCCTCGAGGCAGCTACCCCCGACATCGAGTTCGCGGAGCGGCGCTTCACCGTCAAGGGCACCGATCGGTCCGTGGATCTCTTCGCAGCGGCGGCGGCCGCCCTCCGCCCCGACGCGCCGGAGGCCCTGCGCGGCCCCCTGGAGGCCGCGTGCGACGAGACGGTGAGCACGCCGTCCTTTCCCTACGGCTGCGCGGTGTGCGAGGTGGAGGTGGATCCGGAGACGGGCGTGGTGGAGATCGTGCGCTACACCTCGGTGGACGACGTGGGGCGCGCCATCAATCCCTTGATCGTGGACGGGCAGACCCACGGCGCCATCGCCCAGGGGGTCGGCCAGGCCCTATGGGAGCTCTGCCGCTACGACGCGGAGACGGGGCAGCTCCACTCCGCGAGCTTCATGGACTACCCGTTGCCGCGGGCCGACATGCTCCCCGCCTTCGCCACGGAGATCAGCGAGGTGCCGTCGACCTCGAATCCTCTCGGCCTGCGCGGGGGCGGCGAGGGCGGCGCCACGCCGGCGCTCGCCGCGGTGGTCAACGCGGTGGTGGATGCGCTGGCTGAATTCGGTGTGGAGCACATCGAGATCCCGGTGACCCCGGAGCGCGTCTGGCAGGCGATCCGGGCCGCAGAGAGGAGACACTGACGATGGAGGTCTTCGAGGGCATCCGCACGCTGCTCGCGGTTCGCCGTTACCAGGACAAGCCCGTGCCCGACACGATCGTCCGCAAGATCCTCGAGGCGGGGCGGCTGACGGGCAGCGCCATGAATCTCCAGCCCTGGCACTTCATCGTGGTTCAGGACCACGATACCTTGCGCAAGCTCGGATCGCTGGCGCGATCGGGCCCCTATATCGCCCAGGCGCTACTGGCCATCGTGGTGGCGATCGACAAGTCCGGCTACGCCGTGTCCGACGCGAGCCGGGCGATTCACTCGATGCTGCTCGCCGCGTGGTCGGAGGGCGTCGGCTCGAACTGGGTGGGCTTCGGTGGGCTCACCAAGGTCAACGCGCTGCTGGGCATTCCCGCGCCGCTCGACGCGCTCGCGATCTTGCCCTTCGGCTATCCCGCCGACAAGATCGGGCGCGGCAAGAAGAACCGCAAGCCACTCGGGGCGGTGGCCCACCGCGAGCGCTTCGGCCAGCCCTTCGAGTAGCTGTTCCCTCTCCCCCACCGGGGGAGAGGGTGGGGTGAGGGGGCGGCGCCGACTACCGGATTACCTCGTCGGCCCGGCCGAGAAGCGACGGCGGAATGGTCAGCCCCATCGCCTTCGCCGTCTTGAGGTTGATCACCAGCTCGAACTTCGTGGGTTGCTCGATGGGCAAATCAGCGGGCCTGGCGCCTCTCAGGATCTTGTCGACGTAGACGGCGAGGCGGCGGGGCACCCCGCGCTCGTCCTCTCCGTAGGCCATGAGGCCGCCATCCACCGCATAGGTCCGGTTCCAGTAGATCGCCGGGAGCCGCTGTCGGACCGCGAGGTCGACGATTTGCCGTCGGTTGTTCCACGTGACGGGAACGTAGACGACTTCGAGCGCGCCGAAGCCCTCCTGCGAGATCGCCGTGAAGGCCTTTTCGATGTCATCAGGGCCCTGCACGTACCATGGCCGGACTTGTAGCCCCAGCGCTTTCGCTGCGGCCTCCAGGGCGGCGTCGTACCTGCTGTAGGTCAAGCCTGACGGGGGAACTCGCGTGAGGCTCGCCACTTTGGAAACCTTGGGGGCGACCTCCTTCAACATTTGCAGCCGCTTCCCAAGGATTTCCGGATCTTGGTCGTCGGAAAGTCCGGTGACATTGCCGCCCGGCCGGGCAAGACTCTGCACGACCCCGATGCCGACGGGATCGGTGACGTTGTACATCACGATGGGGATCGTCGCCGTCGCTCGCTTGGCCGCCGTGGCCCCCGGCCCGCCGCGTGCCATGATCAAATCCGGCTTGAGCCGAACCAGCTCGGCGGCCAGATCCGGAAGCCGGTCGTACTTTCCCTCCGCGTAGCGCCATTCCACGACGAGGTTCTGGCCCTCGATCCACCCGCGCTCACGCAACCGCCCACGCAGGTCTGCCCAGATGAAGTTTTCCTGCTCGGGGCCTGTTGAGCTCAGAACCCCGATGCGGTGGACCTTCGCGGGTTGCTGAGCGAGCGCGGTGAGGGGCGCAAGCAGCGCGAGCGCAACACCGACGATCCTGACGAGGCGCAGGGGCTTCACTGGCGGTCGAACACCGCCTGGATGTAGACGAGGCGGCCCTCGTCGCGGTTCCGCTGGCCGGCGCGCGCGATGTCGTCGACGGCGTCGCCCATCACGATGCGCGCGATGCTGTGGGCGGGCACGGCGGCACCGGTGCTGGGCCCCGCCAGCTCCTTCGTCACGTCTTCCCACGCGCGGGTGCGGAACCTCGCCGCCTCGATGAGCGCCCGCATCTCCGCGGGCGAGCGCAGGAAGCTCATGGACGCATCTCGCGCCCACATGAGCGGGAAGATCGGCGGCTGGGTCGGTCCGGCCATCGGCTCCTGGATCACGAGCAGGCCGCCGCTGCGGAGGACACGCGCGAAGCCGGCGTAGAGCCGCTCCTTGTCGGCGATGTTCATCCCACTGTTCTGGGTCCACACGACATCGAAGGCGCCGTCCGGGTCTTCGAGCGCGAGTGCGTCGCCCACGCGGTGGCGCACCCGGTCGCCGAGTCCCAGCCGACTTGTCAGCCACTGGCCTGTCTCCACGTAGGACTCGGTGAGATCGACCACGGTGACATGGCAGCCATGTTCGACGGCCAACGTGCGGGCTGGGCCGCCGAAGCCTCCGCCCACGTCGAGCACGCGCAGGCCCGGCCGGAGCTGGGCGAGCCGCGCAAGGCGATCCGTCGACGGCTTGCCGCCGCCGTGGAACTGATCGACGGCCGCGAGGTCGTCGATGGTCAGCGCGTTGAGGTTCTTGCCCGCGGCCGCTAGCGCCTCGTCGAAGAGCCGCTGGAGGTCGCGGCGTCCCCAGTACGTGTTCGTCTGCTGCGCGTCGCTCGCCGCCAAAACTTCACGCCTTCTCGAAGTCGGTGCGCTCGTAGACCGGGAGGCCCTGGAGGTGGCGGCGCAGGCAGTCGAGCCCGAGCTCCACCGCTCCCAGGCGCACCCACTCGCGCCCGCCGAGGATGCGGCTGCGCCGGGACGCGACCGCGCCCTGCGTCGCGATGGCCAGGCAGATCGTGCCACCGAACTCGATGCGGTCCGGGCCCTGGTCGAGGTCGATCAGGACGGCGAGCGCGTGAGTCGAGCCGGTGTGGCGGAGGGCTGCCTGTGCCACCGCCTCAGCCGTCTGCGGGGTGAGCTCACCTTCGGGGGCGGTCCGTGCGAGGCCCACCGCCGCGCAGATCTCGGCGAGGTCGCGGGCCACGATCCCTCGGCGGAACACCGCCTCCGCGCCCGGAAGGTGGGCAACGCGCGCGGCGATCTGTCCGCTCGTGAACATCTCGACGGTGGACAGCGTGGCCTGACGGGCCGTGAGCTCCCCCAGCACCACGCCCTCGAGCGTTTGGTCGTCCTCACCCAGGATGAAGTTGCCGAGCCGCCGGCGGATCTCCCGCTCCACTGGCTCGAGCTTGCGTCGGATGTCGTCCATGTCGGCCCCGCGCGCCGTGAGCTTCGTCTCGAGCTGCGGATAGTGGGCGCGGAACCCGAGCTTCACGCTGCCGTCCGGCACGAGGGACTCCACGCCGGCGAGGAGCGTGTCCACGTGCGACTCGCCGAGGCCGTAGGAGTGGAAGCGCTTCAGGTGGATGGCCGCCTGCAGGCCGCTCTTGGCGAGGAGGCGGGGAATGATCTGCTCCTCCAGCATGCGGCGGAGCTCGCGGGGGACACCGGGGGTGAAGAAGAAGCGCGCGCGCCCGATGTCGAGGGCGAAGCCGCACGCGGTGCCGATGGGATTGTCGATGATCTCCGCGGTCACCGGCAGCATGGCCTGCTTGCGGTTGTTGGGCGGCATCACGCGGCTGCGCCGGCGGAAGAAGTCCTCCATGCGCACGAACCACTCCTCGTTGAAGACGAGCTCGACACCCGCGGCCTGGGCGGCGATCTCCTGGGAAAGATCGTCGATGGTGGGACCGAGGCCGCCGTTGACGATGACGGCATCCGCGCGCTGGGAAGCGAGCTGGAAGGCGAGGAGCAGGCTCTCGCGGTCGTCGCCCACCGTGGTCTCCCACCGCACGTCGAGGCCGACGTCGGAGAGCTTCTGGCTCATGTAGCTGAAGTTGGTGTTGATGGTCTTGCCCGTCAGCACCTCGTCGCCCGTACAGATGATCTCGAGTTGCATGTCCGACCTTTCAGGAGCCGGCCAGGGACGGCCGGTCGACACGAAGATCACGCCAGAGAGAGGGAAGGGCATCGCACCCGAGGGCGAGCCGCGCGAGCACGTCGCCCACCATGGGAGAGAGAGCGAAGCCATGGCCGGAGAAGCCCGTGGCCACGAGGAGGCCGTCGAGCCCGGGCACGGGACCCATCACGGGTAGCTTGTCGGGCATGAAGGCCTCGAGCCCGATCCAGCTCCGGTCGAGCGTGAAGCGCGCCACCTGCGGATAGAGCTCGCCCGCGACCTCCAGGCTTCCCCGGACGCTCTCCTCGAGGACCTGCCAGCGATTGCCCTCGTGGTCCACGATGTGGCCCGGCCAGCCGCCGCCGATGAGAAACGCGCCGTCGTCGAGCTGCTTGAAGCTGATCTTCCGCTCGAACCCGCTCAGGACGGGAGCGAGGGCCCCCGGCCCGGGCTGCGTCAGGAGCATCTGGAGCGGCCGCGTGGCGAGCGCGAGCTTCACCCCAAGCCGGCTCAGCAGCGACGCCGTCCAGGCGCCGGTGGTCGCGATGGCCACGTCGCACGATTGCCGCGCGCCGTCGCTCCGCATGACGCCCACCACGCGCGGGCCCTCGGCGATCAGCGCGGTCACGCCCACGCCTTCCTCGATGCGAGCGCCGAGCCGTCGCGCCGCCGCGGTGAAGGCCTCGACGGTGGCCATGGCGCCGGCCTGGCCGTCGATGGGCGAGTAGACGCCCCCCAGGCAGCCCGGGTTGATTCCGGGCGCCATCCTCTGCACGGCGGCCGCGTCCACGATCTCGAGGGGCACGCCGTCCTCGCACTGCTCGGCGGCCCAGCCGGGCGCCGCCTCCCAGCTCTTGTCGTCGAGGGCGACCCGGAGCCCGCCGCCGCGCCGATAGCGCGTCTCGCCGTCGAGCTCGCGGTCGAGCTCGGGCCAGCGTGCGAGGCTGGCCAGCGCAAGCGGACGCTCCGCGGGATCGCGCCCCATGGCCCGCACGCCGCCCGCGCTCGCGCCCGAGGCGGCGCATCCCACGCGCGCCCGCTCCAGCACCGTGACGGGCAGGGCGGGGTCGAGCCGGCGGAGGTGGAAGGCCGCGGAGAGTCCCATGAGACCGCCCCCGACGATCACGACGGACATGGCAGCGAGTCTAACCCGAGCGGAGGCGAGGCATGACGCGCTCGGCGAAGAGGCGCATCGAGCCCAGTACCCGCGGATGGGGAATGCGCCCGCCCACGTTCATCCACACGGACAGCGAGGTGTAGCCGAGCGCCGCGCGGAGATCGAGCAGACGTGCGGTGACCTCGTCGGGGGTGCCGTAGACGACCAGCTCCTCGAGGAGCTCGGGATAGGTCATGCGCCCGAGACGCGCCGCTTCCTCGCGCCGGGTGCCGCCTCTCCCGAGCGCCTCCGCGATGGAGCGGAAGAAATGCATCGTGCTCGCCTGGGCTTCCTCGCGGGCCCTTCGCCCGTCCTCGTTCAGGTAGACCGGCACGATCAAGGAGACCTCGCCGCGCCCGAGATGGCCGGCCTGGCGCCACCCCTCGTGATAGCCGCCGATGAAGCGCTTGAGATCGCTGATCGAGGTGGTGCGGACGGCGATGAAGATGGGCATGCCCATCTGGCCCACGATGGCGTACGTCTCCTGCGTGGTGGCGGCGACGCGGAGCGGCGGGTGCGGCTGCTGGTAGGGCTTGGGGGTGACGCAGACATTCGTGTACTGGAAATACTTGCCCTCGTACGTGAACCGCTCCTGCGTCCACGCCCTGCGGAGGATCTCCAGGGTCTCCTGGAAGCGGTCCCGGCTCTCCGCGTGGGCGACGTTGAATCCCTCGTAGTGCTCGGGCAGACCGCTGCGCCCCACCCCGAAGTCG
This sequence comes from Candidatus Methylomirabilota bacterium, assembly GCA_046723845.1. Classification (GTDB taxonomy): domain Bacteria; phylum Methylomirabilota; class Methylomirabilia; order Rokubacteriales; family CSP1-6; genus AR37. The sequence continues at coordinate 2,173 of JBKOVG010000105.1, read as the reverse complement.
AGGCGCCCCTTGCTCAGGTGATCGACGGTGGCCACGTCCTCCGCGAGGTGGAGGGGATGGGCGAGGGGGAGGATCTGGACGGCGATGCCGATCCTGATTCGCTGGGTGCGGGCAGCGATGGCGGTGGCCACCACGAGCGGCGAGGAGAGCACGGAGCGGCCTTTCTGGAAGTGGATCTCCGCCAGCCACACGGAGTCGAAGCCGAGCGCCTCCGCCGCCACGACCTGGGCTAGGGCCTCGTCGAAGGCCTGGGCTTCCGATATCTCGGGCGGGCTCTGGAACTCCGTGAAGAGCCCCAGCTCCACGCTAGCTCCGGAACCTCGGCATGACCTCGCGGGCGAAGAGCTCCATGGAGCCGCGGATCTTCGCCTGGGGCAGGCCCCCGAAGTTCATCCAGCAGAGGACCTGGCCGATGCCGAGGCCGCGCATGGCCTCGATGTGACGCGCCACCGTGTCGGGCGAGCCGAACGCCACCGTCTCCGCCACCAGGCCTTCCCACGTCACCTTGGCGAAGCGCTCCGCCGCCGCGCGGAAGCCGGGCTGGAGACTCGGATGCGCGTCTTCGATGCGCTCGGGCACCTGGAAGCGGCGCAGCGAGTCCTGGTACCACATCTCGGCGTCCTTGGCCTCGGCGAGGGCCTGGGCATCCGTGTCCGCCACGTAAATCTGGCGGGAGACGCCCCAGTGCCGCATCAGGGCGGCGATCTCCGGCTCGGTGCGGCCGTGCTTGCGGAGGGCGGCGAGATAGCTCTCGCGCCGCCGCACGAGCTGATCGACGGGGCCGGTGAGGATGGAGTTGAGCATGGGCCATCCCCGCGAGGCGGTGCTCTCGATGCCGTCGTCGCTGCCGCACACCTGGTAGATCATGGGATGCGGGCGCTGGAGCGGCTTGGGAATGAGCCGTGCGTCCTTGATGGTGAAAAAGCGCCCCTCGTAGGAGAAGCGCTCCTCCGTCCACGCACGCAGCATGATGTCTACCGCCTCGTCGAAGCGCTCGCGGTTCTCCTGCTGCGGCACGTGGTAGCCGCGGAACTCCGCCGGGCGATTGCCCCGGCCCACTCCGACGTCGAGGCGGCCCTTGGAGATCACGTCGACGAGGGCGAGCTGCTCGGCCAGGCGCAGGGGATGGTGGAAGGGGAGTATGGCCGCGGCGAGCCCGATGCGCACCCGGCGCGTGCGGGAGGCGGCCGCGCAAGCGAGGGTGGCGGGGTCCACGGCCAGCCCGTAGTCGATGAAGTGGTGCTCGGTGAGCCAGATCTGGTCGAAGCCGAGCTCCTCCGTCCACTCCATCTGCTCCAGCTCGCGGTGGACGATCTCCTCGTGGCTCAGCCCGGGTGCGGCCTGGAAGAAGAAGAAGGTGCCGAAGCGCATGGACAGGCGATCATACACCGGTCTTGACGGAGCGTGCTTCGAGGTCGTCTCCTGCGGTGCAGCTCCCTTCGGCGTCGATTGTGACTACTGTCGATGTGTCGTCTTGACAGGGATAGCCGACCTCGCTTAGGGTTCACTGGCATTCCGCTTCTGGCCGCTCGGCTATGGGAGGCTAAGGATGCGCTCGGGCTCGTGTCCGCGGCAGCAGAGGCCACCGAGTCAGCCATCCCGTTCCATGTGGCGAGCGATCTCTACCTCTCTTCCGATCGTTGCGGCGCTGATACTGCTCCCCGCGGTCGCCTTTGCCAGCCCTCCGGATTCTTCATGGATCGCCGGAATCTATGATGGCGCTGACGGTGACGATATCGTGACCCTTGTCTACGACACCGCCGCCGCTAACACGGCAGTGCTGGCGCATATTGCCCCGCTTTCCGGCCTATCGGACATATCGCTCGAGAGTATCGTCCGTGGCTTCCCTGGCGGTCGTTTCACTCGTGGCCCTCGGGCGCCTCCTCTTCTGTATTCTCCGGTGTCAGCTCATGTCTTCAATTCCTTGCCAGAGTACACACCCACTGCCGCAGGCGCGCGGAAGCTTTCGTCACCCGCGCGTCGCTCACGAAGTTCCCTCAGTCGCCGAGGCGCAATCGCACTGTCCTCACCGGCGGCGAAGTTCTGTCCTGGATAACGCTCGATCGATGAGAGCCGGCGCCCAAGTGCGGAAGGTCTAACCCCGAAGGGGCAAGGAGGAACAAGAATGACCGTGCGGCGTTTCTTGCAAGCGACCACTCTCCCGCTACTTGTT
>JBKOVG010000137.1:0-10671 GCA_046723845.1 Candidatus Methylomirabilota bacterium | reverse complement strand
GAGCCCACCCTCCGCCATGGCTGGATCGAAATAGGCAATGTTCGCCTCGTTGAACATGGCAAATGTGCGTCGGATCCTGCCGAAACCCGAAGGAATCCCCGTGCGGCACGCAACGTCCTTATCCGTAGCACTTTGGTTTTAGGGTGGATGACCGACCCTCAAGGCCAAGCAGCAACGGCTCGCTAAGTCCCGCCCAGACGCCGGCGCGCCTGCGCTGACGGTTACGGGGATTTCAACGCTCGAAGCCACTCCCCTGCCGCGTCTGGCCGCAGCGGCCGGCGCTCGAGGTCGCCCTCTTCGCGGACTGGATGAGTAATTCCAAGGGCAATCGCGCCCAGGTCACCGAGCCTCCCGGCCGCCGTCTCCGCGGTGTTCAGATTGATGTCACGAACGTGAACCAGTGAACGGGGGCCAGCTCTGGAGAGGTGGCGGGCGCAGCCGGTCCGGCCTGATGTCGTGGGTTTGCTGGGCCCAGTGCACGGCGGCACCGACGTTTGCGCCGAAATCTTCCCCCGTCGCAGGTTTCAGAGCGGAAAGCAAAGGAGAAGCATCCATGACGAAAGGATGGCTGGCCAACACAAGAATGTCCGGGACCAAAGCCGAACGGTCCTTGGCGTCCGCACGTTCAACTGTGAGGCCTGCTACGGCCGCGTAGGCCTCCGCGAGCTTGCCAGCGATCCAGGGCTCCCGCTCTCGCTCCAGCCGTGCCCGCAGAGTGGCGGCCGCCGCCTTCACGTCCGCCGCATCGTTCAGCCGCGCCGCCATGACCGCGTAGGCCCCCGCGAGCCCGCCAGCGATCCCGGCATCCTGCTCTCGCTCCAGCCGCGCCCGCACAGCCGCCACCGCCGCCTTCACGTCCGCCGCGTCGTTCAGCCGCGCCGCCACAACCGCGTAAGCCCGCGCGAGTCCGCCAACGGTCCCGGGATCCTGCTCTCGCTCCAGCCGCGCCCGCACAGACGCCGCCTCCGCCGTCTCGGCACAACAATCCTGCAGCCGCGGCCGCATAGTGGCCGCTGCCGCCTTCACGTCCGCCGCGTCGTTCAGCCGCGCCGTCACGGCCGCGTAGACCCCCGCGAGCTTACCAGCGATCCGGGGATCCCCCTCTCGCTCCAGCCGCGCCCGCACAGCCGCCGCCTCCGCCTTCACGTCCGCCGCGTCGTTCAGCCGCGCCGCCACGGCCGCGTAGGCCGACGCGAGCGCGCCAGCGACCCCGGGATCCCGCTCTCGCTCTAGCCGAGCCCGCAGAGTGGCCGCCGCCGCCTTCACGTCCGCCGTGTCGTCCAGCCGCGCCGCCACGGCCGCGTAGGTCCACGCGAGTCTGCCAGCGATCCCGGGATCCTGCTCTCGCTCCAGCCGCACCCGCACAGCCGCCGCCGCCTCTCGCACACGAGGAGGTTCAAGGCCAGCATGCGCAAAAGGCCAATTGCTTCGTACGGCACGCTCGAGCAGAGCCCCGTCCGCGCGCACCAGGTCATGCACGCGCTGTCGTAGGTGCGCGGGCGAGCGCCAAACGCGCAACACCGCATCCGCTTCGTCGTTGCCGCCAAATCGCTCGGCGAGCCGCCTGGCCTGCACCGTCAGAAGCCGATCGTGGGTCCAAGGGCTAGCTGCGGCGCCGAGTAGCGCTAGGCACAACACGACAACTGCCGGCCTGATTGCGCTCACGCGCACGTAGCTCCCCGCGTCGCCAACTGTGAGGCGTCCCCGGGCACGCTCCCAGCAGACTCGCGCCAGCGCGCCAAGTGGAAGCAGAGTGCTCCACTGCCGCCGCCAGTCACCCGCCGCCTCATCGTAGCGAGCCTTGCCCTCGCGTAAGACTACGGCCCAGCAATCCGCCTGCCGCGCCTCGGCCAGGACCGCCCGCGCCAGGTAGTCGTGGTCGAGCTGCCACGCCTTCATTGGGCCACTCGCCGTGGCTGGACGGACTACCTCATCGCCTTGTAACGTGCGAAGGATGGTTTCGGTGGGGAACTGTCCCGCTGCGATATCGCAAAGGACAGAAAGCGACGCGCGTTGTGCCTTGGGCGGCTGGTTCGGGCCGCCCGGCAGGATGAGCGCCCCCAGGAGCGCGCGCGCGGCACGAACCCCCGCCTCGCCGCCGCCAACGGCGTCGCCGGCTCGGCGAACGGCGCGCGAGATCACCAAGGTCTCGACGCCGCGAAAGCCACCAGCCTCGCGGTAACACCTGGGCGTCAGCAGAGGCAATTGCCGCAGCCCCAGCAGCACGGTGCGAACCTGCTGCATGAGGATCGAACCCTCTGCCTTCAGATCGCGCTCCAAACGTTCGCGCAGATCGTGCCAACCACCGGCTGGGTTGCTGACGACCGCCGGCTGCGCATCGTCCGCGGCGATGCTCGAAAGAAGCGGACGCAGATATTCGACCTCGACCCGCGGCAGAGTGAGTACGCCCGTCTGATCCTCGCCGAGGAAGCGAACGCACGCCAGGCCAGCGGCGGCATCTGCACGAGTAACAACGAGTAGATGCAAACGGCCCTCGCTCAGCCCGGCGCTAACCAATTCCCAGAATCGGTTCGCTCTGGCAAGGGCGGTCGGGCCCAGCCACGTGCCGTCCTTAACCAGGAATCGGTCGTGGTGACGCGCCTCGTAGTCGTCGAACTCGTCGGCGATCATCAGGGGGCGGCGGCCTAAGGTGCCGACGACGGCCTTCAGCCGTGCGTCGAGGTCGGCCACCAAGGTGTCCGTCTCTGCTGCTAGATCAGGCGACGAGGTCCACGCGAGCCGATCACGTTCCGTCTGGGGCACGCCATGGAAAAGGGCCTCCACGGCAGCCGAAAGCGGGCCGCGCACCCAATCGTCGCCCCAATCGCGGATTTCTATGGGCAGCAGGCCATCGGATTGTCGCAGTGAAGGTACCAGCCCGGCGCTGACCAGCGCGGACTTGCCGCAACCTGATTCGCCGTCCATCAGCACTAGGCGCCTATGCTTGACACTGGTAATCAGCCTCACCAGGTCTTCATCGCGACCAATCAGCGACGCAGTGTTGGTCGGGCGTAGCCTGAAGGCATCAGGCCGCTCAAGCCGACTTGCTTGGGCGAAGCGCCGAAAGCTTCGTCCTAGCCACAACCCGAGTAGCGCAATAAGGATGACCGCGGCGGCAGGCGACGCCCATGAAGGCGCCATCAGAAAATCGACGACCGGTTCGAAAGCCTTGCTGGTCGCCGCAAAGATGGTGGCGAGCACGCCAATTAGCGCAACCACAGCTTTTACGAGCCCGTTGGCTGTGCGGAGCCACTCCGTAACGCGCTTAGGGTCCACCGCTCCGGCCCAATCGGCTAGTTGAGAACCATCGGCACTCTGCTGGGTTGCTCCGACTCCAAACTGATGAACGGCCCGCCATGCTCAGCTCTTCATACACCTCATATAGTCCACGCTCTGAGTCGCCGTGTGACGGAGTGCGCTTGCGCAAGCGAACACCTCTCTCTTGACCTGATCGCGCGTCATCGTTCCCCCTGGGTGCGCCGGCCGGGTTGGGCCTCAGCGGGCCGTTCGGCTACGAGCATTAGAATCACAATGACGGTCCAAGCAATCCGGGCACTTATTGCTCCTGCCCAGAGCAGGTCAGAACTCATCCGCGTCCATCGCAACCTTTTCAAGTATGCGATTGAACTCACAGGATCGTGCCCTTTTTGTGCGCGGACATGGAACATCGGTGAGATAGTCCTGAGCCCAGGAACGTGCCAGATCTGGTAGTCAACGGCCCACAGAGCCTCGGCGAGGGTAGAACATGGCGATCACGAGGGCGGCGTGCCTGATCCCGGCGGCATTGCTATGTCTCCTGGTGACGGATACGTGTGCACAGACGGCGGCGAAGCCGAGTGGGCCGGCCCCCACCGCCAAGGCCGAACCGCTGCGACAGCTCCATCTGACGAGCGAGCCCTGGACCGGCGATTTCGGATGCAGGTCATGCCGGCCACGGGGCAGGCGCTGAAGGTCGGCAACATCACGGTGACCGAGTCGAACATCCATGCCGGCGCAAAGTACCTGGATCAGCTGCCGAGCTAGTACTTTCAGGACGCAAAGTTCAGCGAGCAGAACCGGACGCTCTTCGCGTTTGCGAGCTACAACGCCGGGCCGGTCAACATCTCGAAGATGCGGACGGAAGCCAAGCGCCTCGGCCTCGATCCCGACCAGTGGTTCAACAACGTCGAGGTGGTCACCGCGGAGAAGATCGGCCGGGAGACCACTACCTACGTCCGCAACATCTTCAAGTACTACGTCTCCTACAAGCTCACGCGTGAGGCCGGCGAGCGGACGGAGAGGTTGAAGCAGCAGGTCGCACCGCCCAAACCGTGACCGCCGGCGAGCCACCGGCGCCTGGTCCGTCCTAGCTGTCCCCGAGGAAGCCGGCGGTGGCGAGATAGGCCATGATCTCCCAGACCCTAGGGATCGCGGGCCCCGGCCACCTCGATCGGCGTATCCAGCCTCAACTTCGAGGCCGCCGGGGCCTGGACGACCGATTCCTGGAAGGCAAGGAGCCCACCGAATCGGCCGGCCTCTCTTTCACCTGGCGGCGCGCGGCGCGAGGTGCTGATTCGATGAGACCTTCTCCGCCCCAGAACGCCATGACGATCGGGGTCGTCTTCGTGGCCTGGCTGGCCGCCCGGATCGCCGCGGACTGACTGCCACGATGAGGTCGACCTTGGTGTGCTCCAGCGCCACGGCGAGCTCCTGGAGGCGGTCGAGATGGTTCTCGGCCGAGCGCACCTCGAGCCGGACGTCCCGGCCCTCGACGTAGCCGAGGTCGCGCAACGCCTCGATCAATGATGCCCGGGGAATCTCGGTGGGCGCGAGATACCCGATCCGATCCGCCAGACCTTCCGGGCCTGCTGGCAAGCGACGGCCAACGGCGCGGCGAGGGCGGTCGGAGTCGCGGCCAGGAAGTGGCGACGATTCATGGCCGCGATCCTACAGCCGGTTGCCTCTTGACGCCGCCCGGCTTTTCCCCCATCCTCCCGGAACCGAGAAGCTCGGCTAGCACCCGCCCGATCGCAGGTTCGCTCCCCGCAGAATCGATGACGAGGGGGTGTACGAAGCGGATGGGACTTCTCGATTTGGAAAATCTTCACCTGAGCTTCGGCGGCGTGGCCGCCCTGGCAGGGGTGAGCCTCGCGGTCGAGCGTGGCGAATTCTTCGCCATCATCGGCCCCAACGGCGCCGGCAAGACCAGCATCTTCAATTGCATTAGCGGGATCTACGCGCCCACCCGGGGGCGGATCCTGTTCGACGGCCGCGATATCAGCGGGCTGAGACCGCACCAGCGGGCCAAGCTCGGGATCGCCCGCACGTTCCAGAACATCGCGCTCTTCCGCGGCATGACCGTGCTCGACAACGTGAAGATCGGCCGCCACGTCCACCTCCGCTCCGGCGTGCTGGCGTGCGGTCTCTACTACGGGCGGGCGGCGCGCGAAGAGCAGGCGCACCGCGCCACGGTCGAGCGCGAGATCGTCGATCTCTTGCAGCTACAGGACATCCGCCACAAGATCGTCGGCACGCTGCCCTACGGCCTGCAGAAGCGCGTGGAGCTGGGCCGGGCGCTCGCGCTCGACCCCGTGCTGCTCCTCCTCGACGAGCCCACCGCGGGCATGAACGCCGAGGAGACGGAGGACATGGTGCGCTTCATCCTCCACGTGGCGCGGGTCAAGCGCCTGACCGTGGTGATGATCGAGCACGACATGGGCGTGGTGATGGACATCTCCGACCGGCTGGCCGTGTTGGACTTCGGCAAGAAGATCGCCGAGGGTACACCCGCCCACGTGCAGCAGGACGCCAACGTCATCAAGGCCTACCTCGGCGAGGACGTGGAGGTCGCATGACCCTGCCCCAGATGCTTGCCACCCATACCCGGCGCTACGGACGCCGCAAGGTGGCCCTCCGCGAAAAGGAATTCGGCATCTGGCAGGAAGTCAGCTGGGCGGACTACGCAGCGCACGTGCGTGCCGTCTGCCTGGGTCTCGAGTCGCTCGGTCTGCGGCGCGAAGAGACCATCGCCATCATCTCCGGCAACCGGCCGGCATGGCTCTATACCGAGCTGGGTGCCCAGGCGCTCGGTGCGATCCCCGTCGGCGTCTACGTCGACAGCCTGCCCGACCAGATGCGCTACATCGTCGAGCACAGCGAGGCGCGGATCGTGATGGTCGAGGACCAGGAACAGGCCGACAAGGTCCTCGGCGTCCGGGCCCAGCTACCGCGCCTGGAGCGGATCGTGGTCGACGACATGCGGGGCCTGGAGGACTACCGCGAGCCACTGCTGATCAGCCTCGAGGAGGTCGAGCGCCTCGGGCGCGAGGCCGACGCGCGCGATCCCGGCCACTACGACGCGTTGCTCGAGCGGGGCATGGTCGACGACGTGGCGCTGCTCGCCTACACGTCGGGCACCACCGGAGCGCCCAAGGCGGCGATGCTGACCCATCGCAACCTGGTGGCGATGGCCACCGGCGTGACGCAGGTCGATCGCGTGCGCGACACCGACGACATCGTCTCCTTCCTGCCGTTCTCGTGGGTGGGCGAGCAGCTGCTGAGCGTGGCCATCGCGCTACACGCCGGCGCCACGGTGAGCTTCCCCGAGGCCCCGGCCACCATGCGCGAGGACCTGCGCGAGATCGGGCCCCACGTGATCATCGCACCGCCGCGCTTCTGGGAGGCGATGTGCTCGGAGTACCAGGTGAAGATCGGCGACGCCGGGAAGGTCAAGGCCGCGGTGGCGCGGATGGCGCTCAGGATCGGCATGCAGGTGACGGAGCGCCGGCTCCGCCGCCAGCGCGTGGGTCCGGGCCTGCAGCTACTCGCCGGCTTGGCGCACCTGGTGACCTTCCGGGCGCTGCTCGATCGCCTCGGCCTGTCGCGGGCGCGCTGCGCCTACACCGGCGGCGCCGCGCTGGGGCCGGAGCTGTTCCGGTTCTTCCGCGCCATCGGTCTGAACCTCAAGCAGGTGTACGGCCAGACCGAGTCGGGCGGCATCTCCGTGCTCCATCCCGACGACGACGTGCGACCGGAGACGGTTGGCAAGCCGACTGCGGGCACGGCGGTCAAGATCTCCGAGGCCGGCGAGATCCTCATCTCGAGCCCCTCCGTGTTCCTCGGCTACTACAAGAACCCGGAAGCCACTGCCGAGGCCCTCGACGGCGGGTGGCTCCATACCGGTGACGCCGGCGTGGTGGAGGACGACGGCCACCTGGTGGTGATCGACCGGCTCCGCGACGTCCTGCGGCTGGCCGACGGCTCGCGGTTCTCGCCCGCGCTGATCGAGAACAAGCTGAAGTTCAGCCCGCACGTGCGCGAGGCCGTGGTGGTGGGGGAGGGGCGGCCGTTCGTGGTGGCGCTGATCCAGATCGACATGGGCGTGGTGGGCAACTGGGCGGAGAGCAGCCGGCTGCCGTTCACGACCTTCAAGGATCTGTCCGGCAAGCCGGAGGTCTTCGCGCTCATCGGACGTGAGGTGGCCCGGGTCAACAGCGACCTGCCGAAGTCGGCCCACATCCGCGCCTTCGCGCTGTTCGACAAGGAGCTGGACGCCGACGACGACGAGCTGACCCGGACCAACAAGGTCCGGCGCTCGACCATCCTGGGCAAGTACCGCGACATGATCGACGGCCTCTACGCGAGCGCCACGACGGAGAGTGTGAGATGACCGAGCACTTCGTGTTCTTGATGCAGCTGGTCATCGCCGGCGTGGCGGTCGGTGCCGTGTACTCGCTGATGGCGCTGGGCTTCGTGCTGATCTACAAGGCCTCCACCGTGGTCAACTTCGGCCCCGGCGAGCTCGTGCTGTTCGGCGCTTATGTCGCGTGGGCAACCATCCTGAACATGAAACTGCCCCTGGCGGTCGCGCTGCCGCTGACGCTCGTGGTGGCGATCCTGCTCGGGCTCATCATCGAGCGCGGCGTGCTGCGCCCGCTCATCGGCGAGCCGATCATCTCGGTCATCATGGTGACCTTCGGCTTCGCCAGCGTGGTGCGCGGCGTGCTCAACATGACGTGGGGCAGCGACACACGCCCCTTCCCGGCCCTGTTCCCTTCCGAGCCGTTCCGGATCGGGCCGATCCCGATCTCGCCCGTGCACCTCTGGAGCTTCGTGACGGTCATGTTGCTGCTGGCCGCGTTCTCGCTGTTCTTCCGGTACTCGCTGCTGGGCACGGCCATGCGGGCCACGGCGGACAACCAGCAGGTGGCGCAGTCGCTCGGGGTGAGCGTGAAGGCGATCTTCGCGCTCTCGTGGTGCATCGCCACGGTGGTCTCGGCGCTGGGCGGCATCATTCTCGGCAGCGTGCGAGGTGGCGTGGACTTCTCGCTCGCTGACTACGGTCTCAAGATCTTCCCGGTGGTCATCCTTGGCGGCCTCGACAGCGTCGCCGGCGTCCTCATCGGCGGTGTCCTGATCGGCGTGCTGGAGAACCTGTCGGGCGGTTATCTCGATCCGGTCTTCGGGGGCGGCGTGAAGGAAGTGGCTCCGTTCGTGGTGCTGGTGCTGATCCTCATGATCCGGCCCTACGGCCTGTTCGGCCGGGTCGACGTGGAGCGCGTCTGATGCAGTGTGGCGACTTCCGCGTCACCTACGCCTCCGACGAGCGCATCTTCCAGACGCGGCTGCCCGTCATCGGCATCGTGGCCCTGCTGATCGCCCTGGCATTCGTGCCGCTGTTCGCCGGAACGTACTGGCTCGACGTCCTCAACCGGATCGGCATCGCCATCATCGGCGCCATAGGATTGAACATCCTGGTCGGCTTCACCGGCCAGATCTCCATCGGTCAGGCGGCGTTCCTGGCCGTGGGCGCCTACGGCACCGCGATCCTGGGCACCAAGGGCGGGCTGCCGTTCTGGCTCGCCATCCCGCTGGCCGCCGCGCTGACCTCGCTGTTCGGCCTCGTGTTCGGCGTCCCGTCGCTCCGCGTGAAGGGACTCTATCTCGCCATCGCCACGCTGGCGGCGCACTTCATCACCACGTACGGCATCATCCACTGGGAGTCGATGACCAACGGCGTGCTCGGGTTCAACGTGACGCCGGCCTCGGTGTTCGGCCGCCCGCTCGACTCCGACGAGCGGGTCTTCTATCTGATTTACGCCCTCGTCGTCCCCGCGGTGCTCTTCGCCAAGAACCTCTTTCGCACCCGGGTGGGCCGCGCCTTCATCGCGGTGCGCGATCGGGACGTGGCCGCCTCGGTCATCGGCGTCAGCCTCTATCGCTACAAGCTGCTGGCGTTCGTGATCAGCTCGTTCTACGCGGGCGTGGCCGGAGGCCTGATGGCCTACCACTCGCGCATCGTGTTCCCCGACGCCTTCACGCTGCTGGTCGCGATCGACTACCTGGCCATGATCATCATCGGCGGCATGGGCAGCATCATCGGCTCCATCTACGGCGCCGTGTTCATGACCCTGCTGCCCGAGGTGCTGAAGCTCGGCGCGACGTCGCTGACCGGAGTCTACCCGAGCGCGTTCGGGCTGATCGCCTCCGCGCGCGACATCGTGTTCGGCCTGGCGATCATCTTCTTCCTGATGTACGAGCCCATGGGGCTCGCGCGGATCTGGGAGCGCTTCCGGAGCTACTGGAAGCTGTGGCCGTATGCGTACTGACAAGGAGGCCGTCATGCGAAGAATCACATCCTCGCTCGTCCTGTCCGTGACGCTCGCTCTGCTGGCCCTCGGCCTGGTAGCCGCGGCCGACGCGCAGACCATCAAGATCGGCAACCTGGTGGACCTCACCGGGCCCACCTCGGACCAGGGCAAGGACATCGCCCAGGGTCGCAACGATGCGGTGCAGTACATCAACGAGAAGGGCGGCGTCAACGGCAAGAAGATCGAGCTGGTGAGCGTGGAGTACGGCTTCCAGCCTCCGCGCGCCGTCGCCGCCTACAAGAAGTTCGTCCAGGACGACAAGGTGCTGCTAGTGCTCGGCTACGGCACGCCCGACACCGAGGCGCTGCGGCCGTTCATCACCAAGGACAAGGTGCCGTACATCTCAGGGTCGTACTCCGGGCACCTGACCGATCCCAAGCAGACGCCCTACAACTTCCCGGGCGGCATCGACTACACGAGCCAGATCCGCATCTTCCTCAACTGGGTAAAGGAAGGCTGGAAGGACACCAGCCGCAAGCCGAAGGTGGCCTTCATCTTTGCCGACAACGCCTACGGCCGGGCCCCCATCGAGGCCGGACGGGCGTACGCCAAGGAGATCGGCGTCGACCTGGTCGACGAGGAAGTCATCCCGACCACGCTGACCGACGCCACCTCGCAGCTGCTGACCATGAAGACCAAGGATCCGGACTTCGCCTACATCAACACCAACACCCAGTGGGTGCCGGTGGTGCTGAAGGATTCGCTGAAGCTCGGGCTGAAGACCAAGTACGTGGTCAACAACTACGGCATCGACGAGCGCACGCCAGGCCTCGCGCGCGAGGCGGCAGAAGGCGTGTACGGCATCCAGGACGTCGCCTACTGGGGTGAGAACGTCCCCGGCATGAAGACGCTGATGGACTTCCACCAGAAGCACCATCCCAACGACACGCACGCCTCGCCGTACATGCGGGGCTGGCTGTGGACCCTCATGGCCGCCGAGGCCATCAAGCGGGCGGGCGCCAACCCCACCGGCGAGGGCGTGAAGAACGCCCTCGAGAGCCTCAAGGAGTGGGACACGTGGGGTATCACCCCGCCCTTCACC
>JBKOVG010000405.1:0-46677 GCA_046723845.1 Candidatus Methylomirabilota bacterium | reverse complement strand
CCTCTACTGCACCAAGGGCGTCAAGACCACGGGCGGCTCCAAGCTTCTCGGAGAGTGGGTGCCCGGCGAGGACGCCACCGTCACCGCGCGGCTCGCCGCGGCGGGCGCCATCTGTCTCGGCAAGCTCAACATGCACGAGTTCGCCTACGGGCCCGAGGGACTCAACCCACACTACGGCACGCCGTGGAATCCCTGGGACGTGGCGACCCATCGCATTTGCGGCGGGTCGTCGTCTGGCTCGGGCGCGTCGGTGGCCGCGGGCATCTGTCCTGGCGCCCTCGGCTCGGACACGGGCGGATCGATCCGGATTCCCTCGTCGCTCTGTGGTCTTTCCGGCATCAAGCCCACCTACGGCCGCGTGAGCCGGGCCGGGGTGCTGCCGCTGGCGTGGTCCATGGATCACGTCGGGCCCATGTGCCGGACCGCCGCCGACTGCGCGCTGATGCTGGCGCCCATGGCGGGCTACGATCCGCGCGATCCGACGACGAGCGTGCTGCTCGTGCCGGACTACGGCGCCGCGCTCACCGGACAGGTCAAGGGACTTCGGATCGGCCTCCTGCGCACCTTCTTCCTCGAGAGCGCGGGCGCGGCGCAGCGGGCCGCCGTCGAGGCCGCGGCCAAGCTGCTCGAGGGGCAGGGCGCGACCGTCGAGGCCGTCGATCTCAAGAAGATCGATCTCGCGCCCGCCGTCTCGCACGCCGTGCTCGCCCCCGAGGCCTACGCCTACCACGAGGAGTGGCTCAAGACGCGGGCGGCGGAGTACGGCCCGGACGTGCGCGAGCGGCTCCGGCTCGGGGCCTTCGTCACCGGCGCCGAGTATCTGAAGGGCCAGCGCCTGCGCGCGCTGCTCCGCGACGAGGTGGATCAGGCCTTCGCCAAGCTCGACGTGCTGCTGGCCCCGACCACGCCCGTGGAGGCGACGGCGGTGGGCCAGAGTGAAGTCCGGATCGGCGACGGCACCTTCCCCGTGCGCCCGAGCCTCATCCGCTACACGCGCCCGTTCAACCTCACCGGCCATCCCGCGGCATCGGTGCCGTGCGGCTTCACCGCGGAGGGCCTGCCCATCGGCCTCCAGATCGTCGGACGTCCGTTCGACGAGGCCACGGTGCTCCGGGTGGCGGACGCCTATCAGCGCCTCACGGACTGGCACACGCGTCGGGCGCCGCTCGGGGGGTGACGACGGCGGCGAGCGTGGCGGCCGCCGCGGCCCTGCTCGCCGCAGGGTGCACCACCGGCGCGCAGACCATGGCGCAGGAGCTCGCCTATCAGCGCTGGCGGCACTGCGACACCTTCGCCACCATCGTGCTCCAGCGGATCGACACGGACGGCCGGGTGGTCGTGGCGGGGCGCGAGACGGAGCGGTCGCGATTCCTCGAGTGCATGGCTGCGGAGGCGCGGGAGCAGCAGCGGAGCAAGCCTGACCTCGTGGTGCCCGCACCCATCATCAATCCTCTCCCGCGCTGAGCCGAGCGCGTCATGGACGACTCCGAGCCGGTTCCTCTCCCCATCGAGGACTCGCTCGATCTCCACGCGTTCGTCCCGAAAGACGTGCGGCCGGTCGTCGAGGAGTACCTGAGGGAGGCGGCGGCCAGAGGCTTTCGCGAGGTGCGTCTCATCCACGGCCGCGGCATCGGGGTGCAGCGCGCGAGCGTGCAGTCGCTTCTCGCGGGGCATCCCCTCGTACTGCGGTTCTTCGACGCGCCGCCCGAGCGTGGAGGGTGGGGCGCGACGGTGGTGGTGCTGCGCGTCTAGTCCCGGTCCGCCCGGAGGAGGATCAGCCGGTCGGAGAAGGTCTGGATGCGCCCGTCGGCGGCCGTGAATTCGAAGGCCTCGCGACAACGTGCGGGCGCGGCCAGCACGAAGCGCTCGAGATCGGCCTTGGCCTCCGGGGTCATCCGCTGGCGCGCCGTCCATTCGTCCCAGGGGCGTGATTTGGCGAGGGTCTCCTCGTCGATCACCGTCATGCCCGCGGCCTTGAGGAAGGCCTCCCACTCGCGATGGGTGAAGGCGCGCACGTGCGAGGGATCGCGCCGCTTCTCCACCTCGAGGATGAACGCGGCCAGCTCCGGGTCGTCGTGCCCCAAGATGTCCTGCACGAGGAACGAGCCGCCGGGACGGAGCACTCGCGCCACCTCCTTCATGGCGGGGAGCAGGGCGGGGAAGTGATGAGCGGCCAGGCGGCAGGTAACCACGCCGAAGGAGGCGTCGCGGAAGGGCAGCGCCACCACGTCGGAGGCGAGGAACCGCACGCGGTCCGCGCCCCGGCCCCGGAGGAAGCCGCGCGCCGCCTCGAGCATGGGCAGGGTGAAATCCACGGAGACCAGCGTCGGCGTGAAGCCGGCGAAGGCAAGCGCGGTGTGGCCGCCGCCCGTGGCCACGTCGAGCACGCGCGGCGCCCCGCGCTTCCGCCCCCAGGCGACGAGGCGGTCGAGATCGGCGCCGCCCGCGTGCCCCGCGCTCGTCACGTAGTCGCGCGCGCTGGCGCCGAACTGCGCCTGCACTCGTGACTGGTGCGTGTCGCTCATGCGCTGCCAGGCGGCCGTCGCTCGACGAGGTGACGGAGGAGGAAATCGGCCTCGATGGGGGTGAGGTCGAAGCGGCGTCCCGCCTCGTCGAGGAGCTTGGTGCGGTCGGATCCCGGCTGCTCGGCGAGCTTCTCCTCGATCCACTTGACCGCCTGCTTGATGCGCGCCTCCCCCAGGGCCATGCGCTAGGCTTCCCGCGTCCGGCGACTCACAGGTCCCGCACCAGCCGCCGCGCGCGATCCACGCTCCGCCGGTCGGTATCGAAGGAGCTCACGAGCTTCGGCTTCCGCCCGCGCTGGCGATCCAGGGTGAAGGCCGAGAAGGTGATGTCGTGAGCGAGGGGAAAGTCGCGATAGAGCATGCCGGCCACGCGCTGCGGATTCTCCGAGTGGGTGATCTCGAAGGTGCCCGTCTGACGTAGGGGCGGCACCCGCTCCCCGTGCTTCGTCCGCACCCACTTCATGGTCCCGCCCAGGAGATAGGAGAGGAACAGGCTGTCCACCAGCATGGACTCCGTCCACGGGATCTCCTTCTGATAGCCGGCCACGAAGCGCGCCGACGTTGCCTCGAGGAACTTCTTCGCGGTGTCGGGTGTCACGAAGTCGCAGGCGCCGAAGATGTAGCCGGTGGTCGGGCTCGGCCGGCAGTACCCGATGAGGTTCTCCAGGCGGATCACCTTTTCACCGAGCCCCATCAGCTTGCGCCGCTCACCGTGGGAAGAGATGTAGCACACCTGCACCTTGCGATGGCGCCGGGTCTCCTGGAGCAGGAGGCCCAGGTCGTAGTTCGAGTAGAAGCGGCGGTACACGAGATTGATGCGGATGCCCTCCCAGGCGAGGGATTGGCGGATGGCTTTCAGGTAGGGCAGGACGGAGGGCTCCTCGTTGAGGAGTTTGCCCTTGGGGTTCCACATCGACTCGAGGACTACGAGGCGTGCCATGCTCTCCGGCGCGAATGATACCACGCTGGATGAGGCCCACAATTGGATGATTCCCGAGCCATCCAATTGGTACTTTACAGAAGGGTATTGGCCTGCATAATGGCTGGCACGAGACGGCCATGAGAATACCGCTCGATCGGTCCAAGGACAGCAAGCGCCGTCTGCCGCTGGCACGCCAGATCCAGCTCCACCTGGAGCGGCTCATCAGCCAGCGTCTGCTCGCACCCGGCGTCAAGCTCCCCGCCACCCGCGACCTCGCCCGGGATCTCGGCGTGAACCGCACCACCGTGGCGCAGGCCTACGAGGACCTGATTGCGGGCGGCTGGGCGCGCGCGCACGTGGGGCAGGGCACCTTTGTGGCCGAGCAGGCGCCCGCGGCCCCGCCGTCCACGCCCACTCCGCGCTTCGAGTGGACCGGCCATCTCTCGAAGTCGGCGCAGATCGTGGCGGCCGATGCACGCCGCCGCGGGGCCTACAGCCAGATGACACGCACGGCCTCGGGCGTCATTTCCTTTGCGGGCGGCATGCCCGACAGCGCGCTCTTCCCCACCGACGCGTTCCGCCGCGTGCTCAACCGCGTGATCCGCGAGGAGGGGCGCGAGCTCCTCCAGTACTACCCATCGAGCGGCTACGCGCCGCTTCGCCAGTACCTCTCGGGCTATCTCCTGCGCTTCGGGCTCGAAGCGCGCCCCGAGGACATCCTCATCGTGAACGGGACCCAGCAGGGATTCGACCTGGTCGCGCGCACCCTCCTCGATCCGGGCGACTTCGTGGCCATCGAGCAGCCCTCGTACCCGCGGGCCATGCAGGTCTTCCGCGCCTTCGGCGCCCAGCTCCTGCCCGTGCCGCTGGCGGGCGGGGGACTGTCCGTCGAGCACTTGGAGCGGCTCCTCGAGCGGCAGGCCCCGAAGCTCCTCTACTGCCAGCCAAGCGCGCACAATCCCACCGGGCTGCACATGCCGGCGGCGGCGCGCCGCCGGCTCCTCGAGGTCGCCGCGCGCCACCGGTTGCCCATCGTGGAGGACGGCTTCGACGGGACGCTCTACTACGGCGAGCGTCCGCCCGTGCCGCTCAAGGCCGCGGACGCCTCGGGACAGGTGATCTATCTCGGCACGTTCTCGAAGGTGCTCTTCCCCGGCCTGCGCTTGGGCTGGATCGTGGCTTCGCCCGACCTGATCGAGCGGCTCGAGATGGCGAAGCAGCTCGCGGACATCCATACGAGCCCGCTCATCCAGGCCGCCGTCTATCACTTCTGTCGCCAGCGTCTTCTCGATCGCCACCAGTCCCGCGCGCTCCGCGAGTACGCGCGCCGCCGCAACTCGCTGCTCGCCGCCCTCGGCCGCCGCATGCCCGAGGGCGTGACGTGGACGGAGACCCAGGGCGGTTTCTCGCTCCTCCTCGAGCTGCCCGAGGGCATGGAGGCAGCGGCCCTCCTGCCGCGCGCCATTGAGCGCGGCGTCGCCTTCACGCCGGGCGCCGCCTTCTTCAGCGAGGGGGGCGGCGAGCGGACGCTGCGTCTGTCCTTCTCCGCCGTGCCGTTCTCGCAGATCGAGGACGGCGTGCGCCGTCTCGCCGACGTCATCCGGGAGAGCCGGCGCCTTCCCGCGGCCAGCGTGCGCGAGCGCGGTCCCACGGTGCCCCTGGTATGAGCGGGAAGACGCGCGTGGACTTCGAGACCCTGGTCGCCCGCGGGGGCCGCGACGTCGCCTCGGCGAGCCGTCCCCTGACGCCTCCCATCTACCAGACCAATGTCTACGTGTTCGAGGACATGGACACCGTCGAGTCGGTATGGGAGTCGAAGAAGCCCGGCTTCGTCTATGGCCGCTACGGCACCGCCAATCACACCATGCTCGAGGAGCTCGTGGCCGCGCTCGAGGGAGCGGAGGCGGCGGTGGCGTGCGCCTCCGGCATGGGGGCGACCACCGCGCTGCTTCTCGGGCTGTTCCAGTCCGGCGATCATCTGGTCGCCGCGCGTGATCTCTACGGCTCCACCGCGGCCTTCCTCGCCGACGAGGGACGGCGCCTCGGCATCGACACGGTCTTCGTGGACGCCACCGACTCCGCCGCGGTGCTGGGAGCGGTGAGGCCCAACACGCGCGCTGTCTTCGTGGAGTCGCTCTCCAATCCGCTCCTCCGCCTGGCCGATCTCGACGCGCTCGCGCCCGTTCTCGCCGCGCGAGGCATCGATCTGATCGTGGATTCGTCTATGGCCTCGCCCGCCGTCCTCCGGCCCATCGAGCACGGCGCGACCATGGTCATGCACAGCCTGACCAAGTTCATCTCCGGGCACGGCGACGTCACCGGGGGCATCGTCCTGGGCAAGGGAGAACCGATGGCCCGCGTGCGCGCGGCCATGATCCGGGCCGGCACCAATCTCGGTCCCTTCGACGCGTGGCTGGCCACGCGGGGCGCGCGGACGCTCTCCGTCCGGGTCGAGCGGCAGTCAGCCAATGCGCTCGCGCTCGCCGAATACCTAGAAAAGCACTCCGCCGTGGCCCGCGTGTACTACCCCGGGCTCTCCTCGCACCCGCAGCACGGGCTCGCCAAGCGGCTGATGCCGGGGCCCGCGGGACCCATGCTCTCCTTCGACTTGAGCGGCGGCGCCCTCGCCGTCGAGCACTTCATGGCCAAGGCCCGGCTCATGGAGTTCGCGCCGAGCTTCGGCGACGTGGCCACGACCTGGACTTATCCCTCGCGCACCTCGCACCGGCGCGTCTCCGACGAGATGAAGGCCGAGATGGGTATCGGGGCCGGCCTCGTCCGTCTCTCCGTCGGGCTGGAGAAGGCGGACGATCTCATCGCCGACCTCGAGGGTGCCTTGGCATGAGCGTGGCCACGTCTGCGCCGCCCCGGCTGTCGCCCGTTCCCCTCCGCGGACGGCACGTGCGCCTGGAGCCGCTGACGCTTGAGCACGCGGGCGCGCTGGCCGCGGCGTCGAGCGGACCGCGGGAAACGTACGGGCTCACCATCGTGCCCGAGGGCGAAGCGGGCGCCCTGCGCTACATCGAGACGGCGCTCGCCGATCAGGAGACGGGCCGGTCGCTGCCCTTCGCCACCGTGGCCACGGCGACCGGTCGCGTGGTCGGCTCCACGCGCTTCCTCAACATCGAGTTCTGGGCCTGGCCGCCCGGGCATGCGCTCCGGCGCGGCGAGGACGTGCCGGACTTGGTGGAGATCGGCGCGACCTGGCTGGCCGCCCAAGCGCAGCGCACGGCGATCAATACCGAGGCCAAGCTCTTGATGCTCACCCACGCCTTCGAGACGTGGCGGGTGCACCGGGTGAGCCTCATGACCGATGCGCGCAACGAGCGCTCCCGCCGGGCCATCCTCAGGCTGGGCGCGCGATTCGACGGAGTGATTCGGGCGCAACGCACCGCGGTGGACGGGACGATCAGGAATACGGCCGCCTTCTCGATCCTCGAGGACGAGTGGCCGATGGTGAAGCGGCAGCTGCAGTCACGACTCGACCAATAAAGGAGACAGGACGATGGAGATCGGCACGCTGAGACTGAAGGTGGGGCTGGCGGAGATGCTGAAGGGTGGCGTGATCATGGACGTGACCAACGCCGAGCAGGCCAAGATCGCCGAGGACGCGGGGGCCGCGGCCGTGATGGCCCTCGAGCGCGTTCCCTCGGACATTCGAAAGGAAGGCGGCGTCGCCCGCATGTCCCCCGTGCGCAAGATCAAGGAGATCCAGCAGACGGTGTCCATCCCCGTCATGGCCAAGTGCCGCATCGGCCACTTCGTGGAGGCGCAGATCCTCGAGTCGCTCGGCGTGGACTTCATCGACGAGTCCGAGGTGCTCACCCCCGCTGACGAGCACTTCCACGTGGACAAGTTCGCCTTCAAGGTCCCCTTCGTGTGCGGCTGCCGCGACCTCGGCGAGGCGCTCCGCCGCATCGGGGAAGGGGCGGCCATGATTCGCACCAAGGGCGAAGCGGGCTCGGGCAACATCGTGGAGGCCGTGCGCCACATGCGGTCCGTCATCTCGGGGATCAAGCGGCTCAAGGCTCTCGGGCCCGAGGAGCTCATGACCGAGGCCAAGAACCTCGGCGCGCCGTACGAGCTCCTGCGCTGGGTCGCCGAGAACGGCAAGCTGCCCGTGCCCAACTTCTCCGCGGGCGGCATCGCCACTCCCGCCGACGCCGCGCTCATGATGCAGCTGGGCGCGGAGGCGGTCTTCGTGGGCTCCGGCATCTTCAAGTCCTCCGATCCCGCGACCCGTGCCAAGGCCATCGTCCAGGCCACCACGCACTTCAAGGACGCGGACATCCTGGCCAAGGTGTCCGAGGATCTGGGTGACGCCATGCACGGCATCGAGACGTCGAAGCTCAAGGAGTCCGACCTGCTCCAGACCCGCGGCTGGTAGGGAGGAGCGGCGGAAGGGCACCCATGAGCATCGGCGTACTCGCCCTGCAGGGAGATTTCGACCTTCACCGCAAGGCCCTCGACCGGCTCGGCATTGAGTCGGTCGAGGTGAGGCTGCCCCGCCAGCTCGATCAGGTCGGAGGCCTCATCATGCCCGGCGGGGAGAGCACGACGCTGCTCAAGCTCCTCGACGAGTGGGAGTTCGTGCCGGCACTTGAGAAGTTCCACGCCGCGGGCAAGCCCATCATGGGCACCTGCGCCGGCCTGATCCTCCTCGCCCGCGACGTGGAGAGTCCGAAGCAGCCCTCGCTGGGCCTCATCGACATCACGGCCGTGCGCAACGCTTACGGCCGGCAGAAGGAAAGCTTCGAGACGGAGGGCGAGGCCGACCTGGGCGAGGGCCCACGTCCCCTCAAGATGGTCTTCATCAGGGCGCCCCGCATCAGCCGGGTCGGTCCCGCCGTCACCTCGCTCGTCCGCTACAAGGGCGAGACCGTCATGGCGCGCCAGGGGACGGTCCTCGTCGCCGCCTTTCACCCGGAGCTGACCGACGATGCCACCGTGCATCGATACTTCGCGACGATGGTCCAGCAGGCCTCCGGATAGCGGATCCTCCGGTGCTTGCGAGCCGATTTCGCGATTGACACGGCCCCGACCGGGGCATAGTCTGGTCTGACCACCGGACCATCAGGGTGGCCGTGGGGCAAGAGCGCCCGCGGCCCGTCTCAACTCAGCGCCTGCGGCCGGTCTCAACTCGAAGGAGGAGCGATGGCGCATTTCACGTGCGAGGTCGTCTACCGCGGCATCTTCCAGAAGAATCTCGCCGCTCGGATCTGTCGAGGCATCGTCCTCTCCGCCCGCAAGGCCGGCCGATGGGGCATCGCCTTCGGCCGCTACGGCGACAGCCCGCAGCGCAACGGCATCCCCGCCAAGGACTTCGCGATCGTGGCGGACAGCGTCGAGGAACTCGAGCAGAACATGGCGCGCTACGAGCCCAAGGAGGTCGACGTCACCATCTGCGTCGACGACACCCTGGCCAAGGGCGTGGAGTCCTGGGCATGGTACGGGCTCCAGCCCATCAACCGGCTCACCGTTCCCCACGGGACGGTGCTGATGACCTCGCTCCAGACTCCCGAGCAGCTCCTCAAGGACATCCACAAGAAGGACGCCCCCTACAACCTGACGCTCGTCCCCGCTAAGGCCTCCTTCTCCGGTCTCTGGGTCTACAAGGAGGACCACACGGAGGCGCGCATCCTGGGGGCCCTCGCCAAGATCCAGCCGAGCTTCCTCTCGCTGGATGCCGTGTGCCAGGCCATCCAGGAGGCGGAGTGGGGCTCCGAGCTCAAGGCGGCGTCGGCGCGCAAGAGCTACGAGCGGCTCACCACACGCGCCGTCAAGATCACCGAGGGCAATCCCGAGACGCCCTTCGCCTTCGAGAAGCCGAAGTGGTGGGAGATGCGCGAGGGGGTGACCATTCCTGCTATCCCCGTGGGCAAGCCCATGGAAGGCGGCAAGGGGTACGTGCCCGAGCGCAATCCGTACTTCAAGAAATACACCACCCGCACCATGCGGCCCGTCATCGACTTCGACAAGTGCGTGAAGTGCACCCTGTGCTGGATCCAGTGTCCCGACTCCTGCTTCGACGTCACCCCGGACGGCCTCTACGACGCCAATATGGAATCGTGCTGCGGCTGCGGGGTGTGCGAGGCAGTGTGCCCGGCCAAGGAATGCATCACCATGGTGCGCGAGGACGCCTTCGACGACAACGCGAGCCAGTGGGAGATGTGGCGCCGGGACAAGCCCCAGTACACGGCCTGGCTCGGCAACAAGATCAAGTCCAAGGAGCACGTGGTCCGCTCGCATGGCTTCCGCTTCCGCGGCCAGTACGAGGAGGAGGTCAAGAAGGACCTGGAGCAGGGCGGCGTCGAGATCACCGCAGGCATCCCCGGCGAGAACGCCGGGTCCAAGCAGCGCTAGGACGGAGAGGAGAACGACATGGCAGTCGTGACTACGACCCCGCCGCCGGCCGCCACCGCATCCGGCGACAAGGAGATGCTCATCTCGGGCAGCGAGGCCTGCGCCGAGGCTCTGACCCTGGCCGATCTCGACGTCGTGACGGCCTATCCCATCCGGCCGTACGACACGGTGATGCAGGCCATCGCCAAGAAGATCGCCAACGGCCAGCTCGTGGCCGAGTACATCGTGGCGGAGGGCGAGCACAGCCAGTTCGAGGTGGTGAAGCACGCCTCCACAGTGGGAGCGCGCGTCTTCTGCGGCTCCTCCGGCGTGGGCTGGATGTACGCCATGGAGTGCCTCACCGTCACCCCGCCGCTCCGCGTCCCCATGGTGTGCATGGTGGGCAACCGCGCCCTCGACGACCCCGGCGCTTTCGGCGTCGAGCACAACGACGCCCTCGTGGTGCGCGACCTCGGCTGGATGCTCATCTGGGTCGACACCGCTCAGGAGATGCTCGACACCACGCTCCTCGCCTATCGGATCGCCGAGGACCGCCGGGTCTTCCTGCCCTGCGCGATCTCCGCGGACGGCGCCTTCCTGACGCACTCACAGACCATCGTCCAGGTGCCGAGCCGGGCCAAGGTGGACAAGTTCCTCCCGCGCTACGATCGCGGCGACCTCCTCCTTCATCCGGACAATCCCATCACGGTGGCCCCGCAGGCCAACGAGGACTGGGTCATCGAGATCCGCCGCCAGAACAACGAGGCGATGGGCCGGGCCTACACGGTCATCGAGGAAGCCTACGCGGACTTCCGCAAGGTCTTCGGGCGCGGCCCGGAGAACCCGTGGTTCGAGGAGTACATGACCGAGGACGCCGACGTCATTCTGATGGGCATGGGGACGATCTCGCTGCCCTTCAAGGTCGGCATCCGCAACATGCGCGCCAAGGGCAAGAAGGTCGGCCTGATCCGGCCGCGCTGGTTCCGGCCATTCCCGACGGAGAAGATGGTCGCCGCGCTGCAGGGCGCCCAGGCCATCGGGGTCATCGACCGCGACTATTCCTTCGGCTCGCCCTTCGGCTCGGGCATAGTCGCCAACGAGATCCGGGCGGCCATGTACAATGCCGAGAAGCGGCCGCCGCTGCTTTCCTTCATCTGCGGCCTGGGAGGCCGCGAGGTGACGCTCGAAGACGTGTACAAGGCCGCTGACCTCTGCTTCGAGGCGGCGTCCTCGGGCAAGTCCCCGCTCAAGACGCAGTGGCTCGGCGTACGGGAATAGGGAGACCAAACATGGCTGAAGCCTTCGCGAACGTCACGCAGACTCTCGAGCCTTTCCGGGGAGTTAAGAAGGTCACTCTCGAGGAATACTTCACCTCGGGCCACCGCACCTGCCAGGGGTGTGAGTCCGCCCTGGTCATGAAGCTCATGGTCAAGGCGGCCGGCCCGCGCACCATCGTGCTGGGCGCCACGGGCTGCATGTACGTGGCCAACACCACGTACTACACGACCCCGTGGGTGGTGCCGTGGATGCACACCCAGCTCGGCTCCTCGGGCGCGGCGGCGCTGGGCACCTCGGCAGGGCTCAAGGCCCTCATGCGCAAGGGCAAGATGAAGAGCGAGCCCATCAACGTCATCGCGTTCTGCGGGGACGGCGGCGGGGCGGACATGGGGCTCAACGGCATCTCCGCCACCCTCACCCACAAGAACTACAACTGCCTCATCCTGATGTACGACAACGAGTCGTACGCTAATACCGATATCCAGCTGTCGGGCTCTACGCCGTACGGGGCGAACACGACCTTCAGCCCGCCGGGCTCGGTGCACCGGCTCATTCACACCCGCTGGAAGAAGAACACCGCGGGCATGCTCGCGGCCGGGCATCCCGAGTGCCGCTACGTCGCTACCGTGGACGCCTCCTACGCGGTGGAGATGATGAACAAGGTCCGCAAGGCGCTCAGCATCGGCGGACCGACCTTCATCCACTCGCTCGATCCGTGCCCGAAGGGCTGGGACTACGACCCCATGCTAAGCCACGAGCTCGGGGAGCTGGCCGTGGAGACGGGCGTCTTCCCGCTCTACGAGGTGGAGGACGGGGTGGTGCGCCACTATGGGAAGTCCAAGGCCATCGCCGAGGGGCGGCCCCGCAAGCCCGTGCGCGAGTACCTGCTCAAGCAGGGCCGGTTCGCCCACTTCACCGAGGAAGACCTCGCCTACTTCCAGGAGAAGGTCGACGAGATGTGGAACAAATGGGAAATTCCGGGCGTTATCCCGTTCTGGAAGGAAAGTAGAGCGAAGTAGCCGACGCGGCACCTTCGGGGGCCAGGCCGAGGTTTCGAGCCTCGCCCGGCCCCCACACCCATCGCTCACTCGTAGTCCCGCCGTCCCGACAGACGTACGACTTGACTGGCTCCACCCTTATCGATGGCAGCGTGAAAGGGGTAGCGATGACACGTCAATGCGGACGCATCCTCGTGCTGAGCCTGGCCTGTGCTCTTGCACTAACTATTTTTCACACCGCACAGGCCGCTTGGGAGCCGACCAAGCCCATCGAGTTCGTGGTGCCCGCGGGGACGGGGGGCGGCGCCGACCAGATGGCCCGTCTGATCGCGGGCATCGCCGAGAAGCACAAGCTCTCGCCGCGGCCCCTCATCGTCGTGAACAAGTCCGGGGGGGCGGGGGCGGAGGGCTTCCTGCACGTCAAGAGCAAGCAAGGCGACCCGCACACCATCGTCATCACGCTGTCCAACATCTTCACCACGCCTCTCCACACGGGCATCCCGTTCTCCTGGAAGGACATGACGCCCGTGGCGCGGATGGCCCTCGACGAGTTCATCCTGTGGGTCAACGCCGACACACCGTACAAGACGGCCGCGGAGTACGTGGCTGCCGTCAAGGCCAAGGGCGGGGAGATGAAGATGGGCGGCACCGGGTCGGCCCAGGAAGACCAGATCATCACCATTCAGATAGAGCAGGCCCTCGCGCTCAAGTTCACCTACGTGCCGTTCAAGGGCGGGGGCGAGGTGTGCGTCAACCTGGTGGGCAAGCACGTGGACTCCACCGTCAACAATCCCATCGAGTGCGTGAGCCACTGGAAGGCGGGGCGCGTCCGGCCGCTCGCCGTCTTCGATTCCGCCCGCATCGCCGTGCCGGCGTGGAAGGATGTCCCCACCGTCAAGCAGGCCCTCAACGTTGACATCACCTACCTGATGCTTCGCGGTATCTTCGGCCCTCCCGCCATGCCCAAGGAGGCGGTGGACTGGTATCAGGGCTTCCTCAAGAAGGTCATGGAGACGCCCGAATTCCAGGCGTACCTGAACGAGGGTGCCCTCAAGTCCGCATGGCTGACCGGTCCCGAGCTCTCGGCGTGGATGGAGAAGGAGGAGCAGGTGCACCGCAATCTCATGGCCAAGGGTGGCCTCCTCAAGCAGTAGGTCCCGTCATGCGCGCGGCTGACCTCACGACGGCGCTCATCCTGATTGCGGCGGGGGCGCTCGTGATCTGGGACTCGCTGCGCATCGGCATCGGCTGGGGCACCGACGGCCCCAAGAGCGGCTTCTTTCCCTTCTGGCTGGCCGTGCTCCTCGTCGGAGCCTCCCTCGGCATCATCGCGCGTGCGCTTCCGCAGCACGAGGGCAAGCCGTTCGTCACCCGCGAGCGGCTCCGGCCGGTCCTCGACGTGCTCTGGCCCGCCACCGCCTGCGTGCTCCTCATGCCCTGGCTCGGGCTCTATCTCTCCTCGGCACTCTACATGGGCTTCTACATGCGGCGCTTCGGCCAGTACTCCTGGCTCGCCGCCCTCGCGGTCAGCGTGATCTTCGCGGTGAGCGTGTTCCTGATCTTCGAGATCTGGTTCCTCGTGCCCATGCCCAAGGGCCCGGTGGAAGCGTGGATGGGCTATTGAACGATGGGCATCGAGAATCTCCTGCTCGGCTTCCAGGTCGCGCTCCATCCCCACAACCTTCTCCTCGCCGTCATCGGGGTCACCCTCGGCACCATCATCGGCGTCCTGCCCGGACTCGGCGGCGCGAACGGCGTGGCCATCCTCCTCCCGCTGACGTTCTCCATGCCTCCCACGTCGGCCATCATCCTGCTCACCAGCCTCTACTGGGGCGCGCTCTTCGGGGGAGCCATCACCTCCATCCTGTTCAACATCCCGGGCGAGCCGTGGTCGGTGGCGACCACGTTCGACGGCTATCCGCTGGCCCGGCAGGGGCGCGGGGGCCAGGCCCTCACCGCCGCCTTCAGCTCGTCCTTCGTGGGCGCGCTCTTCGCGGTGATCCTCATCACCCTCTTCGCGCCGCTCCTCGCGGAGATTGCCCTCAAGTTCGGGCCGCCGGAGTTCTTCGCCATCCAGCTCCTGACCTTCTCGTCCTTCATCGGGCTCGGCGGCGGCAGCCCGCTCAAGTCGCTCGTGTCGATCCTGATCGGCTTCATCCTGGCCGCGGTGGGGCTCGACATCGTGACGGGCCAGCTCCGCATGACCTTCGGGCTCACCGATCTCATGAAGGGCTTCGACTTCATCGTGGCCGTCATCGGGCTCTTCGGCATCGGCGAGATCCTCCTGAGCATGGAGGAGGGGCTCGCCTTCAAGGGCGCCTCCGCCCGCATCAATCCGCGCGTGGTGTGGGAGACGTGGCGAGAGCTGCCGCGCTACTGGCGCACCTTCGTGCGGAGCTGCTTCATCGGGTTCTGGATGGGCTTCAAGCCGGGCGGCGCCACCCCCGCCTCCTTCATGAGCTACGCTTTCGCCAAGCGCTTCTCGAAGCATCCGGAGCGCTTCGGCAAGGGCGAGCTCGAGGGCGTGGTCGCCCCGGAGACGGCGGCCCACGCCGCGGGCGGCGCCTCCCTCCTCCCCATGATCACCTTGGGCATTCCCGGCTCGCCCACCGCCGCCGTCATGCTGGGCGGGCTCATCATCTGGGGGCTCCAGCCCGGGCCTATGCTTTTCAAGGAGAAGCCGGACTTCGTGTGGGGGCTCATCGCCAGCATGTACACGGGCAACGTAATCGGGGTGGCCATGGTCCTGGCCTTCGTGCCGCTCTTCGCGGCGATCCTGCGCGTGCCCTTCGCGATCCTCACCCCGCTCATCGTCGCGGTGTGCGCCATCGGCGCCTACTCCGTCAACAGCCGCATGATCGACGTCTGGTATATGCTGATCTTCGGAGTGATCGGCTATGTGTTCAAGAAGCTCGACTATCCGCTAGCCCCTCTCGTGCTCGCCCTCGTCCTGGGTGATCTCGCGGAGAATGCCCTGCGCCAGAGCCTCATCATGTCGCACGGCTCCCTGCTGATCCTCCTCGAGCGCCCGATCTCCGGCGCCATCACCGCGGTGGCCTTCTTCTTCTTCGCGCTGCCCATCATCACGCCGTGGTGGCGGCGGTTCCGGGGCGTGTCGCTGCCGACCGCATCGCCTCGGGGGACGTGAGCGGTCCTTCCGCGTGAAGGCGCTCCTGAGCAGTCCGCAGTTCTGGCTCCGCTGCGCGGAGATCGGCTTCCTCAACCTGCTCCTCTCCGGCGACAACGCGGTGGTGATCGCTCTCGCCGTGCGCGCCCTGCCCAAGCGACAGCGGCTCCTCGGACAGATCTGGGGCACCATGGGGGCGGTGGTGCTGCGCTTGGCCTTCGTGGGCATCGTGAGCCTGCTCCTGCGTATCCCGTTCCTCCGCCTGATCGGCGGCTTGCTCCTGATCTGGATCGCCTACAAGCTCGTCCAGCCCGTCACCAACGGCGCGGGACCGGGCCGTCAGGGCACGTCCTTCTGGCAGGCCATCTGGATCATCGTGGTCGCCGACATCACCATGAGCCTCGACAATGTGCTGGCCATCGCGGCGGCCGCCCACGGCGAGATGACCCTCGTCGTCCTGGGCGTGGCCATCTCCGTGCCCATCGTCATCGGGGGCAGCGGGATCCTCGCCGCCCTCATGAACCGGTACAGCTGGATCATCTGGGTGGGCGGCGGTGTCCTCGGCTACGTGGCGGGTGACATGATCCTGGAGGATCCCATCGTGATGACTCGGCTGGGCGCCCTCGCCCACGAGCTCGAGTACCCGCTGCCTCTCGCCGTGGGCATCGTCCTTTGCGTCATCGGCTGGTGGCTCGCCCGCCGCCAGGCCCGGGAGAGTCTCGCGTGAGCTGGCTCGCCGATCCGGAGTTCTGGGCGCGTCTCCTGGGCATCGTGCTCATCGACATCTCGCTGGCCGGCGACAACGCCCTCGTCATCGCCCTGGCCGTGCGCGGGCTGCCGCCGCGCCAGCAGCTTCTCGGCCGGCTGTGGGGCACCGCAGGAGCGGTGGGCCTGCGCGTGGCATTCATCGCGGTGGTGAGCTACCTCCTGCGCATCCCGCTCCTCCAGCTCCTCGGCGGCCTCGCCCTCGTCTGGATCGCCATCCGGCTCGTGAGACCGGGTGCCGGCGAGCACGGCAAGACGCGCGAGGGCGCGACCCTTTCGGAGGCCATCTGGATCATCATCGTGGCCGACGTGACCATGAGCCTCGACAACGTGCTCGGCGTGGCCGCCGCCGCCAAGGGCGATCTCGTCCTCGTGGTGTTCGGCATCGCGCTGTCGCTGCCCCTCGTCGTGTGGGGGAGCGGCCTCCTCGCAAACCTCATGAGCCGGCACGAGTGGATCGTGTGGCTTGGGGGCGGAGTCCTGGGCTACGTGGCGGGGGAGATGATGACCGACGATCCCGTCGTCCAGCGCTGGCTCGGTCCCGCCGCCGCCGCCGCCGATCTCTGGCTGTCCATCGTCCTCGGCATCTTCGTGCTCGTCCTCGGCTGGTGGCTCGCCCGCGCCGCGGCCCGCCATCACCGCGAGCCCGGTCACGCCTGATGGAGCTCGAGCCCGTCAAGTCGATCCGGATCTACGAGGACATCGTTCGCCAGGTGAAGGCCCTCATCGCCGACGGACGGCTCACCTCGGGCGATCGGCTTCCGCCGGAGCGCGAGCTCGCCGAGCGTTTCCGCGTCAGCCGCACCTCGGTCCGCGAGGCCCTCCGCTCGCTGCAGAGCCGGGGGCTCATCGAGATCCGGGCGGGGGAGGGCGCCTTCGTCCGGGACATCTCCGTCGAGGCCCTCATCGAGCCGCTCGCGCTGGTCATCCTGCCGCACCGGGAGGCGGTAGGTGAGCTCTTCGAGGCGCGCCGGCTGCTCGAGCCCGCCATCGCGGCGCTGGCTGCCCGGCGCGCGACGAGCGAGGAGATCGGCGAGATGGAGCGGATCCTCGCCGAGCAGGCGCGGGAGGTCGCGAGCGGGCGCACGGGCATGGCCCAGGACTCCTCCCTCCATGCCGCGATCGCCGCGGCTGCCCACAATCGCGCCATCGTCCGGATCGTGAGCGCCCTCATCGATCTCCTCGGCCAGAGCCGCGAGGAAAGCCTCCTCACCCGCGGCCGGCCCCGGCGCTCGCATCAGAATCACCGCCGCATCCTGGCCGCCATCCGGCGGCGCGACGCCGACGGCGCGTACCGGGCCATGCTCGATCACCTCACCGCCGTCGAGAAGCTGATCCTCGGCAGCTCGGCCAAGGAGCAGCCGCCGCGAAAGAGGCTTCGTCGCTGAAGCGCCGTAAGTGCCCGTGTCTGAAGAAAATTCGTTGACAGAAAACCTCCCCTCGCATAGCATGAGCGGATAGCGCAGGCCCTCTCCCTGGCCTGCCTTTCTATCTCCGCACGTCGCCCGGCCCGACCACGAAGGTCGGGGCCGAAGGGGTCGTAGACATGGCGCGAGTCTCGTCACGGACCAAGGCACGGAAGAAGTCTCCGCGCGCCGCCGGCCGTCGACCCAAGTACGTCTACGCCTTCTCGGGCGGGAAGGCGGAGGGGTCGAGCGCCTTGCGCCCATTGCTGGGCGGCAAGGGATCCGAGCTGGCCGAGATGACGAACCTCGGTGTTCCCGTGCCGCCCGGCTTCACGATCACCACCGAAGCCTGGGCCGCCTACAGTGCCAACGACCGCACCTACCCCGCCGGTCTCTGGGAACAGGTGCAGGGGAGCATGGCGCGGCTCGAGACCGCGGTGGGGCTCCGCTTCGGGGATGCCGCGCGGCCCCTTCTCGTCTCCGTCCGCTCCGGGGCGCGCGCCTCGATGCCCGGCATGATGGACACCGTCCTGAACCTCGGGCTCAACGACAAGACGGTGGTAGGCCTGGCGCGCTGGACGAAGAACGAGCGCTTCGCCTGGGACTGCTACCGGCGCTTCATCACCATCTTCGGCGACGTCGTCCTCGGCATCGAGCGGCGTGCCTTCGACGAGATGCTCGAACGCGCCAAGACCGACGCGGGGGCGAAGACCGACGCCGACCTCCAGCCCGAGCCGCTCAAGGCCCTCGTCGCGGAGTTCAAGCGCCTGGTGCAGACGCGCATCGGCAAGCCCTTCCCCCAGGACCCGGTCGAGCAGCTCAAGCTGGCCGTGGCCGCGGTCTTCGACTCGTGGTTCGCCAAGAAGGCGGTGGACTATCGCCGCATCCATCGCCTCCCGGACGACTGGGGCACGGCGGTAACGGTGATGGCCATGGTCTTCGGTAACCTCGGCGAGACTTCGGGCACCGGCGTGTGCTTCACCCGCGATCCTTCTACGGGAGAGCGGCGCTTCTTCGGCGAGTTCCTCGTCAACGCCCAGGGCGAGGACGTGGTGGCGGGCATCCGTACTCCCCAGCCCATCGCCGCCCTCGACGACTCCATGCCCAAGGTCTACGCGGAGCTGGTCGCCATCAAGGAACGGCTCGAGCGTCACTACCGGGACATGCAGGACATCGAGTTCACCGTGCAAGAAGGGCGACTCTATATCTTGCAAACGCGCTCGGGCAAGCGCACGGCGGGCGCCGCCGTTCGCATCGCGGTGGAGATGGTGCGGGAGCGGCTCATCGAGCGCGACACCGCCCTCCTCCGGGTGGAGCCCGCCTCGCTCAATCAGCTCCTGGTCAAGACGGTCGATCCCAAGGCGACCTACACCGCTATCGCGCGCGGGCTCGCGGCCACGCCCGCCGCCGCGGTGGGCAAGGTCGTGTTCGACCCCGAGAAGGCGGTGGAGATGGCGCTCCGCGGGGAAGCGGCCATCCTCGTGCGCCAGGAGACCTCACCCGAGGACGTGGCGGGCATGCACGCGGCTCAGGGCGTGCTCACCTCGCGCGGCGGCCTCACTTCGCACGCCGCAGTGGTGGCGCGCGGCTGGGGCAAGAGCTGCGTGGTGGGAGCGGGGGACGTGGTGGTCGACGAGGAGAACCGGCTCTTTCGCGCGGGCCGCGTGGTGGTGCGCGAGGGGCAGGTGGTCACCCTCAACGGCGCTACC
Organism: Candidatus Methylomirabilota bacterium; assembly: GCA_046723845.1. Lineage (GTDB taxonomy): Bacteria > Methylomirabilota > Methylomirabilia > Rokubacteriales > CSP1-6 > AR37. The sequence continues at coordinate 27,605 of JBKOVG010000405.1, read as the reverse complement.
GGCGAGGTGGTGCTGGGCGCGCTGCCCTTGGTCGACCCGAAGCTCTCGCCGGAGTTTCGCGAGCTCCTCGACTGGGCGCGGAAGACGAGCACCACGCGCGTGCGCGCCAACGCCGACACCCCGGGCGACGCGAGCAAGGCGCGCGAGTTCGAGGCGGAAGGCATCGGCCTCGTCCGCACCGAGCACATGTTCTTCAAGGACGACCGCATCCCCATCGTGCGCGAGATGATCATGGCCCGCGACGCCGAGACGCGGCGCAAGGCGGTGGACCGCCTCCTGCCCTTCCAGCGCGAGGACTTCATCGGCATCTTCACGGCCATGAACGGCCATCCCGTGACCATCCGCCTCCTCGATCCGCCGCTCCACGAGTTCCTCCCCAGCTACAAGGAAGTGCTGGAGGAGTTCACGCGGCTCGACGCCCTCGGCATCAATCCCACGCGGCACCAGGAGCTGGGCCTGATCAAGAGCCGGATCGAGGCCCTCCACGAGGCCAACCCCATGCTCGGGCACCGGGGCTGCCGCCTCGGCATCACCTTCCCCGAGGTGTACGACATGCAGGTGCGCGCCATCATGGAGGCGGCCTGCGAGGTCGCCCGGCGCGGCATCAAGGTCGAGCCACCCGAGATCATGATCCCGCTCACGGGCACGGTGGCGGAGATGAAGCTTACTCGCGACATGGCCGCCCGCATGGCCGAGCGCACGGTGAGCGAGATGGGGGTGAAGGTCGGCTACTCCGTCGGCACTATGATCGAGGTGCCGCGGGCCGCGTTGATCGCGGACAAGCTCGCCGAGCACGCCGACTTCTTCTCCTTCGGCACCAACGACCTGACGCAGATGACTTTCGGCTACAGCCGCGACGACATCGGCAAGTTCCTGCCCTTCTATCTCGAGAAGAAGCTCCTGCCCAGCGATCCCTTCGCGGTGCTCGACCAGGACGGGGTGGGGGAGTTGATCGAGATCGGCATCGGCCGCGGACGGAAGACCCGCCCCAAGCTCAAGGTGGGCATCTGCGGCGAGCACGGGGGCGAGCCCTCCTCGGTGGAGTTCTGCCACCGCGTGGGCATGGACTACGTGTCGTGCTCCCCGTACATGGTGCCCATTGCGTGGCTGGCCTCCGCGCAGGCCCGCATCAAGGAGCGGACGGCAAAGTCGCGGAAGGCGAGCCGGTGAGGCGGGGGACTTGGCGCGGGCCCGAATCTGTGCAGGATCGAGGATTCCTCGGGTACTATTCCGCAGGCGAAGGCAGCTGATACCAGCGCGGTTCAGGCGGGACGGAATGGAGGATTGGCGGTGAAGCTTTCAGGCGCGCGCATCCTGCTCGAGAGTTTGAAGCGTGAGGGCGTGGACACCATCTTCGGCTTGCCCGGCGGGGCCGTGCTGCCGATCTACGACGTCCTGTACGACTTCGAGGGTCTGCGCCACATCCTCGTACGCCAGGAAGCGGCGGCGGGGCACGCGGCGGAGGGGTACTCGCGGACCACGGGCAAGACGGGGGTCTGCCTCGTCACTTCGGGACCCGCGGCCACCAACCTCGTGACGGCCCTGCAGGACGCGCTCATGGACTCCATTCCCCTCGTGGCCTTCACGGGACAGGTGCCCACGCATCTCATCGGCAACGACGCATTCCAGGAAGCGGACAACGTCGGCATCACCCGCTCCGCGACCAAGCACAACTTCCTCGTGAAGGACGGCAACGACCTCGCCGCCACCATCAAGGAGGCCTTCCACATCGCCTCCTCGGGCCGTCCCGGTCCCGTGCACGTGGACCTGCCCAAGGACGTGCTCGTGAAGGAGTGGAGCTTCGATTATCCCGAGCGGGTGCACCTCCGCTCCTACAACCCGACCTACGACGGGCACCCCGGCCAGATCAAGAAGGCCGCGCGGGCCATCGTGCGGGCCAAGCGCCCCGTGCTCTACGTGGGCGGCGGCGTCATCTCCTCCGACGGCGCCCCCGAGCTCTTCGAGTTGGCCGAGCTGACCCAGGTGCCGGTGACCCAGACCCTCATGGGCCTGGGCTCCTTCCCCATGGCCCATCCGCTCTCCCTCGACATGCTCGGCATGCACGGCACCTACTACGCCAACATGGCCGTGCACCACTCGGACTGCCTCGTCTCCATCGGAGCGCGCTTCGACGACCGCGTCACGGGACGGGTGGACGCCTTCGCCCCGAGCGCGGAGATCATCCACATCGACATCGACCCCTCGTCCATCTCGAAGAACATCAAGGTCGACATCCCCATCGTGGGCGACTGCAAGCGGGTGCTCGCCGCCCTCCTCCAGGCCGTGCGCGAGGAGATGAAGACCTACCCGGCGGGGGCGGTGAGGGAGGCGCGGCGGCAGTGGGCGGAGCAGATCGCGGAGTGGAAGCGCGACCAGCCCCTCCGCTACGAGTGGTCCGACGAGATCATCAAGCCGCAGTATGTGATCGAGGAGATTTCCAACCTCACCAACGGCGAGGCCTTCATGGTCACGGGGGTGGGGCAGCACCAGATGTGGGCGGCCCAGTACTACCGCTTCAAGCACCCGCGCATGTGGTGCACCTCGGGGGGCCTCGGCACCATGGGCTATGGCCTGCCCACGGCCATGGGAGTGCAGGCGGGCCACCCCGGCAAGCTCGTGATCAACATCGACGGCGACGGATCCTTCGCCATGAACAGCCAAGAGCTCGCCACCTGCTTCGAGGAGCGCCTGCCCGTCAAGACGGTCATCATCAACAACGGCGGCCACGGCATGGTCCGCCAGTGGCAGCGCATCATCTACAAGGAGCGATTCTGCGCCATCGATCTCGGCCCCAGCCCCGATTTCGTGAAGCTTGCCGAAGCGTACGGGTGCACGGGCATCCGCGCCACCAAGCCGTCGGAAGTGGTGCCCGCGCTCGAGAAGATGATCGCCACCCCGGGTCCCGTGGTGCTGGACGTGTGGGTGAACAAGGACGAGTGCGTGTTCCCCATGGTGCCCGCGGGCGGCGCCAACACCGACATGATCCTGGCGCCGCCCAGCCACGAGATCCGCGACCGCGCCGCCAAGTCGCAGACGGGCTTCTAGAGCCGTGGCCGATACCAGCGAGCACTCCAAGCACACCATCGCCGTGCTCGTGGAGAACAAGTTCGGCGTGCTCTCGCGCGTGGCCGGGCTCTTCTCCGCCCGCGGCTACAACATCGAGAGCCTGTCCGTTGGGGAGACCCTCGATCCTTCCGTGTCGCGCATGACCCTGGTGGTCCGGGGCGACGCCTTCGTCATCGAGCAGGTGATGAAGCAGCTCCACAAGCTCATCGACGTCATCAAGGTCAACGACCTCAGCGAGGAGACCCACGTGGAGCGAGAGATGCTCCTCATCCGCGTCAACGCGGAGCCCGCGGCCCGCGCGGAGATCCTGCGTATCGCGGACATCTTCCGCGCCAAGGTGGTGGACGTGACAGCCACCAGCTACACCCTCGAGGTCACGGGCGAGGAGTCCAAGATCACCGCCATTCTCGAGCTGCTGCGCCCCTTCGGCGTCCAGGAAGTCGTGCGCACGGGCAAGGTGGCCATCGCACGCGGGCCCAAGGCGCGGCTCCGCCGGGTGGACGAGAAGCTCGGCAAGCCTGCCGCCGCCCGCCCCGCCGCCCCGGACCCGCGGGTCGTCGGATTCGCGGACTAATTTCACCCACAGGAGAGCCACAAGATGCCGGCGAAGATTTTCTACGATCAGGACGCGGATCTGGGACTGCTCAAGGGCAAGAAGATCGCCATCATCGGCTACGGCAGCCAGGGCCACGCGCACGCGCTGAACCTGAAGGACTCCGGCCAGGATGTCAGCATCGGCCTCTACAAGGGGTCCAAGAGCTGGGCGGCCGCCGAGAAGGCGGGCTTCAAGGTCATGACGGTGGGCGATGCCGCGGCGGCCTCGGACATCATCATGATCCTCCTCCCCGACCAGACCCAGCGGCAGGTCTACGAGGAGGCGATCCGCGGCACCCTGACCAAGGGTAAGACCCTCATGTTCGCCCACGGCTTCAACATCCACTTCAACCAGGTCGTGCCCTCGCCCGACGTCGACGTGTCGATGATCGCGCCCAAGGCGCCTGGCCACGTGATGCGCGATCTCTTCACGGAGGGGCCGGGCGTGCCCGCCCTCGTCGCGGTGTACCAGGACGTGTCCGGCAAGGCGCGCGACAGCGCCCTCGCCTACGGCAAGGGGGTGGGGTGCACGCGGGCGGGTGTCATCGAGACCACTTTCAAGGAAGAGACGGAGACCGACCTCTTCGGTGAGCAGACCACGCTGTGCGGCGGCGTCTCGCACCTGATCAAGGCGGCCTTCGAGACGCTGTGCGAGGCGGGCTACCAGCCGGAGGTGGCGTACTTCGAGTGCATGCACGAGATGAAGCTCATCGTGGATCTCTTCTACCAGGGTGGGCTCGCCTACATGCGGTACTCGGTGTCCGACACCGCGGAGTACGGCGACTACACGCGCGGCCCGCGCATCGTGAGCGACGAGACCAAGGCCGAGATGCGGAAGATCCTGCGCGAGATCCAGACCGGCCAGTTCGCGCGCGAGTGGATCCTCGAGAACCAGGCGCACCGCGCGGGTTTCCTCGCCATGCGCAAGCGCGAGGCGGACCATCAGATCGAGGAGGTCGGCGGGCGGCTCCGCAAGATGATGTCCTGGATCAAGCCGCCCCGGATGTAAGGCACGAGCCGGGGGATGCGCGTTCCCGTCGCCCCCGAGGGCTGGCCGTTTATCCTCGTGCCCGCGGCCGCCGCGTGTATCCTGGCTCTGTTCGGGTGGTGGCCGGCGGCGGCGGGGCTGGGAATCGTGGCGCTGGCGTGCCTTGGCTTCTTCCGCGATCCGGAGCGCACTCCGCCGACCGGGATCGGGCTGGTGCTGGCCCCCGCCGACGGGCGGGTGATGCGGGTCGACGAGGTGCACGACCCGTGGGTGGGCGAGGCGGTGCGGGCGTCCATCTTCCTCTCGCCCCTCGACGTGCACGTGAACCGGTCGCCGGTGGCGGGTCTCGTGGAGAGCGTGGAGCAGGTGCGGGGACGCTTCATGGCGGCCTACAAGGACGAGGCGTCCGAGCTGAACGAGCGCTGCACCATCGCGCTCCAGGGGGACGGGGCGCGAGTGAGCGTGAAGCAGATCGCCGGCGTGCTCGCCCGCCGCATCGTCTGCCGGGTGGAGCGGGGCAACAAGCTGGCCGCGGGTGAGCGCTTCGGGCTGATCCGCTTCGGGTCGCGCACGGACCTGGTGGTGCCGCGGTCGGCGGCGATGCGGGTGAAGGTGGGCGATCGGGTCAGGGGTGGGGAGACCGTCATGGGGGTGCTGCGGTGAGGCGTCGGTATTCGAGCGGGGAAGGAGCGCGGCATCCGCGCCGCCGCCGGTGGCAGGAGCTGCGGGAGCATCCGCGGCGCGGCATCTTCCTCCTGCCGAGCCTGCTCACCACCGCCAACCTGTTCTGCGGGTTCCTCGCCATCGTGCTTTCCGCCCAGGCGCGCTTTGTGGAGGGAGCGGTGGCGGTGTTCGTGGGCATGGTCCTCGACATCCTCGACGGCAAGGTGGCGCGCCTCACCCGGACCACCACCCAGTTCGGCGTCGAGTTCGACTCGCTGGCCGACGTGGTCTCCTTCTGCGTCGCGCCCGCCTTCATGTTGTACTCGCTCGCCCTGTCCCAGGCGGGCCGCGTCGCCTGGCTCGGCGCCTTCCTCTTCGTGATCTGCGGCGCCCTGCGCCTCGCACGCTTCAACGTCTACCAGGGGGTGACGGACCGCCGCTACTTCGTTGGACTGCCCTCGCCCGCGGCGGCGGGCATCGTCGCCTCCACCGCCCTCCTTCTGGAAGGCGTGGTGATGTCACGCTGGCAGGCGGCGGCCATCAGCGTGGGCACGGTGGTGGTCGCCCTCCTCATGGTCTCCACCTTCCGCTACTACAGCTTCAAGGAAGTCGACTTCGCGCGCCGCCGGCCCGCCCAGGTGTTGGTCCTCGTGGTCCTGGGCGTGCTCATCGTCGCCACCCATCCGCAGTGGTTTCTCTTCATCCTCTTCTCGCTCTACCTCGTGAGCGGCCCCACGCGCCCCCTGTGGGCGCGCCGGCGGTCGGAGCCGACGCAAATGGCCGAGAAGAGCGCGTGAGGCGGGCCATGGCGGCGAGACTCGCAGCGACCCGGAGGCCGGCCTGATGCCGACGCACAAGATCGCGATCCTGGCGGGAGACGGCATCGGGCAGGAAGTGACGCCCGAGGCGCGCAAGGTGCTCGAGGTGGTGGGACGGGCCACCGGCGTCTTCTTCGAGTTCGAACCCGCCATCATCGGGGGCGCCGCCATCGACGCCACCGGGGAGCCCCTACCTCCCGCCACCCTCGCGCTCTGCGAGCGGAGCGCCGCCATCCTGTTCGGCTCGGTGGGCGGGTCCAAGTGGGACAACCTGCCCCAGGAGAAGCGGCCCGAGCGCGGCCTCCTCGGCCTGCGCAAGGAACTCGATCTCTACGCCAACCTGCGGCCGGCCACCTGCTTCCCCATGCTGGTGGACGCCTCCCCGCTCAAGCGCGAGGTGGTGGAGAACACCGACATCATGGTGATCCGCGAGCTCACGGGCGGCCTGTACTTCGGCGAGCCGAGAGGCCGGGAAGAGTTCGCGGACGGCGGCACGCGGGCCATCAACACCATGGCCTACACCTCGCGGGAGATCGAGCGGGTGGCACGCGCAGCTTTCGACGTGGCCATGAAGCGGCGCAAGCGCCTCGCCTCGGTGGACAAGGCCAATGTCCTCGTCGTCTCGCAGCTCTGGCGCGAGGTGGTGACCCGGGTGGGCAAGGACTATCCGCAGGTGCAGCTTGAGCACGTGCTCGTGGACAACTGCGCCATGGCCCTCGTGCACAAGCCGACGCACTTCGACACCATCGTGACCGAGAACACCTTCGGGGACATCCTCTCGGACGAGGCGGCCATCCTCGCGGGGTCCATGGGCATGCTGCCCTCGGCGAGCCTGGGCGGGCGCGTCGCCCTCTACGAGCCGGTACACGGCAGCGCCCCCGACATCGCGGGGCAGGGGGTGGCCAACCCCATCGCGGCCATCCTGTCGGCGGGGATGCTGCTGCGCTACTCGCTCGACTTGGGCAAGGACGCGGACCGGATCGACGCGGCGGTGCTGCGCATCCTCGAGCAGGGACATCGCACGCGCGACATCCACGCCGCAGGCATGAAGCTGGTGGGCACCAAGGAGATGGGTGACCTGATTGCTGGCGAAGTGCAGCGGTCATACTCGTGAACGACGGGAAAGGGTAGGGACATGGCCTCAGGGCAGACGGTAGCGGTGGTGGGCATCACGGGCGCGGTGGGACAGACCACGCTCAAGCTCCTCGACGAGCGCAAGTTCCCCGTGAAGGCGCTGCGCGTCTTCGCCTCCGAGCGGTCGGTCGGCAAGACGGTGACGTTCAAGGGCGAGACCATCCGCGTGGAGAAGGCGGGCGGGGAAGCCTTCAAGGGCGTGGACATCGCGTTCTTCTCGGCGGGCTCCGCGCAGTCGAAGGAGCTGGCCCCCCTCGCCGTGAAGGCGGGGGCGGTGGTCATCGACAAGTCGAGCGCCTTCCGCATGGACCCCAGCGTGCCCCTGGTCGTCCCTGAGGTGAACGCGCACGCCCTCACCGGCCACCGAGGCATCGTGGCCTGTCCCAACTGCACCACCATCGTCACCGTGATGCCGCTCAAGCCTCTACACGACGCGGGTCGGCTCCGCCGCGTCATCGCCACCAGCTACCAGGCGGTGTCGGGGGCCGGTGTGAACGGCGTCGAGGAGCTGCGGAGCCAGACGCTGGCCTGGGCGCGCGGGGAGGCCATGACGCCCAAGTACTTCGCGCACCAGATCGCCTTCAATGTCATTCCCCACATCGACAAGTTCGACGATCGCGGCTATACGGGCGAGGAGATGAAGCTCGTGTACGAGGTGCGCAAGATCCTCGGCGCGCCCGAGCTCCCCATCTCTCCGACCACAGTGCGCGTACCCGTCTTCACCGCGCACTCCGTGGCCGTGAACGCGGAGACGGAAGTCGCCCTAGGACCCGAGCGGGCTCGCGAGCTCTTCGCGAGCTTCCCCGGATTGACCCTCTGCGACGAGCCAGCGCAGAGCCGCTATCCCATGCCGGTGACGGTGGAAGGGCAGGACGACTGCTTCGTGGGCCGCATCCGCCAGGACCTGACCCTCCCCAACGCCATCAACTTCTGGGTGGTGGGCGATCAGCTGCGCAAGGGGGCGGCGCTGAATGGCATCCAGATCGCGGAGCTGCTGATCCGCTGAGGCCGCCCTGCCTACCCTGCGCCTGACCCTCGCCTACGACGGCACCGACTTCGCGGGCTGGCAGGTGCAGCCGGACCAGAGGACCGTGCAGGGTCTCGTGCGCGAGGCCTGCGCGTGCATCCTCGGCGAGCCGGTCAAGGTCACGGGGGCGAGCCGGACGGATGCGGGGGTCCACGCCCTCCGTCAGGTGGCGAGCCTCGTCACGACATCCACCCTGGAGCCCGCCCGGCTCGCGCGCGGTCTCAACGCGCTCCTTCCCGAGAGCGTGCGCGTGCTCGAGGCGGCCCCTGCCCCCGCCGGCTTCGACGCGCGGCGGAGCGCGCTCGGCAAGCGCTACCTCTACCTGATCGACGGCGGGCGTGTCGCGCATCCCATGCGGCGCCGCTTCGCCTGGCATCCGCGCTTTCCCCTCGACGTCACGCGGATGCAGGAGGCGGTGGGCCCGCTCCGGGGCAAGCACGACTTCTCAGCCTTCTGCGCGGCGCGCGGGCGCGGGCGCACGCCCACGTGCACGGTGCGCTCCATCCGCCTCGTGGCGCGGGGCGACGAGATCGCCGCGCTCATCTCCGCCGACAGCTTCCTCCATCACATGGTGCGGAACATCGTGGGCAGCCTGGTCGAGATCGGGCGTGGCGCGCAGCCGCCCGGCTGGCTGGCGGAGCTCCTCGCCGGCCGCGACCGCACACGCTCCGGGCCGACGGCGCCGCCCCACGGCCTCTTCCTGGTACGGGTGTTCTACGGAGATGGCGCGCGTGGGTGATCCCATGACGCGCGCGTCTGGACGGAGCGGGCGGCGCGGCTTCCCGCGCGGCGGCCGATCCCTGCGGGGCCTTGGCTCCGTTCACGCCGGCATGGCACGATAGGGGCCATGCGCACGTACTTCCGGGTCAGGGGCGGGCGCCTGGACGAGGTCAAAGGCGAGGTCGTTCGCGAGCAGCCGCTCACCATCGACATCGACGGGGAGCGCTTCCTCACCCTCCTGTGCTCGCCCTTCGACCTCGAGCCCCTCGTCCTCGGCTATCGGCGGCGCAGCAGCCCGAACCTCTACGCGGGCCACGCCCTCGATCTGTCGGGAGCGAGCTGAGCATGTCGTTCGGCGATCGTGATGGTGGGCCGAGGCCGTGAACGCCGTCGTCTTCGACATCGCGCTCACCGCCTACATCGTGGCCGCCCTGGCTGCCCTCGCCTCCCTCGTGTGGCGGCGCGACGGGCTCCTCCTCCTCGCGCGCGAGCTCACGGTGGCGGGCTGGCTCTGCCACACCGCGGCCATCGTGCTGCGCGGCGTGGAGCTCGGGCGGATGCCCGTGCTCACCCTGGCCGAGGTGGTGTCCGTGGTGATCTGGGTTGCCGTGCTCCTCGATCTGTGGGTGGAGCGGCGATCCGGGCTGGCCAGCTTCAGCGCCTTCGTGCTTCCCGTAGTGCTTGCCCTCGGGCTGGGCCTGCCCACCGGGCTGCGCGATCTCGCGCTCGAGCCGCGCGCGTCGAGCCCGTGGATCCTGGTCCACGTGGCCCTCGTCCTGGTGGGGCTGGCCGCCCTCGTCCTCAACTTCGGCAGCGCCATCATGTACCTGCTCCAGGAGCGGCAGCTCAAGGCCAAGCGCACGGGGGCCTTCTACTACCGCATGCCTTCGCTGGAAGCCCTGGATCGCCTCACCCTCGTGACCCTCACCGCCGCCTTTCCCTTCCTCACGGTCGGCCTCGCCCTCGGCTTCGTGCGGGCGGGACGCGCGTGGGGGCACGATCTCCTCACCGATCCGCTCGCCCTCTTCTCTCTCGTCATGTGGCTCGTGTACGCGGCGACCCTGTGCGGCCGGGCCATCGGCCACTGGCACGGCCGCCGCGCCGCCTATCTGTCCATCGCGGGCTTCTGCGTCCTCCTCGCCACCCTCGGGGCGGGCGTGCTTTTCCAGGGCAGGCACGGCTCGTGATCGAGCGCCTCTTCGTGGCCGGCCTCTCCCACCGCACGGCGCCCATCGCAGTGCGAGAGCAGCTCGTGGTCGACGAGGACAAGCTGCGCGAGATCCTCGCGGGTCTCGTGGAGCGGGGCACCTGCGCAGAGGTAATGATCCTCTCCACCTGCAATCGCATCGAGGTGTACGGGGTCGCTGAGGTGGCGGGCGAGGCGCGGAGCACGGCCTTCCGCCAGATGACGGCCCAGCGCGGCCTCGAGCTGTCCGCGCTGGAGCCGCTGCTCTACGCCAAGGATGGGACGGAAGCGGTGCAGCACGCCTTCCGCGTCGCCTCCAGCCTCGATTCCATGGTCCTGGGCGAGCCGCAGATCCTCGGCCAGGTCAAGGACGCCTTCGCCCTCGCCCAGTCCTCCCGTACCGTCGGTCCCGTCCTCCATTCGCTCATGAGCCAGGCCTTCGCGGTGGCCAAGCGCGTGCGCTCCGACACTCAGGTGGGACGACACGCGGTATCGGTGTCCTTCGCCGCCGTCGAGCTCGCGCGCAAGATCTTCGACGGGCTGGCGGGGCGTTCCGTCCTCCTCGTCGGAGCGGGGGAGATGGGGGAGCTGGCCGCGCGCCACCTGCAGGATTTCGGGACCTTGCCCATCTACGTGACCAATCGCACGGCGAGCCGGGCGCAGGAGCTGGCCCGCGACCTCGCGGGTACCGCGGTGCCCTTCGCGGATCTCTTCAGCGTGCTTGGGCAAGTCGACATCGTCATCACCTCCACCGCCGCCCCCGAGCCCATCGTCACCGCTCGAGACGTGGCGGCCGTGCTGCCCGCCCGGCGGGGGCGGCCGCTCTTCTTCATCGACATCGCGGTGCCGCGGAACGTCGAGGCCGCCGTCAACGACCTCGACGACGTCTTCGTCTACGACGTGGACGACCTCCGCTCGGTGGTGGAGGCGAACCTGCGCGAGCGCCAGCGGGAGGCGCAGCGGGCCGAGGCCCTCGTGGAGCGCGAGGTGGAGAAGTTCGCCGAGCGCCTCCGGAGCCTGGAGGTCGTGCCCACCATCGTGTCGCTCCGCGAGAAGCTCGAGGAGATCCGGACCACCGAGCTGTCGCGCGCGCTGAGCCGGCTCCCCGGCGCCGACGAGGCGACCCGCCAGGCCCTGGAGGCGCTCTCCCAGGGCATCGTGAACAAGGTGCTGCACGCCCCCACCGTGAAGCTGCGCGACTCCTCGAAGTCCGGCCACGGGCATCGCTGGATCGAGGTCATCTCGGAGCTCTTCGGGCTCGGGGGCAAGGGGCGCGGGGCGCCGCGCGCATGAAGCTCCGCTTCGGCACCCGCGGCAGCCGCCTCGCCGTGGTGCAGAGCACCGAGGTTGCCGATGCCCTCCGCGCTCGCGGCCACGAGGTCGAGCTGATCACCATCCGGACCTCGGGCGACCGCCTCGCCGACGTCGCCCTCGCCGACTTCGGAGGGAAGGCGCTCTTCGTGAAGGAGATCGAGGAAGCCCTCCTCGACGGCCGGGTCGACGGCGGCGTCCACAGCCTCAAGGACATGCCCGCCGAGCTGCCCGAGGGCCTGTGCCTCGCCGCCTTCTCAGCGCGTCAGGATCCGCGCGACGTCCTCCTCACGCGCGCGGGCGGCACCCTCGACGATCTCCCGCCTGGCGCGCGCGTCGCCACCTCGAGCCTGCGGCGTCGCGCCCTGCTCCTCGCGCGCCGGGCCGATCTTCGCGTCGAGCCGATACGGGGCAACGTGGATACGCGACTGCGCAAGCTCGAGGAGGGGCTCTACGACGCCATGGTGATGGCGCGGGCGGGCCTGGAGCGGCTCGGCCTCAAGCCGGAGCACGTGCAGGTGCTCTCGGCCGAGGAGTTCCTCCCTGCGGTGGGGCAGGGGATCCTCGGCGTCGAGGCGCGCGTCGCGGATCGCGCGGTGCTGGAAGCACTCCAGGGCCTCGACGATGCCTCGGCGAGAGCGGAAGCGCTGGCCGAGCGCGCGTTCCTTCGCCGCCTCGGCGCGGGCTGCCACACGCCAGTGGCTGGCCTCGCCCAGGTGCGTGACTCCGCCCTCGAGATGGCCGGGCTCGTCTCGAGCGCCGACGGCCGGACGGTCATCCGCGGCCTCGCAGCGGGTGTTCCCGCGTATCCGGAGTCGGTGGGGGAGCGGCTCGCCGACGATCTCCTCGCTCGCGGTGCGCGCGCCTTCCTCGAGCCGGAGCGCCCGTAGTGTCGGTCGCCGCCGCCAGGCCGCTGGCTGGTCGTGTGGTGGTGGTGACGCGGCCGCGCGCCCAGGCCGGGAGCTTTGCCACCCTGCTCGAGGCCGCCGGGGCGACCGTTCTCCTGGCGCCGACGATCGTCATCGAGCCGCCTGTGTCCTGGGCCGCCCTGGATCGCGCCCTCGGTCGGCTCCGCGACTACCAGTGGGCGGTGTTCACCAGTGTCAACGGCGTGGAGATGACGCGCCAGCGTCTCGAGCATCTGGGCCTCGACGCCCGCGCCCTCGATGGCCTGCGCCTCGCCGCCATCGGTCCGGCGACGGCGGACGCGCTGCGTGCTCTCCGCCTCCAGCCCGCGGTCGTGCCGGAGGAATACGTGGCAGAGGGTCTCGCCGAGCGCCTGCGACGCTTCATCCAGCCCGAGGAGAACGTGCTCCTGGCCCGCGCCTCGGAGACCCGCGACATCCTCGTACGTGAGCTGGAGGCCGCGGGGGCACGGGTCGACGAAGTCGCTGCCTACGCGACGCGCCCGGCACGGGAGGACGCGATCGAGCTGCGCCGGGCGCTCGCCGACGGCCGCGTGGATGTCATCACCTTTACGAGCTCCTCCACCGTGCGCCACTTCGCCGATCTCTTCAGCCCCGCCGAGCTGCCCCGGCTGCTCTCCGGCGTCACCGTCGCCTGCATCGGCCCCGTGACCCGTGACACCGCGCGCACCCTCGGCATCGCGACAGCCATCGTCCCGAAGGAGTACACTATCCCGGCGCTGGCCCAAGCCATCGCCGCCCACTACGCCAGCGAAGGACGAAGCGCAACGAAATGAAAACCAGCGTCATGGGGCGCGCGGAGAGGAAGCAGGGACACAACCATCGAGAAGCCATGCGAGCCTGCTTAGCCAGGAATCGAGCATCGAGAGGCCACGCGGCCACGGTACGACCTGCTCGCCCAAGTATCGAGCATCGAGAGGCCCCGCTCCCTGCCCTAACCTGATTGGCCCACGGTCAACATGCCAAAGGCGTGTTGAGGATAAATGGAGCCTGACACATGCCATTCCCGCTCTACCGCCCGCGCCGGCTTCGCGAGTCGCCCCTCCTGCGCAAAATGGTGCGCGAGACGCAGCTCCAGGTGCAGGACCTCGTCTACCCGCTCTTCGCCGTCCACGGCCGCGGCGTACGCGAGCCCATCGCGTCGATGCCGGGTCAGTTCCGGCTGTCCGTGGACGAGCTCTTGAAGGAATGCAAGGACGCCGCCTCCATGGGCATTCCCGCCGTGCTCCTCTTCGGCCTGCCCGCCGAGAAGGATCCGCGGGGAAGCGAGGCCTACGCGGAGGACGGCATCATCCAGCAGGCGGTACGGGCGATGAAGGAGACCATTCCGGATCTGCTCGTGATCACCGACGTGTGCCTCTGCGAGTACACGAGCCACGGCCACTGCGGGGTGGTGGAGGAAGGGCGCGTGCGCAACGATCCCACCCTCGATCTCCTCGCGCGCACCGCCGTCTCCCAGGTGGACGCGGGCGCGGACATGGTCGCCCCGTCCGACATGATGGACGGACGGGTGGCAGCCATTCGCGAAGCCCTCGACGAGAACGGCAACCAGGAGACGCCGATCATGGCCTACTCGGCCAAGTACGCCTCGGCCTTCTATGGCCCCTTCCGCGAAGCGGCGGACTCCACGCCCCAGTTCGGCGACCGGCGCTCGTACCAGATGGATCCCGCGAACTCCGTGGAGGCGATGCGCGAGGTCGCCCTCGACGTGGACGAGGGCGCCGACATCGTCATGGTCAAGCCGGCCCTGCCGTACCTCGACGTGATCGCCCGGGTCAAGAACGAGTTCGGCCTCCCCGTGGCTGCGTACTCCGTCTCGGGCGAGTACGCGATGCTGCGCGCGGCGGGGCAGCTCGGCTGGCTCGACGAGGAGGCGGCCATGATGGAGGCGCTCACGGGCATCCGGCGCGCGGGGGCGGACATCGTCATCACGTACTTCGCCAAGGAAGTGGCGCGGATCCTGGAGCGGAGAAGCGCGTGACGGTCACGGCCAAGGGGGAGTACGCCATCAAGGCGATGCTCGACCTGGCGCTGACGGACGACGGCGAGACGCTGCAGCCGATCCAGGACATCGCGCGCCGCCAGGGCATTCCCCAGCGTTACCTGGAGCAGGTCCTCCTGTCCCTCAAGCGCGCGGGCTTCCTCCACTCGCGCCGGGGCTCGGCGGGCGGCTACCGTCTCGCCAAGGCGCCCGAGCAGATCACCGTGGGCGCGCTCCTTCGCGCCGTCGAGGGTCGGCCCGGGCTCGGCGGGGCCGGGCGCCCGTCGCGGAGCGCGTCGCCCGACGCGGGCGGCGATCTGACCTATCTGTGGCGGGCGGTGTCGGAAGCGGTGGACGCGGTGGTGGACGGCACCACGCTCGAGGACCTGAGACGGCATGCGGCCGAGCGGCGGGAATCAGCCAAGCCCATGTATCACATCTGAACCTTTTTTTTACCGGGGAACCATCGTTCCCGATAGGATTGGTGGCCATGACTCAACGGAGAACGGCAGGCCTGGTCCGGCCGCGCATCGCTGCCTCGGTGCTCGACATAGTCGGCGGCACGCCGCTCGTGCGTCTCAACCGGCTGCCGAAGGCGGGCGGTGGCGTCGTGCTCGCCAAGATGGAGTCGCTCAATCCGGGGGGCAGCGTGAAGGACCGGATCGCGGTGAGCATGATCGAGGACGCGGAGCAGCACGGGCGGCTCAAGCCCGGGGCCACCGTGGTGGAGCCGACGAGCGGCAACACGGGCATCGGGCTCGCCATGGTGTGCGCGGTGCGCGGCTATCGGCTCATCCTCACCATGCCCGACGACATGAGCGTGGAGCGCCAGCGGCTGCTCTCGCGCTACGGGGCGGAGATCCACCTCACCCCGGCCATCGAGGGCATGACGGGAGCGGTGTTCGCCGCCCAGGAGCTCCTGCGCGAGCACCCCGACTACTTCATGCCGCAGCAGTTCGAGAACCCCGCGAATCCCGAGGCGCACCGCCGCACCACCGCGCTGGAGATCCTCGAGGCGACGGACGATCACGTGGACGTCTTCGTGGCCGGAGTGGGCACGGGCGGCACCGTGACCGGGGTGGGCGAGGTGCTGCGCGAGCGCTTGCCCGGGGTGCGCGTGATCGGCGTGGAGCCGACGCGATCGCCCGTGCTCTCGGGGGGACGGGCGCGACCGCACGGCATCCAGGGCATCGGCGCCTCCTTCGTGCCCGGCGTGCTCAACCGCGCCGTGATGGACGAGGTGATGCAGGTGCGCGACGAGGACGCCACCGCCACCTCGCGCCGCCTCGCCCGCGAGGAAGGCCTCCTCGTGGGCATCTCCGCGGGGGCCAACGTGTGGGCGGCCTGCCGTGTCGCCGAAGCGCTCACCTCCGACCAGATCGTGGTCACCGTGCTGTGCGATACTGGGGAGCGCTATCTCAGCGTGTCGCTCTAGAGAGGGAGAGCCATGAGCATCGACGTCTACATCCCCACGCCCTTTCGACGGGCGACCAACAACAAGGACCGCGTCTCCGTGGAGGCGCGCGACGTGCGCGGGCTGCTCGACGAGCTCGAGGGCCGGTTCAGCGGCCTCAAGGGACTGATGCGCAACGAGGCGGGCGAGATCCATCACCACGTGAACCTCTACGTGAACAGCGAGGCCATCGAGTCCCTCCAGGGTTTGCAGACCTCGTTGAAGGACGGCGACGAGGTTTCTATCATTCCGGCCCTCGCGGGAGGCGGGCCCGCCCTCGAAGGGGACGAGCTGGCCCTCCCGGCGGGTGGACCGGATCGCGCAGGCGGGTGACCATCTCTCGATGATCCTGACCGCCGAAGAGTACGCGCGCGTCCGGTCGCAGGCCGGCGCGGAGTACCCGGGAGAGTGCTGCGGCGTGGTGATGGACCGGAACGGCGAGCGCCTCCTTCTCCCGTGCCGCAACATCCAGGACGAGCTCCACGCCAAGGACCCGCAACGCCATCCGCGCGATTCGCGCACCGCCTACTACATCGACCCCAAGGATCTCATCGCCATGGGCCGCCGCGAGGCGCAGGGATTCCGCGTGCTGACCATCTATCACTCGCACATCGACGCGGGCGCCTACTTCTCCGCCACCGACAAGCACAACGCGCTGATCAACGGCGAGCCGGCGTATCCGGAGGCGAGCTACGTGGTCGTGTCGGTGCTAGAGGGCCGGGTCGCCGACGCGAACGCCTTCCGCTGGGATGCCGTCCAGCGTGACTTCCTTCCCGCGGAGTGGAAGAAGCCAGACGGGGACGCGCTCGCGTGAGCACGCGCTCCGACGCCCTGTTCGCCGAGGCCCAGCGGGTGATTCCCGGAGGCGTGAACAGCCCCGTGCGCGCCTTTCGCGGCGTGGGCGGCACGCCGTTTTTCGTGGCACGGGCCGAGGGCTGCCGCATCACCGACGTGGACGGCCGGACCTACATCGACTTCCTCGGCTCGTGGGGACCGCTCATCCTCGGCCACGCGGCGCCCTCGCTGCTGGAGGCGGTGGGGGAGGCGCTGCGGCGGGGCACGAGCTACGGCGCGCCCACGGAGGGCGAGGTCGAGCTGGCCGGGCTGATCTCGCGAGCCGTCCCTTCCATGGAGATGGTGCGCCTCGTCTCGTCCGGCACTGAGGCGGCCATGAGCGCCATCCGCCTCGCCCGGGGCTTCACGGGACGGGAGGCCATCGTCAAGTTCGAAGGCTGCTACCACGGTCACGCTGACAGTCTCCTCGTCAAGGCCGGCTCCGGCGGCGCCACCTTCGGCGTGCCCGACAGCCTGGGTGTGCCCGCGGCCCTGGCCGCGCTGACCATGACCGTGCCCTTCAACGATCTGGATGCGGTGGCGGCGGTGATGACCGCGCGGGGCCGGGAGGTGGCGGCCATCATCGTGGAGCCGGTGGCGGGCAACATGGGCGTGGTGCCGCCCGCGCCCGGCTTCCTCGCCGGGCTGCGCGCGCTGTGCGACAGGCACGGCGCGCTCCTGATCTTCGACGAGGTCATCACGGGCTTTCGAGTCGCGTACGGCGGAGCCCAGGCGCTCTACGGCGTCCGCCCCGACCTCACCTGCCTCGGGAAGATCATCGGCGGCGGCCTGCCCGTGGGCGCCTACGGTGGCGCGCGGGCCATCATGGAGCGCGTCGCCCCGCTGGGCGGCGTCTATCAGGCGGGCACGCTCTCCGGCAATCCGCTCGCCGTTGCCGCCGGGCTCTCCGCTCTCCGCGCCCTCGGCGCGCCCGAGGTGTATGCGCGGCTCGAGCGGGGCGGCGCCCACCTCCAGTCCGGTCTGGAGGACGGCGCGCGGGCGGCGGGCGTGCCGCTCACCGTCAATCGCGTCGGCTCCATGCTCACCGCCTTCTTCACCGGCGAGCCCGTGACGGACTATGCCACCGCCAAGCGGTCGGACACCGCGCGCTACGGCCGCTTCTTTCACGCCATGCTCGAGGGCGGCGTTTTCCTCGCCGCCTCGCAGTTCGAAGCCGCCTTCGTCTCGCTCGCCCACGCTCCCGCCGATCTCGACGAGGCGGCCGGAGTCGCTCGGAAGGCCTTCGACCTCGCTCGCTGAGCGCCCGCACCGCCGAAACTCTATTGACCTCTGTTTTCTCGCGTGATACGGTTCACAAGGCCGCGCGCCTGAAGTCGCGTCGCTCCGCCGGCCACACTGGTTCGCACGTTTAGCGAGCGCGATGCCGCGCGAGGAGCGCACGAGCGTAGATGGTCGGTGAGCGCGCTGTTCCCGTCCTGCGACACTGGCCGTGTTGCTTCTCCCGTCGAACCCCTCTTACGATGCACATCCCGGGGGGACGTCTGTGAGCGGGATCGATCGTCGGTCGTTCTTCCGGATCGTGGCGACGTCGGGCGCCGCCATGGCGGCGAGCGGGTGCGGCAACGATGCCAAGGAACTGATTGGCGCGATACCGGAGAAGCTCATCCCGTACGTCGTGCCGCCCGACGGCATCGTTCCCGGTGTCGCCTCCTACTTCGCCACGGTGTGCCGCGAGTGCCCCAGCGGCTGTGGCGTGCTTGCCAAGAATCGTGACGGCCGTGTCATCAAGCTCGAGGGCAACCCCGACCACCCGGTGAACGCGGGGGCCCTGTGCATCCGCGGGCAGGCCTCGCTCCAGGGTCTCTATCACCCCGACCGCTATCGCGGCGCCATGGTCGCGGGCAAGCCCGCGGCGTGGGACGAGGCGGAGAAGGCGCTCGTCGACAAGCTCCAGGGGCTCGTCAAGGGCAAGCAGGGGAGCAGGATCGCCATCGTGAGCGGCCTCGAGACGGGCAGCCTCGGCCGGCTCATGGACGAGTGGACGAAGGCGCTCGGGGCCCGACCGCGCATCACGTACGAGCCCATCGGCTACGAGGCGCTCCGCGCCGCCAATCGCGCCACCTTCGGCCGCGACGGCATTCCCTACTACGCCATCGAGGACGCGGACTACCTCCTCTCCTTCGGCGCCGACTTCCTCGAGACCTGGGGCAGCCTGGTCGCCAACACCGCCGCGTACACCAAGATGCACGCCTTGGCCAAGGGCAAGGCGGGCACGTTTGTGGCGGTGGAGCCGCGCCAGTCCATGACCTCGGCCAACGCGGACGAATGGGTGCGGAACGCTCCCGGCACCGAGGGCCTGGTCGCCCTCGCCATGCTCAAGGTCATCGTGGAGGCGGGGCACGAGGGCAAGGGCGGCGACCCGGGTGCCCTGCGCGCCGCCGTGAAGAACGTCGATCTTGCCAAGGTCGCCGAGGTCTCGGGCATTCCCGCCGACACCATCAAGCGCGTGGCCCACGACTTCGCCGGCGCCAAGAGCGCGCTCGCCCTCGCGGGCGGAGTGGCGACCACGGGGCCCCAGGCCACCGACGCGCTGATCGCGGTGAACCTGCTTAATCAGGCCGTGGGCGCGGTGGGCAGGACCGTGCGATTCGGCGCGGACGCCGCGCTCGGCAAGGCGAGCCCCTACGCCGACATGGTGAAGCTGACCCGGGCCATGGCCGCGGGCGAGATCGAAGTGCTCATCCTCGCCGACGTGAATCCCGTCTACGCCATGCCGCCTAAGGCGGGTTTCGTCGAGGCGCTCGCCAAGGTGCCGACGGTGGTGAGCCTCGCCACGCGGCCCACAGAGACATCGGCGAAGGCGACGCTCCTCCTGCCCGCGCTCCATCCGCTCGAGTCCTGGGGTGACTACGTGGCGCGCGAGGGCGTGATCGGTCTGATGCAGCCGACGATGGGGCCGGTGGTCATCGACGGCAAGCCGGTCGACGGTAAGGCCACGGGAGACATCCTGCTCTCCGTCGGGCGTCAGGCCCTCGGCACCGAGGAGGGCAAGGACCCGCTCAGGTGGTCGAGCTTCCAGGACTACGTGCGCGAGCAGTGGCAGGGCATGGCCAAGGAATGGGGCGGCGGCAAGAGCGCCGTCGACTTCTGGGAGGAGTCGCTCCGTCGCGGCGGAGTGTGGCGCGCGGCGGCTCCCGCGGCCTCCGGAGGCAGCGCGAAGTTCGATGCGACCCGCCTGAGCGTCGAGCCGGCCAAGCTCGAGGGCGACGGGACCCACGCCCTCATCGTCTATCCGTCGACCCGCTTCTACGACGGGCGGAGTGCGGATGAGCCCTGGCTGCAGGAAGCGCCCGACACCATGACGCAGGTGGCGTGGGGCGGCTGGGTCGAGGTGCCCGCGGAGACGGCGGAGAAGTTCGGTATCTCGCGGAGCGACGTGGTCAAGCTCACCTCGCCTCACGGCAGCGTGGAGCTGCCCGCGTGGGTGTCGCCCACGCTCCATCCGGGCACGGTGGCCATCGCCATGGGGCTCGGCCACGACTATCCCGGCGCCTACGCGAAGGCGGGCAACCTGCGCACGGGACACTTCGGCGACATCATGCTCAATGGCGGGGCGAACCCTATGCGGCTCCTCGGGGGCGCCGTCGATTCTGTGTCGGGCGGTCTCGCCTTCCTGTCCGTCAAGGTCTCGCTCGCCAAGACGGGCGCGCGCCAGCCCCTGGCCATCCCGCAGGCGACCTTCGACGACGACGACCGCGAGATCGTGGAGGTGGTGGGCCTTGCCGCCGCGCGCGAGATGGAGCTGCGCGGCCGCGCCCCAGAGGGCGCGAGCCATCCGAGCATGTACCCGCCCGTCAAGTATCCCGAGTATCGCTGGGGCATCGCCGTGGACTCCGATGCCTGCACGGGCTGCCAGGCCTGCGTGGCCGCTTGCTCGGCGGAGAACAACGTGCCGGTGGTGGGCAAGGCCCAGGTCTCCTACGGGCGCGCGCAGCAGTGGATCCGGCTCGAGCGCTGGGAGCACGGGCCCAAGGGCGAGACCAAGAACGTCTTCCAGCCCATGTTCTGTCAGCACTGCGAGGTGGCGCCGTGCGAGCCAGTGTGTCCGGTCTACGCCGCCTATCACACCAAGGAAGGGCTCAACGCGCAGATCTACAACCGCTGCGTGGGCACGCGCTACTGCGGCAACAACTGCCCGTACCACGTGCGCCGCTTCAATTGGTTCAACTATAGTTGGACCACCCCGCTCGACATCCAGCTCAACCCCGACGTCACCGTGCGCCAGCTCGGCATCATGGAGAAGTGCACCATGTGCCTGCAGCGCATCGAGAAGGCGAAGAACGACGCGCGGGAAGGAGCGCGGGCCCTCAAGGACGGCGACATTCTGACCGCCTGCCAGCAGACTTGCCCGGCCCAGGCCATCACCTTCGGCAATCTCAAGGACGGCGCCTCCCGCGTGTCCAAGCTCTCGGCCAGCCCGCGCAGCTATCACGTCCTACGTGAGCTGGGGACGAGGCCGGCCGTGACCTATCTCGCCCGGGTGGCGCGGCGCGAGGTGGCCGGCCACAGGGAAGGGAAGGAGCACAAGGCATGAGCGTGGCGATACGGCCGGGTGAGCCTTCGTGGGCGGACGTCAATCGTGACGTCATCCGCACGGTGGGCATGCCGGGCAACACGTACTTCTCTTGGATGTGCCTGGTCGGGCTCATCCTGGGCTGCGGCGTGGCCGCGTGGGCGTGGCAGATCTGGACGGGCATCGGGGCGGCGGGCAAGCGCACCCCGCAGATGTGGGCGATGTACATCACCACCTTCGTGTTCTGGATCGGTATCGGACACGCGGGCACCCTCATCTCCGCCGTGCTGTATCTCTTCCGCGCGAAGTGGCGCACCTCGATCTACCGCGCCTCCGAGGCCATGACGGTCTTCGCGGTCATGACGGCGGGCCTCTTCCCTCTCATCCACGCCGGCCGCATGTGGTTCGCCTACTGGCTCATGCCGTACCCGAACCAGCGCTACCTCTGGCCGAACTTCAAGTCGCCGCTGGTGTGGGACGTATTTGCCATCTCCACCTACCTCACCATCAGCGTGGTGTTCTTCATCGTGGGCCTCGTCCCCGACGTGGCCGCCCTCCGCGACAACGCCACCGGCTTCAAGAAGAAGGTCTACGCGGTGCTCGCCCTGGGCTGGGAGGGCTCGGACTCCCAGTGGCGGCACTACCGCCGCGCCTACGGCCTCCTCGCCGCCCTCGCCACTCCGCTGGTGCTCTCCGTGCACAGCGTGGTGTCCTTCGATTTCGCCATGGCCCTCGTGCCGGGCTGGCACTCCACCCTGTTCGCGCCTTTCTTCGTAGACGGGGCCATCTTCTCCGGCTTCGCCATGGTGCTCATCTTGGTGCTCCCCATGCGGTACATCTTCAACTGGTACGCCTACATCACGGACAAGCACCTCGACGCCATGGCCAAGCTGGTGCTGGTCACCAGCCTCGTCCTCAGCTACTTCTATATCTGTGAGGTGTTCACCGCCTGGTACAGCGGCGATCACTTCGAGCGGGCCAGCGTGTTCGCCAAGGCGACCAAGCAATACGCGTGGGCGTACTGGGGCATGTACTTCTGCAACAGCATCTCGCCCCTGGTGTTCTTCTGGCGGCGCATCCGACTGAACACGGTATGGCTGTTCGTCATCTCCGTCCTCGTGCTCATCGGCATGTGGCTGGAGCGCTTCAACATCATCGTGCCGGGGCTGGGCTTTGATTTCTATCCCTACACCTGGGGCACGTACTATCCGACGGTGACCGACTCCAGCATCATCGCGGGCTCTTTCGCCTGGTTCTTCCTCCTCTTCCTAGGCTTCATCCGGGTGTTGCCGTCGCTGTCCATCGTGGAGGTGAAGGAGACCCTCGCCCATCCGCTGAAGCACGCGCACGAGGGGCACCATTAGCATGGCCACGGCCAGCGTGCTCGGGGTGTTCGCCCACGTGGACACCACCCTCGACGCCATCCGCCGGCTGCGGGCCCGGGGCTTCGTCGACTTGACTGTGTACACTCCCGTGCCCGTGGAGGAGATTGGGGAGGAGATCGAGAGCGTCCGGCCGCTCAGCGCGGTGCGGCTGTTCACCTTGATGGGTGCCCTCACGGGCACGGCCACCGGCTTCTTCCTCACCATCTGGTCGTCGCTCAAGTGGGAGCTCGTCACCGGTGGCAAGGCGCCCGTGTCCTTCCCGCCCTTCGTGATCATCGCCTTCGAGCTGACCATCCTGTTCGGTGGCCTCGCCACCCTGGTCGCCATGCTGCTGCTGGGCCGACTGCCCAAGACCAGGCCGTCGCCGACCTACGATCCCCGCTTCACCCTGGATCGCTTCGGCGTCGCCGTCGACTGTCCGCCGGAGACGGCGGAGCAGGTGCGGGCCCTCCTCACTACCGCGGGCGCGGAGGAAGTGCGGCGATGATGAAGTACGTCTTCGTCCTCGTCCTGCTCCTCGTGGGTGGCGTCGCTGGCGTGCAGTTACTGGCGCTCGTCTACCGCTGGAACCACGACATGATCCAGGGCCAGGTGGTGAAACCCGGCGAGATGAACTTCGCCATGGCACCGGGGAGCCTCCCGCGCACGGGGAGTCAGCTCTACTACGCCAAGGACCAGCGCGAGGCGGCCGCGCTGCGCAAGAATCCGGTGCCGGCCACCCCGGAGTCGATCCGCAAGGGCGCCAATCTCTTCGCGGTCTACTGCACGCCCTGCCACGGCGCCTCCGGAAAGGGGAACGGCCTCGTCGCCGCCAAGTTCGTTCCCGCCGCCGACCTGACCAATCCCGAGCTGCAGAAGGCACGGACCGACGGCTACTGGCAGAGCTATCTCTCGGTGGGGGGCGCCGTGATGCCCTCCTACGGCGAGTCGCTCTCCGCGGAGGAGCGCTGGGACGTGGTGAACTACCTCCGCACCCTGGCCGCCAAGCTATGACCGCCGCCACCATGGATCAGGGCGTGGGGGGCCGGACAGGTCTCCTCTGGATCTTGGCCGCCCTCGGCGCCGTCGCCTTCCTGTGGGGCGTCCTGAGCGGCGATCCGCGCGGCACGTGGGGCATCTACCTGGTCAACCTGCTCTTCTGGTCGAGCTTCGCCATCACCGGTCCCGCGCTGGCCGGCATGATGCAGATGACGGAGGCGCGCTGGTCTCCCAGCGTGAAGCGGCTGGCTCTCACCACCGGGGGCTTCCTCCCCGTGTCCCTCGTGGGCTTCGTGATCCTCTTCTTCGGGCGGACCACGCTCTATCCGTGGGTGACGCACCCGCTCCCGAAGAAGGCGATCTGGCTCAACGTGCCCTTCATGTCGCTCCGCCTCGCCGTGGGCAGCCTCGTCCTCTACTGGATCGCCAGCATCTTCACCACGGCGGTCTTCGCGGAGGGCGGCGCGGATGCGGCCACCCCGCAGGCCCTCGCGCGCCGGAACAAGCTCGCCACCACCCTCCTCATCCTCTACGTGGTGGTGCTCTCGCTCTGGGGCTTCGACCTCCTCATGTCGCTCGACCCCGTCTGGTACAGCGGCCTCCTCGGCGGCTACTACGTCGTCACCTCGATGTATCCCGGCTTCGGCCTCGTCACCTTCCTCGCCATCCGAGCCAACGCCCGCGGGATGACCCAGGTCTCGCCGTCGGGGATCCAGGACATGGCCAAGCTCACCTTCGCCATGTCCGTGTTTTGGATGTACTTCTTCTTCTCGCAGTACCTGGTCATCTGGTACGGCAACGTGCCGATCGAAACGCGCTTCTTCCTGAATCGTTTCTTCAATCCCCCGTGGGGGCAGATCGCCTGGGCCATCTTCATCGTGGGCTGGCTCATTCCCTTTTCATACCTCCTCAAGCGGCTCACCGGGCGCCCTCCCACGCGTCACAAGGTCTTCACGGTCATCCTCTTCATGGGCTGGATCGCCATCTTCGTGGAGCGCATCCTCATCGTCTTCCCATCCATCGACAAGAACATGAGCTTTCCCCTGGGGATCCGGGAGATCCTGATCACCGCCGGCTTCTTCGCCCTCTTCGTCCTGAGCCGGCAACGCTTCCTCGCCAAGTATCAGCCGCTCCTCCGCCAGCCGCGCTGACGAGCTGCCGCGCCCTCCTGCCGCGGGCGGGAGAGGGTACAATACCGTCGTGATTTCCGTCGAAGAGGCCCTCGAGCGCATCCTCTCCCGCATCGGCGTGCTGGGCGACGAGCAGGTGCCGCTCGGCCGCGCCTTGCATCGCGTCCTCGCGGAGCCCGCAGTGGCGGGCCTCGATCTTCCCCCGTGGCCCAACTCCTCCATGGATGGCTATGCGCTGCGTGGCGCGGACACCACCGCGGCTTCCGCGGCCGCGCCCGGGCGTCTTGCAGTGGCCGGACGCGTGGCCGCGGGGCACGTGGCGGCGCGCGCGCTCGCTCCCGGCGAGGCCTTCCGCATCTTCACGGGCGGGCCGCTGCCGGAAGGCGGCGACAGCGTCATACCCCAGGAAGACGTGACGCTGGAGGGGGACACCCTCCTCGTTCCGCGCCCGGTAAAGGTCGGCGACTACGTCCGGCCGCGCGGTGAAGACGTGCGCGCGGGCGACCGCGTGCTCGAGCCCGGCCGCTTCCTCGGGGCCGCCGAGGTGGGGATCCTCGCCGCCCTCGGCCAGTCGCAGGTACGGGTGGTGCGGCGGCCCCGCGTGGGCATCCTCTCCACCGGCGACGAGATCGTCGACCTGGGCGGCCGCCTCGGTCCCGGGCAGATCCCCAACTCGAACACCTACTCGCTGATGGCCCAGGTGCGGGAGGCGGGTGCCGAGCCGGTGAGCCTGGGGGTGGCGCCTGACCGCCAGGCGGACATCGAGGCGCGCTTCCAGTGGGGGCTCGGCTGCGATCTCCTCATCTCGTCGGCGGGCGTGTCGGTGGGCGAGCACGACTTCGTCAAGTCCGCCCTGGAACATCTCGGCGCCGAGCAGCATCTCTGGCTCGTCAACATGCGGCCGGGCAAACCCATCGCCTTCGCAACCATCCCGTCCGCGGACAAGCACGCGCTGCCCGTCTTCGCCCTGCCCGGCAATCCCGTCTCCGCCATGGTCACCTTCGAGCTCTTCGTCCGCCCCGCCCTTCGCCGTCTCGGCGGCCACGCGAAGCTCAACCGGCCGCTGATCCGGGCGCACGCGGAAGCGGCCATTGCCAATCCCGGCCGTCGACGCGGCTACCTGCGCGTCACCCTCACCACCGACGGCGCGGGCAGCTACGGCGCACGGCTCACCGGCGATCAGAGTTCGGGCATCCTCCGCTCCATGGTCGCCGCCGACGGCCTCGCCGTCGTCCCGGGCGACACCACCATCGCCCCCGGCAATCCCGTTCCCGTCATCCTCCTCCGCGACATCCACTGACCCTGTTCACTAAGAAGTAGGTCGTCGAGAACCCGCGACCTCAAGGGTCGGAGGGTGGGAGCGCTTCCCCGGAGCCGTATCTTCTGGGTGTGATCGAAGTCGCTACGCCGAATCTCGTGGCTCGTGAGAGTGGCCACGCGGATCGCAACTCAGCGTGCTCACGGGCAGCCGCTTCCCGCTCTCCGACCCGTTCACCGCCGCCGCCTTCAGGAAGACGCGCTGTAGAGCGCACGAAGCGTGAGCCAGCTGCCCACGAGAATGAAGGCGATGGTCACGAGGCTGCCCACGGCGAGCGTCGCGCTGTTCGTGAGCCCCTGCGTGATGTTGCAGCCCTCGCCGAGTATGGCCGCTCCGCCCATGAGCAGGCCTCCCGCGAAGATCTTCACGAGCGACCACCCCGGGGGCAGCTTCCAGCGAAAGTCGCCGGCAGGCCACGCGGCGAGGAACGCGCCCACCGGCACGGCGAGGAGCATCACCATGCTCCAGTTGACGCGATTGGGGAAGCCCACGAGCGGGTAGGTGAGGAGCTCGCCCGTGTTGACGGCGAAGGTGATGCCCACGGGACGCTCCACCACGCTCGAGCTCCACCAGCCCGCGGCGATGAGCAGACCCACCGCGACGCCCGTGAGCGGCCACGGCCACTTGCCGCGCTGATCAGACCCGCGCGATCGGAAGAGCCAGAGCGCCCCGGCGATCCACAGGATTGCGATGACCACCCACGGCGAGACTCCCAGCACGGTGGCGAGGGTGGGTGGCGCGTCGGCCACGGTGATGGTGGGCGCCTGCAGCGACGCGCGCAGCGGTCCCAGCACGCCGAGGCGTACCGTGGTTGCACCGAGGGCGAAGCCGAGGAGGATCACCACCGCGCCCACCGCTCCCTCGCCCACGCGATACCACGTGCTGCCCGAGCAGCCGCCCGCGAGCACCATGCCCGCGCCGAACACGAGGCCGCCCGTGACGTTGGACAGCCAGTGGAAGGGCCGCACGGGAATGTCCACGAGGCCGAAGGCGGACAGCACCTGCACGCCCGCCATGGCCACGAGGAGGGCGAGGGCATACGCGCGCATGAGGGTGGCGTCGCCCATCAAGAACAGGTTGGCGAGCGCGCGCATCAGACAGAATCCACCGCGCTGAATGACGTAGCCGAAGGCGCCGCCGGTGATCGCCGCGGAGAGATACAGCGTCCAGGCCGCGTCGGTCATGCGCCGCATGCTAGCGAAAACACACAGACGAGTCAAAGACGGGGCCGCGTCATTGACGGAGGCAAAGGCGGATGCTACGGTGCCTGAGATGGCCTCACGCTCCGCTCGCGCCCTCTTCTACGGCGTGGCAGCGGCTCTACTCACCGGATGCGCGAGTGGCCGCGGTACGCCGCCGGAGCAGGCCGTACCGCCGGCCCTGGAGCCTCCCAAGGTCACCCTCACCGACGTGAAGACCGCGCAGGACGCGCAGGCGCAGGAGATCGCGCGCCTCGGCGCCGAGCTGAAGGCGCAGGACGCGCAGCAATCCTTCCTCGTGGCGGAGCTCAAGACGCTCAGCGAGCAGGTCGCCAAGCTCAAGACGTCGCTGGAGGAGGC